>JBBQGL010000005.1:0-50175 GCA_038323025.1 Hyphomicrobiales bacterium
ACGATCAGCAGTGTCGCCGGCCAGGCCGGCGTGCAGCCGTCCACCCTGGTCCGCTTTGCCAAGACATTCGGTTATGCCGGCTTCTCGGATTTCCAGGAGATCTTCAAGGAGCACATCAAGGGCTCGTGGCCGGACAGGCGCCGGCCGACCGGTGGCGGGCGAAGCGCCCGGTCGCAAAGCAATCCCGACCTCCATTTCGTCCATGGGCTGGTGGCGGCCTCGCAGGCGTCGCTCGGACGGATCGGCGACGGTTTCGATGTCCGGAACTTCGAGCGCATGATCGCGATCATGGCGGAGGCCGACCTCATCTACGTCGTCGGCAGCAAGCGTGCTTTTCCCGTCACTGCATACATCTCGCTCACGCTTTCGCAGCAGGGCGTGCGCAACGTCCTTGTCGACAATGTCGGCTCGACCGCCTTTGACCAGATCGGTTGCGTTGGCAGGCGCGACGCGGTGCTCGCCGTCGGCTTCAGCCCGTACAACTCGATCACGCCGGATCTGGTGACCGCGGCGCGGGAGCGCGATGCACGCATCGTTTCGATCACCGACAGCACCTTCAGCCCGCTGGTCAAGCTCTCCGAGGCCTGGATCGAGGTGATCGAATCGGATTTCGCCGGTTTCCGCTCGCTTGCCGCCACGCTCGCCGTCGGCATGGGGCTCGTGCACGGCGTCGTCGCCCGACGCGCTTCCGGGCCGCCCGCCTGATCCTCGATTGACTGCCGGGAAGTGCCGTTTCATATTGCCCGAAATAGAAACTTCGTTCCAGGAAACGCAGTCCGGATGGAGGCTCGCCTCGACGGAAAAGTGGCACTGATCACCGGCGCGGCGCAGGGCGTCGGCGGTGCCATTGCGGGAGCCGCGGCGAAGAGCGGCGCGGCCGGCCTCCTGCTCACCGGCCGCGACGAGGCCCGCGGAAATGCCGCCGCGAGCAGGCTCGCCAGCGGCGGCGTCCCGGCGGAATTCCTTTCGGCGGACCTCTCCGATCCTTCTGCGCCGGCGCGGCTCGTCGACCGGTGCCTCGACCGTTTCGGGCGCATCGACCTGCTCGTCAACGCCGCCGGGCTGACCGACCGGGCCTCCGTCGCCGACGCGGATATTGCCGACTGGACGAAGCTCTTCGAGGTCAATGCGCGCGCCCCCTTCTTCCTCATGCAGCATGCCATCAAGGCCATGCGCGAGCGGAAGCAGGGCGGAGCGATCGTCAACATCCTGTCGATGAATGCCCACTGCGGCTCGCCGGAACTCGCCGTCTACTCGGCAACCAAGGCGGCCCTCGCCCTGCTCACGAAGAACGCCGCCAATGCCCATCGGCGCGACCGCATCCGCGTCAACGGCATCATGATGGGCTGGTCGGCGACGCCGGCCGAAATGGTCATGCAGGGGGAAGTCCTCGGCCACGGACCGGGCTGGGTCGACAAGGCGGCCGCTTCGCTTCCTTTCGGCCGCCTGCTCGCCGCCGAGGAAGTGGCCAACCTCGCCATCTTCCTGCTCAGCGACGCCGCCGGTCCGATGACCGGCGCGCTTGTCGACCAGGAACAATGGGTCGCCGGAGCAAAGGCATGATGTGCCGGCTCACGGGCTGTCGCCCCGGACTCCTCCCGGACGAACCGATCGCCTATCGTCCGCATCCTCTTCTCGCCACCCAAGGAAGATCCGCGTGAAGCTCGGTTTCCTCACCGCGCCTTTTCCCGATACGCCGCTGATGCAAGTTGCCGATTGGGCGGCGTCCGCCGGCTTCGAGGCCCTGGAGATCGCCTGCTGGCCGAAGTCGACCGGGCCGACCCGCCGCTACGCCGGCACCAGCCACATCGACGTCGCCAATACTTCGCCCTCGGCCGCCAAAGACGTGCGCGCCGCGCTGGCGGCCAAAGGCATCTCGATTTCGGCCCTCGGCTACTATCCCAATCCGCTCCATCCCGATCCCGCCCATCGCAAGACGGTCATCGATCACCTGAAGCATGTCATCGTCGCCGCGGGCCAGATGGGCGTGCCGATCGTCAACACGTTCTGCGGCGGCGATGCCGCGAGGACCGTCGACGCCAACTGGGAAGAGGCGCTGAAGGTGTGGCCGGACATTATCGCCCACGCCCGCGACAACGGCGTCAGGCTGACGTTCGAGAATTGCCCCATGATCTTCAGCCAGGACGAGTGGCCGGGCGGGCACAACATCGCCTATTCGCCGCGCATCTGGCGTCGCATCCTCGAAGCCTGGGGCGGCGACGTGGCGATGAACTTCGATCCGTCGCACCTCGTCTGGCAGATGATCGACCAAGGCCGCTTCATCCGCGAGTTCGGCGCGCACATGCTGCACGTCCACGGCAAGGACCTGATGATCGACCGCGACGGTCTCTACGAGCGCGGCATCCTTTCGGCCGGCATCGGCTGGCAGATTCCGCGCATGCCGGGCCTCGGCGATGTCGACTGGAGCCTGATTTTCTCCGGCCTCTATCGCGCCGGCTACGATGGGCCGGTGATCATCGAGCACGAGGACCGGAACTTCGAAGGCAGCGACGAGCGGGTAAAGCTCGGCTTCCTGCTCGCGCGCGACGTACTTCGGCCCTACGTCAAGTGACGTGACGGGCGACGGAAGCGTTTAATGAGTTCAATGTGGAGGAAAGGAATATTCCCATGAAGAAGACTGGATACCTGGCGATGATGCCAAGCGTCATCGCCGCCGTAGTCGCCGTCGGCGCCATTAGCCCGGCCATGGCGAAGGACACTTACACCATCGGCGTCTCGAACACCGTACAGGGCAACGGCTGGCGCGAGGAAATGATCTGCGCGATCAAGGCGCAGGCGCTGGCCTCCGGCAAGGTGGCGAAGCTCAACATCGCCCACCGCAACACCGACGCCGCCGGCCAGCTGGAAGACATCCGCAACCTGATCAGCGCCGGCGTCGACGCGATCGTGGTCAACCCGGCGGATCCCACCGGCATCAACCCGGCCATTAAGGAAGCGACCAAGAAGGGCATCGTCGTCGTCGCCGTCGACCAGGGCGTCACCGAGCCTTCGGCATACGTCATCTCGAACAACCAGGAAGACTACGCCTATCTCGGCGCCAAGTGGCTGTTCAAGCAGATCGGCGGCAAGGGCGATGTCGTCTACATGCGCGGCGCCGCCGGCGCCTCCGCCGACAGCGATCGCGACAAGGGCTTCAAGAAGGCGCTGAAGGAGTTCCCCAAGGTCAAGGTCGTACATGAAGTCTTCACCGGCTGGCAGCAGGACCAGGGCAAGCAGCAGATCCTCGACTTCATCGCCACCGGCACGCCGTTCAACGGCGTGTGGACATCCGGCATCGACGACGTGATCGTCGACGCCCTCGTCGAGTCCGGCAATCCGCTGGTGCCGGTCGTCGGCGCCGACAACGCCGGCTTCGTCGGCCAGCTGAGCTCGGTCAAGGGCCTGGTCGGCGCGGCGGTTACCAATCCCGGTTCGATCGGCGGCGCCGGCGTGACCCTCGCGCTGCAGATCCTCGGCGGCAAGAAGCCGGCCAAGCACACCGTCCTGGTCGAGCCGCAGCTGTGGGAGAACGTCACGGATGCCGGCAAGGCCAAGCTTGCGGGTGCGGCCGATCCATCCCTCAACAAGGAATGGCCGGTCAGCATCTCGATCCCCGATTGGACCACCTACACCAAGGACCAGATCATCGCCTGCAAGGGCCCGGGCGAATAAGCTCGAACGCATGACTTGGGGCGCAGGGAGTGTAATCTCCCTGCGCCTCTCGATTCCAAACGCGCCGCCGGGTCCATGACAACCGAACTGCTTCTGGAAGCAACCGGCGTTGCCAAGAACTACGGCGCGGTAGCCGCGCTGAGGAACGCATCTCTTGCCGTGCGGCCGGGCGAGGTCCACGCCCTGATGGGCGCCAACGGCGCCGGCAAATCCACCCTCGTCAAGATTCTCACCGGGGCCATCCGCCCGAATGCCGGCCGCATCCTCGTCCGCGGCGAGCCGCGCGACATCCACTCGCCGGCCGAGGCCCGCCGGGCCGGCCTCGTCTCGGTCTACCAGGAACCGTCGCTGATTCCCGATCTCGACATCGCTGCCAATCTCCGCCTCACCCGCACGCCGCTCGTTCCCTTCCTGCACTGGGTGCACGAGATGGGGGTCGATGACCTCGACCTCCGTGAAACCGCGCGCAATCTTCCCCTGGCGGTGCTGCGCGTTCTCGACCTCGCCCGCGCGCTCGCGATCGAGCCGGACGTGCTCCTCCTCGACGAGATGACCGCGGCGCTCCCGGCCAACCTCGCAGAGAAGGTGCTCGATGTCGTCGGCCGCCAGCGCAGCACCGGCCGCTCGGTCATCTTCATCTCCCATCGCCTGCTCGAGATCTCGGCGCTTTGCGATCGCGCCACGGTGCTCCGCGATGGCGAGACCGTCGGCGTCGTCGACATGGCGCCGGGCGCGGCCGAGAAGATCGTCGACCTGATGCTCGGCGCCCGGGTCGAGCGGGCGCATGCTCCGGCGCCACGCGCCGCCCCGGCCGGAATCGGCCAGCCGGCAGACCGGCAACCGCACGTCCGCGTGCGCGACCTGCGCGTCGGCACCAAGCTCGAGAACGTTTCGTTCGACCTCCGCGACGGCGAGGTTCTCGGCGTCGTGGCGCTCGAGGGGCAGGGCCAGGACGAGCTGTTCGGCGCGCTCTCCGGCTCGATTCGACCGCAGGGCGGCACCATCGAGGTCGAAGGCAGGACCGCCCGGTTTGCCAGCCCGGCGGACGCCATCGCCGCCGGCCTCGTCTACGTTCCCGGCGACCGGACCGACGCCCTCCTGATGAAGCGCTCGGTGCGCGAGAACATCGCGCTCCCGTTCAGCGCCCGCCTCGGCACCTGGGGGATCATCCCGGCCCGGGCGGAACGCGGCCGCGTCGACGACGCCATTGCCCGCCTGCAGATCGACACGCGCGCCCAGGGCGAGGTCCAGCGGCTCTCCGGCGGCAACCAGCAGAAGGTCACCATCGCGCGCTGGATCGCGGCCGGCGCCCGAACCATCCTTTGCTTCGATCCGACCCGGGGCATCGACGTGCGCACCAAGCGCGAGATCTACCAGCTGCTCCGCGAACTCGCCGCGCAGGGCAAGTCCGTCCTCCTCTACACCTCGGAGCTGGCCGAGGTGCAACTGGTCTGCGACCGCGCCGTGGTCATCTTCGGCGGGCGCGTCGTCGACACCCTCCCCGCCGCGGTCGCCGACGAGCCGACGCTGATGCGCGCCGCTTACGGGCTGCCGCGCGACCGCAACCCGGCGGGGGCCGCAGCGATTCCTGCGTCCGCGCCTGTCTCCGGCTTCCGCGCGTGAACCCCGCCGCGATCTTCTCCGCGGTCCGCCGCGAAGGCTGGGTCGTCAGTCTGTTCCTGCTCCTCTGCGCCCTACTCGTGCTCACCGGGGTCATCCAGCCGGACTACGGCGCGGCGGGCGTCGGCTCGCTTGCCGGGGCGGCGCTTCCCTTCGCCTTCGCGGTGGCCGCCCAGACCGTCATCGTGATTGCAGGCGGAATCGACCTGTCGATCGCCGCCATGATGGCGCTCGCCAGCGTGACCGCAGCTACCATGATGGACGGGACCAGCAGCGAATACGCGCTCTTCGTGGTCGGGTTCGTGCTCGTGCTCGGCCTCGTCCTCGGCTTCGTCAACGGCGCCCTCATCATCCTGACGCGCATCCCCGACATCGTCGTCACGCTCGCCATGTCCTTTGTCTGGCAGGGAGCGGCGCTGCTGGTCCGCGGCTCGCCCGGCGGCAGCGCCGCCGAATGGCTGAAGGAGCTGATCGTCGGCCCCGTCGGCGTGCCCGGCGTACCGGCCGCGATCACCGACTGGATCCCGAAGGCGCTGGTGCTGGTTGTCGTCATCCTCGGCCTCGTCTGGATACCGCTCGGCCGGTCGCATCTCGGCCTTTCCCTGTACGCCGTCGGCAGCAGCAGCCTCGCCGCCTTCCGCAGCGGCGTCGCCGTCGCCCGCACCAGGATCGTCGCCTACGCGTTCGGCGGCCTCTTCTCGGCCATGGGCGGGCTCGTCCTCACCATGAGCACCGGCATCGGCGCGCCGATCCCCGGCCCGTATCTCCTCGCCAGCGTCGCGGCGGTCGTGCTCGGCGGCGTGACGCTCGGCGGCGGCCGCGGCGGCATCGTCGGGCCGATCGTCGCGGTCTTTATCCTGCGCCTTGTCCGCAGCGACCTGACGCTGCTCGCCGTCGACCCCAACGTGACCACCATCATCGAGGGGACGATCATGGTGGTGGTCGTGATGGCCGGCGCCTTCATCGCCAGACGGAGCCGTCCCGCATGAGCGAGGCAACCGCGACCGCGGGGAGCGTTTCGATCGGACGCCGCATCCGGCGTTTCATGAGCGATCGGCCGCTGGTGCCGCTGATCGTGCTCCTCGTGATGCTGGTAGTGATCCTCGAAATTCTCCGGCCGGGCATCGTCAACGAGCGTTGGGTCGCCAACACCATCAAGTTCGCCATTCCGCTCGCCATCCTTGCCGGCTGCCAGACCCTCACCATGCTCACCGGCGGCATCGACCTCTCGGTCGGCACCGTCGCCACCATGAGCGCGTTCATCATGGCGACCCAGGTGGTCGACCACGACCCCGGCATTGCCTTCGCGGTTTCGCTGCTGCCGGCGGTCCTCATCGGCCTCGCCAACGGCATCGGCATCGGCATATTCCGCGTCCACCCGCTGATCATGACCCTTGGCACCGGGCTGATCGGCACCGGCTTCCTGCAGGTCTACCAGCGCACGGTGATTGCCACCGGCTCGGCGATCCCGGCCGGCCTTTCGTGGCTGGGGACGGGGCTGACCTACGGCATTCCGAACGCGCTCATCCTGTTCGTGCCGCTCGCCGCGCTGATCATCTTCATGCTGCGCAGCACCGGCTTCGGGCGCCTGCTCTATGCCGTCGGCGACAACGAGAAGGCGGCGCGCCTTTCCGGCGTCGTCTACTGGCAGGTCATCCTCGCGCTCTACGTTCTCTCCGGGCTGCTCGCCGGAATCGCCGGGCTGCTTTATGTCGGGCTGATCAAATCGCCGTCGCTGTCGCTGGCCGAGCCGCTGCTCCTGCCTTCGGTCGCCGCCGCGGTGATCGGCGGGACCTCGATCTTCGGCGGGCGCGGCGGCTATACCGGCACCATCGTCGGCGCCCTCATCCTCGGCGTCCTCACCACGCTTCTGTCGCTACTGCAGATGCCCGAAGGGTCGCGCCGCATCCTCTTCGGCCTCATCATCCTCGCGGTCACCGCCGCCTATATCCGGATCACCGAAGAGTCCTGAGCCCGGCCCCTCCCATGAAGGCTGCGATCGATTGGCGGACGCGCTACGAGGCGCTTGGCGAGGGACTACTCCGCACGGCCGCCACCGCGAAACCCTTGCTTGCCGGCTTCAACGCCTTCGTTGACGCGATCTATCCGGTGGGCGCCGATATACTCGACCGGCTGCAGGCGGAAGCGGCGACGCCGGGCGATGCGACTGGTCCCCGCCTCGCCGCCGAAATCCTGGCGCGGGTGGCGGACGGACGCGGTGGCGCCCTCTGCCTGAACTGGCCGGGCGGACCCGCCTGGGCCGATCGGCTCTTCGGCGAGCCGGCCGCTCTCCAGCTCGGCGGCACCGGCCCGCAGGCTGCCTGGGCGCTCGCCACCCTCGGCGCGCCGGCCATCGTCGCGCTCACCGATCGCAGCCGCGAGCAGCTTGCCGTCCTGCCGGCCGGAGTAAAAATCAGCGAGGCCGGCCGCCTCGTCGAGGCGCGCGAATTGGCGCCGGCCATGCCGCCGCGGAAGCCACGCAACATCGTGCTCGAATTGACCGAGGGGACCGCGTGGCCCGGCGGCCGCGTGCGCCGTTCGACCCGGATCATGCTGCGCTTCATCGACAGCGGTATCGAGCGCGACGAGTCCTTCGCCCGCGAGGCCGCGACGAGGGCGTCGGAGGCGTCGGCGTGCCTCGTCGCTGGCCTCGACTCCATCCATGAGGACGATCGCGAGAGCGTCCCCTGGCTCCTCTCGCTGCTCGCGGCGCTCCGCAAGAACAGTCTCCGCCACGCCCACCTCGAGCTCGCCGAATTTCCGCGCGAGGGCTCCATGGAAGAGCTCTGCGTCGCCTTCGGCGGCATCGCCGACTCGGTCGGGTTGAGCCTGTCCGAACTGGGCATGCTCACCGGCCAGCGCGACCGCCCGGTGGCGGCGGCGCGCGAGGTCGCGGCCCGGCACGGCTTCGACCGCGTCTTCGTCCACGCCGACGATTGGGCGCTGGTCGTGCACCGCGCCGACGCGCCAAGGCAGGTCGCAACGCTGATGGCGGGCAATCTGCTCGCCTCCGCCAGGGCCTATTTGGGCCGGCCCTCGCCGACCCTGGCGATCGCTCCCGACGCCGTATTTCACGACGGGATACCGTCGTCCGGAAACCTCGACGGTGACTGGCGGGCCGATTGCGTTCCTTCGCCCTACCTCAGGCGCCCGCGCGCCACCATTGGCCTCGGCGATACGTTCGTCGGCGGGATTCTGCTGGCCGCCGGCCTGCCCGGCCTCACGGTCGATTTCTGATCCGCCCCCGGCGAGGGACTTTTCGACGCCTTGACGGAGCGCGGGTGGCTCCCTATTCCATTCATGTGTAATAGGCCGTCCGACCAGGGGATTGTCGCGTGAACGTCAACGTCAAGCCGAAGGCTGCCCGCGCGGTCCCCGTTCCCGCCCCCTTGCCGGCGCGGCGGACCCGGGTCAGCGGCATCGACCGCGCCCTGCAGGTCCTCGATCACCTCCGCGAGATCGGCACCCCGGCCGGCGGCTACGCCATAGCCAAGGCGATCGGCGCGCCCTTGTCGACGACTTACCTGATCATCGACGAACTGCTCGAGCGCGAGCTGCTCATCCGTCGCGGCGACGGGCTGGTCTGGCTCGGGCCCCGCCTGCACCATCTCGGGCTCGCCTACGCCCGCTCGCTCGATTTCCTCAGCGAAGCCAGCCACGAGATGCATGAGCTCTGCCGCGCGGTCGGCGAAACCGTGCAGATCTGCGGGCGCGACGGCTACCACATGGTCGTCCTCGCCATGGCCGACGGTCCCGGGCATTTCCGCGTCATGTCGGAGGTCGGCACCCGCGTCCCCCTGAACTGGACCGCGTCGGGCCGCCTGCTGGTCGGGCACCTGCCCGACGCGGAGCGCCTCGCGATCTTCAAGCACGGCGCCAAGGCCTCGCCGACGGCGCGCGCCGAGACCAATCCCAAGGCGCTGGCGAAGCTTTCGCGGAAGGCGTTCGAGGAGCGCCTGTCGATCCAGATCAGCGAGACCGATTTTCTCGTCTCCTGCGTCGCCTCGCCGATCTGCGACCAGTCAGGGGCCTGCGTCGCCACCGTTTCCATCGTGCTGCCCGAGCACAAGGTGGTCGCCCGCCAGGCCTTCTATGCCGAAGCCGTCCGCGCCGCCTCCGAGAAGATCGAGCGCAACCTCGGCTGGCGCGGCAACTGAGGTCAGTCGCGGACCGCGACCACGGCCTCGAGTTCGACGGTGATCTGGTTGGGCAGCGAAGCCATGCCCACGGCGGAGCGCGCATGGGCGCCGATCGCCTCGCCGAACACCGCGATCATCAGGTCGGAACAGCCGTTGATGACCCGCGGGTGGTCGGTGAAATCCGGGGCCGCATTGACCATGCCGAGGATCTTCACGATGCGCCGGACCTTGTCGAGCGAGCCGAGCGCCTCATGCATGACCGCGAGCATATTGATGCCGGTGATGCGGGCATGCTGATAGGCGGCCTCGACGGTCACGCCGGCCCCGACCTTGCCGTGATGCTCGCGGCCGTTCCCTTCCAGCGGGCCCTGCCCGGAGAGAAACAGGAGATTGCCCTCGCGCACGGCCGTCACGAACGTTGCCACCGGCGCCGGCGCCGC
Source organism: Hyphomicrobiales bacterium (assembly GCA_038323025.1). Taxonomy (GTDB): domain Bacteria; phylum Pseudomonadota; class Alphaproteobacteria; order Rhizobiales; family Kaistiaceae; genus JAFKKF01. Next base: position 9,872 of record JBBQGL010000005.1, read on the forward strand.
CGGCAGGACGATGCCGAGGCTGGCCAGCCGCTCGTAGGGCGAGGCCCCGGCGTCGCCGGGCCTGGTAACGCCGGTGACGCCGGCCTTCAACTGGTTCATGCTTGCGATCCGTCCTTGGGGGCGGGGAATGACGTTGCGGGACAAGGCAGGCCGGCCCGCGCCCATTGTTCCATTGTTATGGAATTGCATTCATATTATCGGAATGCTAGCTTTCTTGAAGATTAGGTCAAGCCGAGAATGACGATCGCCGGGCAGGCGAGTTGTCCGATCGTCCGGCTTGCGCGCCGACGGGGAGCGTAGCGGCAGCATGGCGAGCGTCCAGATATCCGATCTGCGCAAGTCCTTTGGCACCACCGAAATCCTGCGCGGCATTTCCGTCGACATCGCCGACGGTGATTTCGTCACCCTTGTCGGCCCGTCCGGCTGCGGGAAATCGACCCTGCTCCGCATGATCGCCGGGCTGGAGGACGTGACCAGCGGCGACATCCGTATCGGCGACAAGGTGGTCAACGACGTTCCGCCGAAGGAACGCAACATCGCCATGGTCTTCCAGAACTACGCGCTCTACCCGCACATGCGGGTCGCCCAGAACATGGGCTTTTCGCTCAGGCTCAGCCGGGTTGCCCGGGACCAGATCCTCGCGCGCGTCGGCCGTGCCGCCGACATTCTCGGCCTGAAGCCGCTTCTCCGCCGCTATCCGCGCGAACTCTCCGGCGGCCAGCGCCAGCGCGTCGCCATGGGCCGCTCGATCGTGCGCGATCCGAGAGTCTTCCTCTTCGACGAGCCGCTCTCCAACCTCGACGCCAAGCTGCGCGTGAAGATGCGCACCGAGATCAAGGAACTGCACCAGCGCCTGAAGACCACGACCATTTATGTCACCCACGACCAGATCGAGGCGATGACCATGGCCGACCGCATCGTCGTCATGCGCGACGGATCGATCGAGCAGGTCGGCGGGCCGATCGAGCTCTACGATCGGCCGGCGAACCTCTTCGTCGCCGGCTTCATCGGCTCACCCGCCATGAACTTCATTGCCGGCGAATTGACCGCCGACGGGTCGTTCCGCACCACCGGCGGGACCACCTTCGCCCTCGGCCCCGCCCGGCGCGCCGCCGGCCCCGCCGTGCTCGGCATCCGGCCGGAAGACCTCACCCGTCCGGCGCCTACCGGACAGGGGCAGTTCCTGCCGCTTTCCTTCAAGGTGAGGGTGATCGAGCCGACCGGCGCCGAAGTCCAGGTCATCGGCACCTTCGACGATGCCGAGATTGTCGCGGTGCTGAAGGGGAGAAGCGCGCCAGGGCCGGGGGAGATGGCGGAACTCGCCTTCGATCCGGCCAAGGTCCATCTCTTCGAGTCGGAATCCGGCAAGCGCATCAACTGACCCCGGCCGTAGCGGCGGGCGGAAGCACGAGGACCATGAACAACCGGGCCGGGCGTCTCTCCGACAAGGCCGCGATCGTGACCGGCGCCGCCGGCGGCATCGGCGGCGCCATCGCCGAGGCATTCGCCGCGGAGGGCGCCCGCGTCGTCGCGATGGATCTCCCGCAGCCGCTCGCCGGCGCCCGCTGGCGGTCGGACAGGATCACGCCGCAGCCGATCGACCTCGTCGACCGCGCCGGCATCGCCGCCGCCTTCGCGGGGGCCACCGCTTCGCTTGGCGGACTCGACGTGCTGGTCGCCGCCGGCGCGCTGAAGGGCGGCGCCGGCAACATGGCGGACGTCAGCGACGACGATTGGGACCGCTTCATCGCGGTCAACCTCACCGGCGCGTTCCTCTCCTGCCGGGCCGCCGCCCGCGCCATGATTGCGGCTGGCCGCGGCGGCCGCATCATCACCATCGGTTCGGTCAACAGCTTCATGTCCGAGCCGAACGCCGCCCCCTACGTCGCCTCCAAGGGCGGCGTCGCGATGCTGACCCGCGCCATGGCGGTCGACCTCGCGGGGCACGGCATTCTCGTCAACATGATCGCCCCCGGCCCGGTCGTCGTGCCGAGCCAGGCCACGCAATACGAGGAGCCGAAGCTGGCGCGCACCGTCGGCGAGGTCGTCGCGCTCGGCCGCGTCGGCCTGCCCGGGGAGATCGCGGGGGCCGCGATCTATCTCGCCGGCAACGAGTCGGGTTACGTCACCGGTTCGACCATCACCGTCGACGGCGGCCTCACCGCCATGATCTTCGGGGCCATGCGCGATGGCTAGGCGCCAGCCCCCCGGCGCCCCGTCAGATGATCGACGGCGGGCACGCGAACTTCTCCACATAGGCGAGCGCGGCATCGGCGTGGCGCCGGCCGTTGCGCAGCGTGAAATTGAGATGCCCGGGGAGCAGCGCGTCGAATTCGATCGCCGCCAGTTTGCGCACGCTCGCGCAGACCTGTCCGATGTTGCAGTCCGCGATGTCCTGGATGGCGACCTTGCCGCCATAGAACAGCGCATCGCCGCCAACCAGCCAGCGACGGCCCTTCCGCTCGACCACGAACGACACATGGTCGGCCGAGTGGCCCGGCGTCTCGATCATGGTAACGGTCAGCGCCCCGATCGTTGTCGGCGCGGCCGCGGCGAGGACATGATCCACCGGGCAGGCGCGATAGCGGTAGTCGGCCGGATAGATGCCGGCGGCGCGCGCCCGGTCGAGGCTGATCGCCTTCTCGTCGCCGCCGGCGACCATCGGCGCGGTCAGCGGCCCGGCGTGGACCTGAAGCCCGAGCTGGTCGCGGAGGCCGCGCGCGCCGCCCGAATGATCGGCATGGCCATGGGTCAGGAACAGGTGCCGGATCGTCCTCGGATCGATGCCGTCGGCGGCAAGCACCGCCGCCACGGCGCCGGGATCGCGCCCCGCCCCCGCGTCGAAGAGCACCTGCTCGCCGTTTCCGGCGTCGATCAGGAACGCATTGCAGTCGAAGGCTTCGGTCAGGTCGAACCCGCCGCCGCCGCTCATCACCAGGTGGACGCCTTCCTCGACACGCATTTCAGCTTCGCTCCACAGGCTCGCTCGCCGGCCGCAACCGGCGGCGGGGATTCGATTGAACACAGGCTCTTCTAGGCGGGATCATGCACACAGGCGCGTATTTCGACATCGACTGGGCGGCCGACGGCAAGTTCGTCAGCTTCATCAGCTTCCCCTATTCCATCGACCGCTCGCCCTATTACCAGATCAAGGTGCCGATCTGCCGGATCCGGAACGGCGACGGCCCGAGCATCGTCCTCATGGCCGGCAACCACGGCGACGAGTACGAGGGCGAGTTGACCCTCCTGAAGCTCATCCGCCTGATCGAGGCGAGGGACGTTCGCGGCGCCATCACCATCCTGCCGGCGGCGAACCTTCCCGCGGTCATGGCCGCCAAGCGCGTCTCGCCCTTCGACAACGGCAATCTCAACCGGGTATTCCCCGGAAACCCGGCCGGCCAGCCGACCCAGCGCATCGCCCACTTTATCGAGCACGAGATATTCGCGCGCCACCAGGTGGTCCTCGACATCCACTCCGGCGGGACCAGCATGGATCATCTCGTCTGCTCGCTCATGGAGACCACGCGCGACGCCGCCCGCGACGAGCGTGCGCTGGTGCTGCTGAAGGCGATGGGCATGCCGTACGGCATCATCGCCGACAACGGCCTCGATTCCCCGACGTCGATGGCGGCAGCCATCCGCACCGGATGCATCGGCCTCAGCGGCGAATTCGGCGGCGGCGGGACGGTAACCCGGAGGACGATGACCATGACCGGGGCCGCCGTCGACAACCTCCTCCTCACCCTCGGCGTCACCAGCCGCCGTTACGTGTCCACCGACCAGACGGCGCGGGACGAAACCCGCATCATCGCGCAGGGCTCGCAGTCGCTGTTCGTCTATGCCGAGCGCGAGGGCTGGTTCGAGCCGGCCGTGGACATCGGCGACACCGTGGCCAAGGACCAGGTCGCCGGCTGGCTGCACGACCTCGAGCGGCCGCTGGAAGCGCCGCTGGAACTGCGGTTCAGGGATAGCGGGATCGTGCTTTCGCGCCGGCTTCATACCCACAGCCACTCCGGCGACACGCTCTTCAATCTGGCGCAGCCGCGATGACACCCGCCGCCCCCGACCTTCGTCCGCCGGGCCGGCGAGTTCACGCCACTGGCGTCTTCGGGAATCTAACCGCTTGACCGCCCAAGCGACAATGTTAGCATTCTGTTGCAACAGACGCAATTCCATAACTGTGTAATACGGATGCGTTAGAAAAATCATTCGCCGTTGGCGCTTCATCGGCCGCGTCGCCAGGCCGCAGGGCACTTATCCGACCGGCACCGCAAAGCCGGCACCCACCACAGAGAGGGACAAGAAATGCTGAGAAGAAAGATTCTGGCGGCCGCCGCGGCTGCCGTCATCACGACGCTGGGGGCAACCGCCGCCCTGGCCGACATCACCATCCTCGCCTGGCCGGGCGGACCGGCGGAAGTAGCGCTCCGCAAGGTCGTCGACCAGTACAACGCCACCGCCGGCAAGGCCGCCAACAGCAAGGCCAGCCTGATCTATTTCAGCCGCGACAGCTTCTTCGACAAGATGCTCGCCGACGCCGCCGCCGGCTCCAAGGAATTCGACGTCATGCTGACGGCGACCTACAACGTCGGCAAGTACGCGCCGTTCATGACGCCGGTCGATGACCTGATCACGCCCGACATCAAGAACACCTTCCCGCAGAGCGCCATCGACACGCAGAGCTACAACGGGCACGTCTACGGCATCCCGACCGACCTCAGCCTGCACTTCATCTATTACCGCAAGGATCTGATCGACAAACTGCTCAGCGACGACGCCTGGAAGGCGAAGTACGCCGCCATCACCAAGGACAAGCTCGGCACCGAGATGAAGCCGAAGGCCCCGGCCGACTGGACCTGGGATGACTTCATCGCCACCGCGCTCTTCTTCACCCAGTCGATCAACCCCGACAGCCCGGTCCGCTACGGCACCGTGCTGCAGATGAAGAACCTGCTGTTCAACATCATGATCTTCGAGGGCGCGGTTGCCAGCTACGGCGGCAACTGGCTCGACAAGGACGGCAAGGTCACCGTCGACACCGATGCCTTCAAGAAGGGCCTCGACGTCTACAAGAAGATCGCCGACGCCGAAGCCACTCCCGGCGACAGCAACTCCTACGAATACGGCGATGCGAACGCGGCGTTCGGCACCGGCCAGGTGGCGTTCATGCTGCAGTGGTCGGCGGCCTATGCCGAACTGATCGACCCCAAGCAGTACCCGGCGATCGAAGGCAAGTTCGACATCACCCATGAGCCGGCCGGTCCGGAAGGCATCAAGACCCACTTCCACACCCTCGGGCTCGGCCTCAACAAGGCTTCCGACAAGAAGGACGAGGCGAAGAAGTTCCTCGCCTACCTCGCCACGCCGGAAGCCATGACGATGTACACCAAGGAAGGCGGCCAGCCGCCGGTGGTCGACAAGATCATGCAGGCGGTCGCCGCCGGCCGGCCAGACATGCTGATGATGGGCGACAACGCCGCCAAGTACGGCTTCGTGCCGAACGGCGGCACCAGCGCCGACGCGCTGGGCGTCTACACCAACATGGCCGAGAACTTCACCGGTTACTGGAACGGCACCATCGACCAGGCGACCGCGATCAAGAAGGTCACGGACTACATGACGGGCGTGTTCAAGAAGTAGCGCGCACAAGGGGCGTCGGGCATTTGTCTCGACGCCCCCTCTTCCCGCGGCGTTCTTCCGGGAACATGATGGCCTGATGGCAGGACAAAGGGTTGGGGTCCGCGCGAAGGAACAGGCCGACGCGCGCTATTTCCTGGTAGCGCTCTGTCTGTTCCTGGCCCTGATGCTGGGCTTCCCGGCGCTCGCCAACCTCTGGTACAGCTTCAGCAACTTCTCCTTCCGCGACCTCACCGGCGGCTCGTTCGCCGGCCTCGCCAATTACAAGCAGGCGATCGGCAACCCCGGCCTGTGGTCGGCGCTCGGCTTTTCCCTCCGCTTCGGGCTGATCTGCGCCGCGATCGAGCTGGCGCTCGGGCTGGCGCTGGTCTTCGTCCTCCATCCGCTGCTGGCCAGGCGCCCGTGGCTGACCGGCATCCTGATGCTGCCGATGATGGTCTCGCCGGCACTGATGGGGGTGATGTACCGGCTGATCCTCAACGAGTTCACCGGCGTCATCCCGGCCTATCTCCAGATCCTCGGCTGGCCGATCAACTTCCTCGGCAAGAACAACGTCTACTACACCGTGATCGGCATCGAGATCCTGCAGTGGACGCCGTTCGCCTTCCTGATCCTGCTCACCGCCCGCCAGTCGATCCCGATGGAGCTCGAGGAGGCGGCGGCGGTTGACGGCGCCATCGGCGCGCGGCTGAACGCGCTGGTCATCCTGCCCAACATGATCCCGACGATCATCATCGTCGGCTTCATCCGCTTCATCGACAGCTTCCGCGTCTTCGACCACATCTATGTGCTCACCGGCGGCGGCCCCGGCAACACCACCACCTCGCTCAGCATCTACATCTACAAGCTGTTCTTCAACCAGAACGTCCTCGGTGAAGCCGTGGCGGTATCGATCATGCTTCTCGTCGCATCGTTGACCCTGCTCTTCGCCGGGCTGCGGCTGGCGGTCAGGACGCGCGCCCGATGATCGTCGCGCGGAAAGGCATCGGCAGCAGGATCGGCCAGGCGCTGCGCTGGACCGTCTTCATCGTGACCGGGGTTCTCCTGAACCTGCCGATCATCATGACGCTGATGACCTCGTTCAAGACGATGGCGGACATCAACACCAGCCCGCCGCCGCTGATCTTCACGCCGACCCTCGACAACTACCGGGAGGTGCTCGCCGGCGGCAACACCGACCTGCTGAGCTATATCCTGAACAGCGTGGTCATCGCCGGCGGTGGAGCGCTGCTCGCCATCGCCCTCACCTTTCCGGCCGCCTATGCCATGGTACGCCACGAGGTCGGCAAGTCCTGGCTGCTGCCGCTGATCACCAACCTCCGCGCGGTGCCGCTGATCATTTTCGCCATTCCGATCTACCTCATGTACCAGCTGGCCGGGCTGCTCGACACCTGGACCGGCATGATCCTGATCGAGTGCGTCATCAACATCCCGGTGGCCCTCGTCCTCTTCGTCGGCTTCATCCAGGACATTCCCGAGGAGATGGATGCCGCGGCCAAGATCGACGGCGCCAGCAGCTTGCGCACGCTCTGGCATGTCATCTTTCCGCTGAGCCGTCCGATTCTCCTCGCCGTGCTCATCCTCAGTTTCGTTTACGGCTGGAACGAGTTCCTCTTCGGCCTCATCCTCACCACCCGGCAGGCCGTGCCGGTGACCGTCGGCGCCACGTTTTTCGTCACTACCTACGGCGTCAAGTGGGGCGCCACCGCCGCCGCCATGACCCTCGGCATCGTCCCGCCGCTCATCCTCGGCCTGTTCGCCTATCCTTATATCGGCAAGTCGATGCTGACCGGTGCGGTGAAGGGCTGATCGAAGGACGACACGCATGGAAGCCAACGTCTATACCGATGCCGCCCGGCGCGTGCGTGGGTACATCCGCCGCACACCCCTCGTCCCGGCCGCGCCGTCCTGGCCCGCCGGCGCGGGCAGCATCTGGTTCAAGCCCGAATGCCTGCAGGTCTCCGGCTCGTTCAAGGCGCGCGGCGCCTTCAATTCGGTCCTGTCCCTGCCCGAAGCCGTCCGCAAGGCCGGCGTCGTGACCGCCTCCGGCGGCAATTTCGGCGCCGCCATCGCCTACGTCGCGCAGCAGCTGGGCCTACCGGCGAGCGTGGTCGTCATGACCGGCTCGACGCCGCTCGCTCGCGCCCGCATCGCGTCCTTCGGCGCCGATCTCCAGGTCATCGGCGAGCATTGGGACCTGAGCTGGGAAGCCGGGCGGAAGATCGCCGAGGAGCGCGGCGGCGCGCTCCTCCATCCCTTCGCCGACCCGCCGGTGATCGCCGGCCAGGGCACCATCGGCCTCGAAATCCTCGAGGACATGCCGGATGTCGATACCGTCGTCGTGTCGATCGGCGGCGGCGGGCTGATCGGCGGCATTTCGGAAGCGATCAAGCAGCGGAAGCCATCGACCCGCATCGTCGGCGTCGAGACCGAAGGCTGCCCGACGCTCTATGCCGCGCGCCAGGCGGGACACATTGTCAGGATCGAGAACTTCACCACCAACGTACCCATCCTCGCGGCGCGCACCACCGAGCCGATCAATTTCGAGATCGTCCAGCGCTGCGTCGACGAACTGGTGCTGGTGCCGGAGGACGAACCGAAGCCGGCCGCCGAATGGCTATGGCGGAATGCCGGGCTTGCCGTCGAACTCGGCGCCGCGACCGCGGTAGCCGCGGTCCTCAACGGCCGCGTCCAGACAAAACCCGGCGAGCGCGTCGTGGTCGTACTCTGCGGCAGCGGCAACGACGGATTGGGCACCGCCGCCGTCACCGATCGGAAAGCCGCCGCCTGACCGGCGCTGGCATCGCCGCTCAGTTGGCGCCGGTCACCAGCGGGAGAGGCCGAGCAGTTTTTCGCCGAGCGGGCTGAGCTTGGCCGTTTGGGCGTTCTTGTTCTCCCAATCGCGCGGGTCGCCGGGGAATCCGTGCGGATAGTCGAGTTCGCGCCACAGCCGGATACGCTCCTGCCGCTCCGCCTCGTCGTCCTCGTTCGCCGGCTGCATCGAGATGTATTGCGCCATGCGCACGCGGTCCTTCGAGTAGTTCGGGCGCACGCCATGGGCGAGCAGCGAGTTGAAGATGAGGAGGTCGCCCGCCTCCATCTCGACGTTGACGATCTTGAGCCCGGCGAGATCCGGGTGCTTGGGGTCGCGATCGGCCGGCTGGGACTTCACCCATTCCTGAAAATTCCGGAAGAGCTCGGGCACGCACTGGAAGCCGCCGACCTCGCCGTCCTGCTTCTTCAGGCTGAGAACCCCCTGCACGCCGATCGGCAGCGGATCGAGCGAAGTGTCCGCATCCCAATGAATGAAGCCGTTGGGATTGCCGTCGCCTCCCTTACGCGGCGGGTTGAGGTTGGCGCGGTCGATCACCACCCACAGGTCTTCGCGATCCCAGATGTCGACGAAGGCGTCGTAGACGCGCTGCTCCTGGCGATTGTCCCAGAGGAACTGGTGGTTGTAGATCTCCACCATGCCGGAGTTGTTCAGCTCCTTCATCCGGTGCTCGCGGCGCTGCGGCGCATACCAGGTGGATGGATCCGCGGGGTCCTTCTCGTCGAACTCCCAGAGCAGGTCGACCAGGCGCTGCACGTTCGCCGGCGGCACCGCCTGGCGGACGATGACGTAGCCGTTGGTCGTCCAGTGATTCCAGTCCGCCGGCGAGAGCACGCGGAGCGGCAGCGTCTTCCTGATGTCCTTCAGCTGGGTGGTTGCGCCACGCGCCGCCGGATGGGTGTAGTCGTCCTTCAGAGCCGCCTTCCCTGCCATCGTGCTCATCCCTTGAAGTGGGCCTCCGGCAGTCCCCGGACGCCGGCATCGACCGCGAACAATCCACCCGCGTGCGGCTGGCCAGCAAGCTTTTCCGGCGGGCGGCCGACCGTCGCCGTGGTTACATAGAGGATGTCGAGGTCCTTTCCACCGAAGCCGCAGCATGTCGGCAGGTCGGTCGGCATCGTGATCGTCTCCATCGCCTTGCCGTCGGGATCGTAGCGGATGACCTTGCCGGTCACCGGCAGGGTCAGCCAGTAGCAGCCCTCGATGTCGACCGTGGCACCGTCGGGAACCCCGCCCGTCTCCGACGTATCGACGAAAAGCCGGCGGTTCTCCACCTCCCCGGTGACGGTGTCGAAATCCCACGCCCAGACGCGCTTGGCGTTGCTGTCGCCGTAGTACATCGTCTTGCCATCGGGGCTCCAGGCGAGGCCGTTGGAGATGCCGATGCCGCCGACGACGCGGTGGCAGGTGAGGTCCGCATCGAGCCGGTAGAGCGATGCCTTCGGCTCGACCGGCCGGCCTTCGACTTCAAAGACCGTGCCGGAATAGAAGCGGCCCTGGCGGTCGGTCTTGCCGTCGTTGAAGCGCGTCTCCGGCATGTCGGCCTCCGGATCGACAATCGCATCGAACCGCCCGCTCGCCGGATCGAAGAAATAGAAGCCGCTCCGCAGGCTGATCACAAGGCCGCCGCGCTCGCGGACGGCAAGGCAGCCGACATCCTCAGGCGTCGGCCACACCTGGTCGCGGCGGGTCGCCGGATCGAAGCGATGGATCTCCTTCCCCCAGATGTTGACCCACCACAGCACCTGCTCGCGCGGATCCCAGAGGGTCCCCTCGCCCAGCCGGACCCTGGCATCGAGCACGCATTCGATCTTTCCCATGTTCATCCCGCCCCTGCGTCCGCTACCTCGATTTATGACCGGAAGACTCAGGCCGGAACCGGCGCCGCGGCGTCGATCAGGTTCCTCGCCTTCATGTCCTGCCAGAGCGCGGCCGGGACGGGGGTTTTCCACCACGCCAGAATCTGCGTCATTTCGGGCGCCGAGCGCGGCCCCGGGATGGTCGCGGCCACCGTCGGGTGCGCCATGGGGAAGTGCAGCGCCGCCGCCGGCAGTTCGACGCCATGCGCGGCGCATACCGCCGCCAGCCCGTCGACGCGGTCGCGGATTTGCTTCGGCGCGCGGGCGTAGTTCCAGGTGTCGCGCCCGGCGAGGATGCCCGAATTGAAGGGCCCGCCGATCACGATCGAAGCGCCGTGGCGGGCCACCGCCGGCAGCAGCGAATGAAGCGGCGCCTGCTCGAGAAGCGTGTAGCGGCCGGCAAGCAGGAAACAGTCCCAGCGGCCGCGCGGCAGCGCATCGGCAATCGGCTGCGCATCGTTGACGCCAAGGCCGATCGCCTTGACCGTTCCGCCGGAGCGCAACCGGTCGAGCGCCCTGTAGGAATCATCGATCGCTTTCAGGAACACGTCATGCGGCTGTTTCGTCTCGCGCACATACACATCCGGATCGTGCAGGAAGAGGATATCGACGCGATCGAGCCCGAGGCGCTGCAGGCTGTCCTCGAACGACCGCATGATTCCATCGTACGAGTAGTCGTAGACCGGCTCGAAGGGCAGCGGCTGGTGCCAGACATCGTCCGCCGGCCGCGGCGTGCGCCGCGGGGCGAGCAACCGCCCGACCTTGGTCGAGACTACGCGGCCACCGTGGGCCCGGAGTCCGTCGCCGACGATCCGCTCCGACTTGCCGTAGCCGTATTGCGGGGCCGTATCGAAGTAGCCCACTCCGGCGGCGTAAGCCGCATTGACGATCGCGCGGGCCTCCGCTTCGCTCACGTCCGCGACGCCGCCGAGCGTCGCGCCGCCGAGGCCGAGGGCGGTCACCTCGAGGCCGGTCTGGCCGACCCGGCGCCGCTCGATCTGCATCGGACGTTCCATCGTCGCCGAACCCGGACCTCGCGCTCAGCCCATGTTCCCGGCGCCGGAATAGCCGCCGTCGACCGGAACGATAGCGCCGGAGACGTAGCTCGACTCATCCGAGGCGAGGAACAGCGCCGCCGAGGCGATCTCCTCCGGGCGGGCATAGCGGCCCATCGGGATCATGCTCTGGAAGGTCGTCCGGGTCCCCGGGCGATGTTCCTTCCGCGCCATTTCGGTTTCCACCGGACCGGGGGCGATCGCGTTGACCCGGATGTTGCGGCTGGCGAGATCGACGGCGAGGCCCTTCGTCAGGGTGACGACACCGCCCTTGGAGGCGCCGTAGGCGGTGGCGCCGCGCGACGGCCGCTCCGCCGCGGCCGAGGCGATATTGATCAGGCAGCCGCTGCCTTTCCTCGCCACGATCGATTTGGCCACCGTGAGGCAGCAATAGTAGGTGCCCATCAGGTTGATATCGATCACCCGCCGCCAGTCCGCCGGATCGACCTCGAGGACGTCCCTGAGCATCGCGACCCCGGCGGAATGAACCAGAACATCGGCGCCGCCCATGTCCCGCTCGGCCCTGGCGACCATCGCCTCGACCGACTTGAGGTCGGCGACATCGACCTGGACGGCGAGGTGCTCGCTGCCGAGGGCGCGCGCCGTGCGCTCGGCGCTCTCCGGGTTGAGATCGGCGATCATGATCCGGGCCCCGGCGCGCGCCATGCGGCCGGCGATCGCGCCACCGATGCCGCCGCCCCCGCCCGTGACGATCACCCGCTTGCCGTCGAGCCTCATGACATCATCCTCCCGCGTGTTTCGCCCGCAGTTTCCGTACGGCCGGTCGCGATCGAAGCCGCCATCTGCGGCTGGTCCGCGGCGCCGTGTATGGCATCCATGATCTGCCGCGACACGTCGGCATAGGCATGGGAATTCTCCAGCCGGCCGACGATCTGGAATCCGTTCATCACCTCGATCCGATCGGCGAGCGCCACGATTTCCGGCATGTCGCTGGAGATGAGCAGGATGGCGGTGCCGCGATCGGCGAGTTCCCGGATGAGTTCGTGCAGGGCCGCCTTGGTGCGCACGTCGATGCCGACCGTCGGTTCATCGAGGATGAGGATTTCGGTGCCGGCGACCAGCCACTTGGCGACGCTTACCTTCTGCTGGTTGCCGCCGGACAGCTTGCCGACCAGAACCGCAAGCGACGGGGCGCGGATCTGGAGCTTCTCGGCGAACGGGCGCACGGTCTTCGTCTCGCGCGCCCGGCTGAGGTAATGCAGGATGCCGCGCGCCAGCCGCTGCCAGACGGTGACGCCGATGTTGGCGGAGATCGAATGATCGAGGACGACGCCCTCGCCCTTCCGGTCCTCGCTGACGTAGCCGATCTTGTATTTCGCCAGGGCCTCGGCGACCGAACCGATGCGGGCCGGCTTGCCGGCGACGCTGACCTCGCCGCCGGTCACCGGGATGATCCCGATGATCGCCTTCGCCAGCTCGCTGCGGCCGCACCCGATCAGCCCGTAGAGGCCGAGAATCTCTCCGGCGTGCAGGCGGAGGTTGAGGTTCCTGTGGCCGGCGGCGGTGGAAAGCCCCTTCAGTTCCAGCACCGGCGCGCCTTCTGTGGCGACCGCATTCCGCGCGCTGCCGGCGTCCTCGTCGCGCCCGATCATCAGGCGCACCAGGTCGCTCCGCCCCAGCCCGGCAAAGGGCTGCGAAACCGCCGTGTTGCGTCCGTCGCGGAGCACCGTCACCCGGTCGCAGAGCGACAGCACCTCCTCCAGCCGGTGGCTGACGAAAAGGATGGCGACGCCGCGCGCCTTCAGGTCGCGGAGAATGTCGAAAAGCAGGTCCGCCTCGTGCGGCGTGATCGATGCCGTCGGCTCGTCGAGAAGCAGGACGCGCGAGCGCAGCGACAGCGCCTTGGCGATCTCGACCAGCTGCATCTGGGCGACGCTCAGTTCGCGCACCGGCTGGCGCGGATCGAGCGCGAGGCCCATGGTCTTCAGCCAGCGCTCCGCGTCGGCGACGATGCTCCGGTTGTCGATCAGGCCGTGGCGGGTCGGCAGCCGGTCGAGGCAGATGTTTTCCGCGACCGTGAAGCGCGGCACCAGGTTGCGCTCCTGATGCACCGCGCCGATGCCGGCGCCGATCGCCTCGTGCGGCGAGCGGAAGACCACCGGCACGCCGTCGAGGCGCATCTCGCCCCGATCCGGCAGATGGACGCCGGTGATGATCTTGATCAGCGTCGACTTGCCGGCGCCGTTCTCGCCGATCAGCGCGTGGATCTCGCCGGCGGCGAGGCTGATCGAGACATCGTCGAGCGCCCGCACGCCCGGGAAGGTCTTGGTGACCGCGCTGATTTCGATCACGCCGGTCATCGCGCCACGGCCTCCCCGAGGCGGTGGCCCTCGCGCAGACGGTTGGCGCCGACGACGGCAAGGATCAATCCGCCGAGAACCACCTGCACCCAGAACGGATCGACGCCGAGGAGCACCAGCGCGTCGTTGATGATGGCGAGCAGCGCCAGCGCCAGTAGCGTCCCCGGTACGGATACGTGGCCGCCGGTGAGCGAAGCGCCGCCGATGATCGGCGCGGCGAACGAGACGATCAGCCAGTCCTCGCCGATGGTCGGCTGCGCCACCTGGAGCCGGCCGACGGTAAGGATGGCGGCAATCGCCGCGAGCAGGCCTGAGAGCCCGTGCGCGGCGATGACGATGCGCGCCGTCGACAACCCGGAGAGCAGCGCCGCCTGCGGATTGCCGCCGTAGGCAAGCATGTGGCGGCCGAGGCGCGTGCGCGTGAAGACGATGTGCACGGCGACGGCGACCACCAGGACGATGCCGAGCATCAGCGGTATCGCACCGTAGCGGGCGTTGCCGAGCGCCTTCAGCGCGGCCGGCATGTTGTAGAAGGGAATCGCCCGGGTGAGGCCGAGGGTCAGTCCGTGGAAGGCCGAGAAGGTGGCGAGCGTAATGATGAAGCTGTTGACCCCACTCGCCGCAATCAGGACGCCGTTGAGGAGTCCTCCGGCGAGCCCGACCAAGAGGGCGATTGCGATCGCCAGCGGCAGGGGCACGCCCCAGACCTCGCAGAGCCCGCCCACCGTGACGGCGACGAGGCCGCCGAGCGAGCCGAGCGACAGCGTCATCTGGCCGATCGCCAGGGTCGTCATCTGGGCGAGCGCGACGCAGGTCCAAAGGGCGAGGCTGGTCAGGACCACATAGAGGTTGAAGGACGTGAGGAAGGCCGGATTGGCGATGGCGAGCGCGGCGACCGCGACCACCAGGATGGTAGCCAGTCCGACATTGTCCGCGAGCGCCAGGCGCTTCAGCGGTTCCGGGATCATGGTCCCGTCCCCGATACCGGCGACCAGACGCTGCGCAGCCGATCCGCGAGGACGGCGAACAGGAGAATGATGCCGAGGAACAGCTCGATCCAGAAGTCGCCGATGTTCACCATGCGCAGGCCCGAGCCGAGGACACCGACGAGCGTCGCCCCGAGCAGCGTGCCGAGGATGGCGACCGAGCCGCCGGCGAGCGCCGAGCCGCCGAGGACAGGAGCGATGAACGCCGGCAACAGCCAGTCGCGGCCGATCTGCCCGGCCATCGACGGCACGCCGGCGCCGGTGCGCGCGGTCAGCATGATGCCGGCCAGTCCCGCCAGCAGCCCCGAGAGGGCGTGGGCGACCACCACCGTGCGCACCACCGGAACGCCGGACAGTTCCGACGCCTTGGGGTTGGACCCGGTGAACAGCATCTGCCGGCCGATGTCGGTGGCGCGATAGAAGTAGGTGAGGATCAGCGCCAGCCCGATCGACACGACGAACATGACCGGCACCGTGCCGAAGATGCGGGCACGCCCGAAGGCGATGAAATCCGCGTCGAGGCTCCGAATCGCCTCGGCGCCCGAGAGGAGGAGCATCACGCCGAAATAGATGCTCATCGTCGCCAGCGTCACCATGAAGCTGCTGAGCCCGGTGCGCACCACGACGATGCCGTTGACCGCGCCGAGCGCCGCCCCGCTGGCGAGGCCGAGGATCACCGAGATCGGCATCGGCACGCCGGCCGCCTGCATTCCGGCCGTCGCCATCGCGGCACAGACGCCGATCGAGCCGACGGCGAGGTTCATGCCGCCGACCGCGAGCACCACCATCATCGAGTAGCCGAGCACGATGGCGACGGAGAGGTCGCGCGCCACCGCGAAGGCGTTGAACGGGCTGAGGAACCCTGGCGCGATCGAACTAAAGACCGCGACCATGATCGCGATGATGGCGGCGAGCCCGATCTCCGGGCGCGTCAGCCAGCGCGGCACGACCCTGCGAGACGGGGCGGAAGACGCGTCGAGCGCGGTCATCGCATGATTTGCCCGCCGTTCGCGTCGATCACCTGGCCGGTTATGTACGACGCCCAGTCGCTGCACAGGAACGCTATGACGCGCGCCATCTCGATCGGCTCGGCGATCCGCTTCATCGGCAGCCGCTTGTGGAAGTCGGCAATGTCCGCTTCGGTCAGGCGGTAGCTGAACATGGGCGTGTTGACCGGACCCGGCGCGACCGTATTGACGCAGATGCCGAAGGCGGCCAGCCGCGAGGCAAAGGAGCGCGTCAGGGTCAGGGTTCCGCCCTTGGCGATTGCGTAGAGCGAGGACTGGTAGAGCCCGCCATTGTAGACGTTGCTCGCCGCCATATTGACGATGCGGCCCCAGTTTCTCTCCTTCATCGAGCGCGAAGCCGCCCGGCAGAGGAGGAACTGCGAGCGCAGGTTCACGTCGAAGGTGCGATCCCAGTCGGCGTCCTCGTACTCGTCGATTTCCTTGCGGATGAGGACGGCGGCGTTGTTGACGAGGATATCGATCCAGCCGTGACGCCTGATCACTTCGGCGACGAGCTTGTCGCAGGCGCCCTTCGCCCCGATGTCGGCGACGATCGGCGCGCCGCCCGGGCCGGACTGCGGCAGGCGGGCGAGGCTCTCGGCGCTGGCGTCCGTCGCCACGACCAATGCGCCAAGCTCGCCGAGCAGGCTCACCACCGCCGACCCGATGCCGCCGCCGGCGCCGGTGACCAGGGCAACGCGGCCCTTCAGCCCAAGGGTATCGGCCACCTCAATCGCCTCCTTCGCGCTTCTTCCCCGACGTTGCCGCGGCGAAGTCGAAGACCGGCGCCAGCGGCATCCACCATTGTTCCGGCCCCGCTTCCGGGACCTTCTCCTGGTAGTTCTTCATCAGTGTATCCCAGCGCTGGGCGACCGGGTTCTTTGTATATTCGACAAACGAGCGCGCCGGATCGAAACCCTCCGGCGCGACCATCACCATGAACAGCCGCCGCCCGGAGAGGTAGATCTTGATGTCCTCGACGCCGGTTGTCTTCAGCGCGTCGAGGACCTCGGGCCACACCCGGCGGTGATGTTCGAGATACTCCTCGACGAGCCGCGGGTCGTCCTTGAGGTTCAGGGTCAATGCGAAGATCGCCATGACCTCGGGGACTCCCTGCGGCTCGTCGCTCGGGAGGAGCCTAGGAACAGCTAAGGAAATCCTTGTCGAGGCTTGCCCGCAGCTGCTCGGTCAGCACCTTCAGGCCGTCGACATACTTGTCGACCTGATCGGCGCCGATGAACAGCGTGCCGGTGTCGATGAACCGGGCGGTCTGCGCGGTCTTGGCGAACGGCGCGTTGTCCTTGAACTTGCAGCCGCTCAGGACCTTGTCGAGAGCGTAGGTGCCGAGATAGGCCTGCCCGTACGGGTTCTGCAGCATGGTCCCGTTGACGAAGCCGTCCTTGATCGCGGCGAGCACGATCGGGTCGTGATCGATCGCGACCATCTTGATGCGCTTGTCGCCGAGGGTGCGCAGCGAGGTGGAGGCGACGACGGCGGGAATCCAGGCCGTGGTGATGATGCCGTTGAGCGTGGCGCCCTGCGAGGCGAGGAACGCGTTGATCTTCTCATCCGCGGGCTGCGGCGAGTCGATGTCGGCGATGGTCTGGACCAGCTTCACCTTGCCGCCGGTCTCGGCGACGGCATCCTCGACCGCCTTGATGCGCAGTTGCGTATTGGAGTCGGCGAAGAGGCCGGTGAAGTGAACGATATTGCCGCTGCCGCCCATCGCCTCGATGAGCTTCTTGGTGCCCATGTTGGCCGACTTGTAAACGTCGGTCGCCATGCAGAAGAGCGCCGGGCTCGGATCGGAGACGCAGCCGGCCATCACGGCCGAGATGATCCCGGAGTCCTTCAGCTCGTTCATCATCGTGACGCTGCCGACCGGGTCGCCCGGCGCGAGCAGGAACGCCTTGGAGCCGGTGCTGACCAGCGACTCGATCAGTTTGTTCTGCTGGGCGAGATCCCAGGCCTGGGGCACGCGGTATTCGACTTCCCCGATCTTGAACTGGGCCTTCACGTCGGCGGTGGCCTGCACCATCGAGGCGAAATACGGGTGCGGCCCGCCGACCACGACGGCGACCTTGTTGTCGCTGGCTTGTGCGGCAGTGGCGGCACCCGCCGCGACCGCCAGTCCGGCAAGAATGTACCTGTAAGCTTTCATTTCATCCTCCCTTTGCCGGCGGCTTCGCGCCGCCGTTCTCGTTGCCGGCCTCTGTGGAAGCGGCCCGATTGTTTTGAGACCGGCGCCCGGGAATGACTCCGAGACCGATCTATCCATTAGCGAATATCTTCAATCGCACTTGAACCGAAGTCAAGGCGGATTGCGCCGAAACGCACGAATGGCCGGGAACTGAAACGAATTGGCGGATGACGGTTCACCCTCGATGCGACGGGAGCAGCCCCATCCGGGCTCGGCCCTCGACTTGGAGGCGAGATTGTATTCATATATAACTCTGACTGTTGGTATTTGAAGGAGACGCCGTTTGTCGGGGGGAGTGGAACGGGTCGAAGCGCCCTTGGGGAAGTCGGCGGCGGCCCCCGAAGTCATCTTCTTTGTCGGCGACAGCATCACGCTCGGCTGGGGTGACGAGGATCTCGGCGGCTGGCCGGCCCGTCTTGTCGGCGGCCTCGCGCCGCGGCGCCCGGTCACCGCCTACAATCTCGGCGTCCGCAGCGACACCTCGACCGAAATTCTGGCGCGCTGGCATGACGAGGTGCGCCGCCGTCGCCGGGCGGCGGCATCCGCGCTCATCGTTTTCGCCTTCGGCGCCAACGATGCCAAGCTCGATCGGGAAGGACGGCTGGTCACGCCGATCGAGACCACGCGCCGCAATACCGCCGAGAGCCTCGCCCTGGCGACGCGCGATCACCAGGTGCTGTTCATCGGCCCGGCGCCGGTCGACGAAGCCGGCATCGCCCGAGCCATCAACCCGACCGGCGACGTTGCGGTACCGACCAACCGCCAGATCGCGGCGGTCTCGTCCGCGCTTGCCGGCGAGGCTGCCGCTGCCGGGGTTCCCTACCTCGATCTCGTCCGGCGCCTGGCGGACGACAAGGCCTGGCACGATGCGCTGCGCGAGACCGACGGCATCCACCCGCCCGGCCGCGGCCACGACATGATCGCCGGTCTGGTCGCCGCCTGGAAACCCTGGGCCTCGCTCTTCGGCTAGCTTGCCGCGGCGACGGCCTCCGGGACAACTCGCTCAATCTTCTCGTCGCAATGAGGCCAGCTCACGCAACGGAGCGGAGGAAGTCGATGCTCGTCCGGGCGGCTTCCCGGAACGCCAGCTGCCGGTACACCTTGACCGAGCACCACTCGCGATAGCCGATCTGCTTCAGGGTGCCGAGGACCTCGGCAAATTCGACGCGCCCGGTGCCGAACTGGCCGCCGTTCGATTCGCAAAGATGGACGTGGCGGAGCGCCGCGCCGCAATCGCGGATCGGACCGGTGAGCGAATCTTCCTCGATGTTCATGTGTATCGTGTCGACCATCGGGCGGAGGTGCGGCGAGCCGATCCGCGCGATCAGCGCCCGAACCTCGCCGACCGAATTGTGAAACCCCACCTGGAGATGATTGACCGGCTCGATGACCACGTCGACGCCCGCCTTTCCTGCCGCCTCCGCCACGCGCCTGAAACCCTCCTCGATGCGCGGCACCGCCAGTTCCGCATTCGGCTCGTCGCTCGCCAGCCCTTGCAGCAGCCCCACCACCATGATCGCATCGAAGCGCTTGACCGTCGGCAGGTAGCCGATAAGGCGGTCGACCGCGGCTTTCCGCACGTCCGGGTCGGGGGAGCAGAGGCAGAGCCCCTCGGCATAGGCCGCGCCGGTCAGGAACGACGGGACGACCAGCCCGCAGTCCTTGAGCAGGCCCTCCAGGCGGCCGGGATCGATGCCGAGCGGATGGGTCAGTTGAAACTCGGCGCCGCCATAGCCGAGGTCAGCCAGGTAACGGAGACGGCTTGCGAGCTCGTCGTCGCCGAGATCGGCAAGCCGCTCGAGGATGATGAAAGAGTAGCGGAGAGGATCCGGCATTCGATCTAACGCGTCCTTCCCGTTGCGGGCCCGAAGCCGCCCGCCCGATGAAACGTCACTGGATGGCTTTTGCGCCGACGGAGTCGACGGCGACCGCCGCGTCTTCCGACGGGGTCAGCCCGACGATCCGCTCCATGATCCTGCGGCTCATAGCGTCGTAGTCGCGATCGTTGGCGAGGTCGCCGACGATGCGATTGGACTTGAACACGAGGATGCGGTCGGCGAGCCGCACCATTTCCGGCATGTCGGAGGAGATCAGGATGATCGACATGCCTTCCTCGGCAAGGTTCCAGATGAGCTGGTGCAGTTCGTATTTCGTGCCCACGTCGATGCCGACGGTCGGCTCGTCGAAGATCAGGATCTCAGGCCTCGAGGCAAGCCACTTGGCGACGCTGACCTTCTGCTGGTTGCCGCCGCTGAGGTTGCCGACCGCCTGGCGCGCCGACACCATCCTTATGCCGAGCGCCTTGCGGTAGGTCTCGGCGGTCTGCCGTTCGGCCCCGGCGTCGAGCAGGCCGAAGCGCTGGCGGAGCCGGTTCCACACCGTGATCGCGATGTTGCGGCTGACCGGATGGGCGAGGATCAGGCCTTCTTCCTGGCGGTTCTCGCTGACATAGCCGATCCGCCAGCGATGCAGCGCGTCGGTGACCGAACCGATGCGCACCTCTGTCCCGTTGATGCGGAGGCTGCCGCCCGTAGGCCTGTCGCTCGCCACGATCGCCCGGGCGAGCTCGGTGCGCCCGGCCCCGACCAGTCCGTACCAGCCGAGGATCTCGCCCTTGTTGAGCACAAAGCTCGCCGGGATCGGGCTGTGCGCGCTTTGCAGGCCGGACGCCTCAAGCACCGGCCGCCGGTCCGGCAGCACGCGCGCCGGCAGCGGCGCATTGGTATGGCTGCGGCCGATCATGCGCGCGATGAGCTGGTCGCGGTCGAGTTCGGAGAGCGGCGACGTCGGGCCGGCGTTCTTGCCGTCGCGGAGTACCGTCACGCTGTCGCAGATCTCGTAGACCTCCTCGAGCTTGTGCGTGACGTAAAGGATCGAGACGCCCTGCAGCTTCAGCCGGTTGATCGTCTGCAGGAGCGTGTCGGCCTCGTTCAGCGAGATGGATGCGGTCGGCTCGTCGAGGAGGAGGATGCGTGTGTTCATCGAGAGGGCTCGGGCGATCTCGATCAGCTGCTTCTGCGCCGGACTGAGGCTCTCCACCCGGTGTGACGGCTTTATGTCGAGGCCGACCATGTCCATGTACGGCCGCGCGTCGCGATGGATGCGCTCGCGGTCGACGACCTGCATCGCCCGGCCGACGATGCGGTCGAGCAGCACGTTCTCGCCGGCCGTGAAGGTCGGGACGAGGCTCCGTTCCTGGTGCACGACGCCGATGCCGCGGGCGAAGGCCTGGCGCGGGTTGGCGACGTGCGCATCGACGCCGCGGATGCGGTACGTGCCCTCGTCGGCACGATAGACGCCGGTGATCACCTTGATCAGCGTGCTCTTGCCGGCACCGTTTTCTCCGAGGAGCGCCTGCACCTCGCCCTCGCGGAGCGTCAGGGAGACGCGATCGAGCGCCTTGATCCCGGGAAACACCTTCGAGATTTCGAGAAGCTCGAGGACCACCGGCCGGTCCCGCATGCCGTCCTGGCGCGCCTGGCGATCGTCGGTCGCCATGTCAGGCGTCCTTCCGCCGCGCCGCCGGGTCGTTCGCGAGGGCAAACCGTTCGGCGCGCTCGACCCGCTGCAGGTTCAGCGCCCGCAGGCGGTCGATGCCGCCCGCCGCGAGAATCATCAATCCGGAGAACAGCTGCGTCCAGTACGGGTCGATGTTGAGCTGGATCAGCCCGTTGGCGACCAGCGTCAGGAGCAGGGCGCCGGCGATTACGCCCGGCACCGAGAGATAGCCGCCGGAGAGCAGCGTGCCGCCGATGATCGGCGCGGCGAAGGAGGAGAGCAGCCAGTCGTTGCCGATCGTCGGCTGCGCCACGCCGAGGCGGGCGGTGAGGATGATGCCGGCGAAGGCGGCGAGAAAGCCGGCGAGGGCATGGACGACGATGCGGCTGCGGTTGACGGGCACGCCGCCGAGCTCGGCGGCGCGCGGATTGGCCCCGACGGCCAGGATCTGGCGGCCGAGCCCGACCCGGCTGAAGACGAACCAGAGCGCGGCGCCAACCGCGAGCATGACGAGGAGCAGTCCGGGAATCCCGGCAAGCGTCCAGCTCCCGATCGCCTTAAAGCTGTCCGGCAGATAGTAGAACGGCTGCCCGGAAGTGAGCCCGAGATTGAGGCCGGTGAAGGCGCTCGCCGTCGCCAGGGTGACGATGAAGGCGGAGAGCCCGGTGCGCACGACGAGGAAGCCGTTGAGGGCGCCGCCGAGCCCGCCGACCGTCAGCCCGGCGACGATCGCCAGCGCCGGCGGCACCTTGAACGCCTCCATGAGCCCGCCGACGACCACCGCGCTCAGCCCGCCGATCGCGCCGACCGACAGGTCCATGCCACCGGCGGCGAGCACCGCCATCTGGGCGAAGGCCACCACCGCAAGGTTGGCGACGCTGTAGGCGATCACCTGGAAATTATCGAGCGATACGAATTTCGGCGCGGCGACGGCGAGGATCACCGCCAGCACCACCACGGCGATCGCCGCACCGCTCGGGCCCCCGGTAAAGCGGCGCCGCACCGGCGCCTCCGGCACGGCGGCGTCGGGCAAGAGCGGCCGCGGCAGGCTCATGCCCGTCCCCCTTGGCGACAATGGTGGCGAAGGAAATTCATAGCTGGTTACGCAGCACGTACGACTGGCGGCCGCGGTCGACCGCAAGCGCCGCGAGGAGGAGGATGCCGAGCAGCGTCTGGTACCAGTAAGCGCTGACCCCGAAGAGGACGAGGCCGTTGGCGATGATGGCAAGGAGCAGGGCGCCGAGATAGGTGCCGGCGACGAGCACGCGCCCGCCGGTGAGCAAGGTCCCGCCCAGCACCGGCGCCGCGAACGAAGGCAGCAGCCATTCCGAGCCGAGGGACGGCTGGGCCGAACCGAGCCGCGCCACCAGCATCACGGCTGCGATCCCGGCCAGCCCGCCGCTGAGGATGTGCGCGGTCACGATCATGCGATTGGTGGCGATCCCCGACATCAGGGCGGCACGGGGGTTCGCGCCCGTCGCGAGCAATTGCCGGCCGCCGACGCTCCGCTGGAACAGGATGGTAACGGCGGCGGCAACGACCAGGCTGATGACGAGTAGGAGCGGCACGCCCAGAATCGACGCGCGTCCGAGCGCCACGAAGGCGGGCGGCAGCTGATTGTAGGAGGCGCCGCGCGAAAGCCCGAGCATGGCCCCAAAATAGGCCGCGGCCAGCGCCAGGCTGACGATGAACGGGTTGATGCCGGTGCGCACGATGATCGCGCCCTGCACCGCGCCGGTGAGGCAGCCGAAGGCGATGCCCAGCGCGATGGCGAGCGGGTAGGCGAGGCCGAGGTCCTGCATCATCCAGCCAGTGAGGAGGCCGATCATGGCGCCCATGGCGGTCAGCGCCAGATTGAACTGGCCGACCGAGAGCACGCATACCTGCGCCAGCGCGACCACGCCGGTGACCGCGATGGTGAAGCCGAGGGCGCGCAGGTTATAGGCGGAGCGGAAGGCGGGAACGAGTACGAGCAGCACGCCGCAGATCAGCGCCAGCGCGATCGACACGCTGGCGAGGTCCCAGCGGACGAAGCGATGCCAGAGGCTCCGCGACAGGCTCCCCTGCCGTTCCGCCGTATCGCCGGGATTCTGCGGCCCTGCCGTCATCTTCCGTCTATTCTCGGCACATCGCCCGGAAAAGGAAATGGGCAGCAAGCGCTGCCCATTTCACCGTCAAATCGATCGTTCGGCTAGGACTTGCAGTCGAAGAGCTTTTCCTTCCAGTCCTTCGCCAGGTCCGTGGTCACCTTGGAGAGGTCCTCGGCCTGCTTCGCGAGGTTATCCTTGGTGATGTAGAGGAGGCCGGTGTTGATGTAGAAGTCCTTCCCCTTGTACTTGCAGCCATCGGTGATCAGCTTCAGCGAATAGGTTGCGAGGAACGCTTGGCCGTAGGGGTTCTGCGCCATCGTGCCGGTGGCGAAGCCGTCCTTGATCGCGTCGAGGATGACCGGGAAGTTGTTCAGGCCGACGTACTTGATGCCCGTCTGGTTGGCCTTGCGGAACTCGTTGGCGATCACGTCGGTGGCGATGCCCGACGTCGAGATGATGCCGCCGATGTCACCCTTGTGTGCCGCCAGCACGTTCGACACGCCGGTCTGCGCGGCGTCCATTCCGGCATCCATGCCGACCACGTCCTGGAGGATCTTGATGCCGGGGAATTCCTTGGCGGCGGCGGCGACGCCGTCGATGGAGTTCTTGGTGTTGGTGTCTTCCGGCTGGCCGGTGAAGTGGACGACGTTGCCCTTGCCGCCCATGGCCTCCATCAGGTGCTTCGCGCCCTGGTAGGCGAGGTCCTTGGTATCGGTCGTCAGGCAGAACAGCGATGGCGTCGGCTGCACCGGGCAGCCGCCGATCGACAGAACCGGAATGTTGAGGTCCTTGAGTTCCTGGATCTTCTGGTTCGAGGCGACCGGATCGTCGGGCTGGAAGGCGAAGCCGTTGAAGCCCTTGGCGACGTAGGTGTCGATGATCGCGTTCTGCTCGACCACGTCGAACTTCTGCGGCATCGTGAATTCCGGCACCGGCGAGATGCCGTATTCTTTGGCGGCCGCCGCGATGCCGGACGGCATCGGACCGTAATACGGGTGCACGAGCGCACCCATCAGCAGAAACTTGTATTCCGCCGCCGCAACCGGCTGGGCGAGCGCCATGCCGAGCGCGCTGGCCGTTGTCGCCGCCGCCAGGATCGTCTTTGTCCAATTCATAAGAGTCCCTCCCTTGCTGGCCGGCATCGCCGGCTTTTTGGTTATTGGCTCTCCGCCGGAGGAAAGCGCTGATCGAGTTGGTGGACGCTGCGTTCCGCAAGCCAGCCGTTGTCGTCGCGCGTCTTCACAAAATCCTTCGTGTGGGCGCTGTCGGCGTGCGCTTGCAAGGCTTCGGGCCCGTCAAATATCTCGTACATGATGAAGAGGCTCGGATCGGCCCGCGACTGGTTCACGTCGAAGCGGACGCAACCCTTCTCCACGCGAAGGCAGGTCTCGGCATGCTGCAGCATGCGCTTCTTGAACGCTTCGACATGCTGGGGGTGGATGCGATAGATCGCGACGTTAGCCAGCATCCCTTCCTCCCCACACGGCGCTTCGCGCCGACGGCGGCCTCTCCGGGCCGCTCTGTTCACTGATTAATAGCGTTCATCATACTTGAACTCAAGTCAAGCACGTCCCGCTTGTGCCCTGTAGCCAAGCGCCTGCGAAAGCTCCGCCGCCGCCGCCCTCAGGCTCTCGCGCGCGGCGTCGAGGCTGCTCGGCATGTCGGTGCGCCTCAGGAACGGCATGGTCATGGCCGCGACCGCGTGGCCCCTGACGTCCATCACCGGAAAGCTCAGGTTGTGAATGCCGGAAATCTGCAGGCTGGGCATTTCCTCGAAGCCCTGCAGGCGGATGACTTCCACGCGATGCATGAACTCGCTTTCCGGCATGAGCTCGGTCGTCTTCGCGCAGGCGCTGGCGAACATGGTCCGGCGGTCTTCCGGCGTCTGGAAGGCCAACAGAACCCGCCCCGACGCGGTCAGGAACACGTCTCGCCGGGTACCTGGCTTGACGAAGTAGCCCGAATCTTCGAGCGCATCGACCTGGACCAGAACCAGCGCCTCGCCATCGTCGAAGATCGACAGGTGCAGCGACTGATGGGCGCGGATCGCCGCCGCGCGCATCATCGGCAGGGCCAGACCGATCAGCCGTCGCGTCGGCGGATGCCGATGGGCGAGTTCGAAGAGCCTCGGCGTCAGGGCAAAGAGGTTGTCGCGGGGATTGAGACTTATGTAGTTCCGCCGCTGCAGGCAGTCGAGCATGCGGAATATCTGGCTGACCGAGCAGCCCATGGCTTCGGCCAGTCCGGCCCGCGAGATCCCGGCCTCGCTCATCGACAATTGCTCGAGGATATCGAGACCGCGCTCAAGCGCGGGAACCCGGTAGCGGAGCGTCTCGACTTCCGACGGCGCGCCGTCGGCATCTTCGACGGTTTCGGCTATCTCTGCGGCCATGACCTGTCATATCCTCGGAATCAATCGGCGTTCGCGCTTCTCGCCTGACCGGTTTATATATAACTCAATGTGTTGTTCTGTGAAGACGACGGTGCCCCTTGTAAGCATTCCCGGTGTGAGGCTGCCCACGATCCGCGGGATCGCTTTGTCGTCACGCGTCTGCGGGAGGGTGAAATGACGGGCCCCGCCCCGATGCACGAACTGGCCGGCCGCCGAATTCTTGTGACCGGCGCCAGTTCGGGGATCGGCGCCGCTGCCGCCATTGCCTTCGGCGGCTCTGGCGCGCTTGTCGTCGTCCACTATCACGCCAACGCCGCAGGCGCGGAAGCCACCTGCACCGCAATTCGGAAGGCGGGTGGTCGCGCGTTCCCGTTGGGCAAGAACCTGGCGGCACGCGAAGCCGGCGCGGCTCTCGTCGAGGAATCGGCAACCTTGCTGGGTGGGCTTGATCTGCTCGTCAACAATGCCGGCGACATGATCGAACGCCGCCCGCTCGCCGACGTGGGCGACGCCCAGCTCGACCGCGTCATTGACCTGAACATTCGCCCCGTCGTCAGCGCCTGCGCGGCGGCGATCCCGCTCCTGAAGGGGCCCCCGCCCGGTTCGATCATCAATGTCACCAGCATCTCTGCCCGCAGCGGCGGCTCGCTTGGCTCCAATCTCTACGGTGCCGCCAAGAGCTTCGTCGCCACCTACACGCGCGGCCTCGCCCGCGAGCTTGCGCCCGATCGCATCCGGGTCAACGCGATCGCTCCCGGAGTGATCGAAACCCCGCTCCACGCGCGCCACACGCCCCCCGACGTCCTGGCGCAGCTCGCGGCGACGATTCCGCTTCGTCGCGTCGGACAGCCCGACGACTGTGTCGGCGCCTTCCTTTTCCTCGCCTGTGAAACCATGAGCGGGTACATGACCGGCCAGACCATCGAGGTGAACGGCGGCCAGTACATGGCCTGAGCGCACCGCCGGCTCCTGGCCTTGAAGCGCGCTTGCGCCGGCCCGGAAGCGGCGCGAACCTTGCGTGGGTGGAAAAGGCTCGGCGGGTCGAAGTCCGTTCGTTTGCGTTGAACCCGCCTTGTCACTATGCCGCTTCCGCAGCGGCCGTAACTCCAGAGGCAACGACGCCATGGCGAAGCCGACCAAGGCGAAACTGATCCACCAGGCGCTGGCCGACGACATCGTCCATGGCCGTCTGGCGCCGGGCGCGGCCCTGGATGAGACATCGATCGCGGCGGCTTTCGGGGTTTCGCGCACGCCGATCCGCGAAGCCATTCGCCAGCTCGAGGTCATCGGAATGGTGGAAGCGCGTGGCCAGCGCGGCGCCGTAGTAGCTGCCCTCACCGATCGCCAGCTCGACGAGATGTTCGCGGTCATGGCCGAACTCGAGGCGCTCTGTGCCCGCTGGTCGGCGGTTGCCATGACCGGCAAGGAGAGGCGTCACCTCCTCATCCTCCAGGAGGAGAGCGAACGCCTCGTCTCGGCCGGGCAGCGCGAGGCCTATGTCGAGTTCAACCTCCGCTTCCACGAGGCGATCTATCGCGGCGCCCACAACAGTTTCCTTGCCGAACTCGCGCTGACCGTCAGGAAGCGCTGCGCCCCCTTCCGCCGCGCCCAGTTCGAAACCCTTGGCCGCCTCGCGAAGTCCCACGCGGAGCACGGGGCGGTCGTCAGCGCCATCCAGCGCGGCGATGCCGACATGGCGGCGATCGAGATGCGCGCGCACCTCACCGTCGTGCGAAGCGCCGTCGAAGCGGTGGCCGGCGAGGCGATACGACTTGGCGAGCGAATTGCCCAAACTGAGGGCGCTGCCGTGGTCGACTCAAGCGACGCCTAATTCTTCGGCTCAAACCGATCAGTTGCATACAATACGGCCAGCCGGCCCCCGAGGGATTGCGATCTGCCCTCCTTCATGCCCGCGCGGCCAGGTCGTTGGCCCCTGTGTCGGCGCCGACGATTCCCGCGATTTCCATTCGCCTCACATCGTCTTTCGCTGCATTGCAGCGGAATTGGCACGCCGGTTGCGAGAGAGGGCACAGCCGGGCGGTGATCCGCCCTCGACGAATGTCTCGCTCCAGGGGGTGTCCAATGTCGCAGTTTACTGTTTCGCGGAGAAAGTTGTTGCAGGGCGGTGCCGCCCTCGGGGCGTTCGGGCTGGCGTCCAGCGCCATGCCGATCAACTTCGCCCGCGCCGGCGGCCTCACCATCGGCATCGTCTATGTCGGCCCGCGCGACGACTTCGGCTGGAATCAGGCCCATGCCGTGGCGGCGCAGGCGCTGAAGGCGATCCCCGGCGTCAATGTCGTCGAGGAAGAGAAGGTGCCGGAGACCGACGCCGTCTCCAAGACCATGGAAAGCATGATCCAGCTGGACGGCGCCAACCTGATCTTCGCCACCTCCTTCGGCTATTTCGATCCGTTCATGCTCGACATGGCAAAGAAATATCCCGACGTGCAGTTCCGCCACGCCGCCGGCCTTTGGACCGACAAGAACCCGAAGAACGCCGGCAGCTATTACGGCTACCTCGACCAGGGTCACTACATCGATGGCGTCGCCGCCGGCCTCTCGACCAAGTCGAACAAGCTCGGCTTCGTCGCCGCCAAGCCGATCGGCACCGTGCTCCTCAACATCAACTCGTTCCTCCTCGGCGCACGCAAGACCAACCCGAACGCCACCGTCCAGGTGATCTTCACCGGCGACTGGTCGATGCCGGTGCGCGAGGCCGAGGCGACCAACGCCCTCGTCGACGCCGGTTGCGACGTCGTCACCTGCCACGTCGACAGCCCGAAAGTGGTCATCGAGACCGCCGAGGGCCGCGGCGTGAAGACCTGCGGCCACAACGCCAGCCAGGCGCCGCTGGCGCCGAAGGGCTTCATCACCGGGGCCGAGTACAAGTGGATCACCATCTACTCGGAGTTCGCCGGCATCCTGGCGAAGGGTGGCACGCTGCCGAACTTCGTCCGCGGCGGCTATGACAAGGACTATGTCCAGAACACGGCCTATGGCGCCGGGGCCTCGCCCGCGGCAATCGCCGCGGCCGACACCGCCAAGGCCGACATCAAGGCCCTGAAGCCGATCTTCGTCGGCCCGCTGAAGGACAACACCGGCAAGGAAGTCATCGCTGCCGGCACCGAGCACAAGCCCTACGACGTGTGGCTTGAACAGACCAATTTCCTCGTCGAAGGCGTCGTCGGGTCGATCACCTGACGCCGATCGTAGCGGCCGGAGATCTCTTCCCCTCCGGCCGCTGCGCTCCCTCCCGGAAGGCGCCACCATCGCCGTGACCGCGACCAGCCCAACCGACCTCGGCGTCATTCCGCCGCTCGCCGCCGGCGGCGAGTTCGGCCGCCGCATCGGCCGCTCCGCCGAGGCGGTGGTCATTCCGGTCGGGGCCGTCGTTGCCGCCGCCGCGCTCTTCTCCATCTTCCTTCTCGTCCTCGGCAAATCGCCGGCGGATTTCTTCGAGCTTCTCTGGCGAGGCGGCTTCGGCACCGCCTTCTCGTGGCAGAACACGCTGGTGCGCGCCGCGCCGCTGATCTTCACCGCGCTCTGCGTGGCGGTGCCCGCGCGCCTCGGCATGGTCATCATCGGCGGCGAAGGCGCCCTCGTCCTCGGCGGCTTCACCGCGGCGGCGATCGCGGTCCCCCTCCTCGGCTGGGCGCCGCCGGCCGTGGTCATGCCGGCGATGATCGTGACCGCGGCGCTCACCGGCGCGGTCTGGATCGGCTTCGTCGGCGTGCTCCGCCACTACCGCGGGGTGAACGAGACGATCGCGAGCCTGCTCCTCTATTACATCGCTGTCTCGATCTTGAACTTCTTCGTCGAGGGCGCGCTGCGCGACCCGGCCAACCCCAACAAGCCGTCGACCCAGCCGATCGGCGACCAGAACATGGTCGGCACCATCCCCGGCCTCGAAGTGCACTGGGGCCTGGTCGTCGGCATCGTGCTGGCGGTTGCCCTCTGGGTGCTGATGAACCGGACCAAGTTCGGCTTCGCCGCGCGCATCACCGGCGGCAACGTGCGCGCCGCGCGCGCCCAGGGCCTGCCCGTCGGCCGTCTCATCGTCGTGTCGTGCGCGATCGCCGGCGCCTCCGCCGGCCTTGCCGGATACTTCGAGGTCGCCGCCATCCAGGGCCGCGCCAACGCCTCGCTCGCCGCGGGTTACGGCTTTACCGGCATTCTCGTCGCCTTCCTCGCCAAGCAGAACCCGCTCGCCATCATCCCGGTCTCCGTCTTCCTCGGCGGCATCGCCGCTGCCGGCGGCCTGATCCAGCGCCGCATGGGCCTGCCCGACGCCACCGTCCAGGTGCTGCAGGGACTGATGTTCGTGATCCTCCTCGTCAGCGACACGCTCTACGGCCGCTTCCGCATCTTCTCCGGCAGGCGCGGCGCCAAATGACCGGCGAGTCGAACCTCACCATCGTGCTTCTCGCCATGTTCGCCGGCGCCATCCGCGTCTCGACGCCGTTCCTGTTCGTCAGCCTCGGCGAGTGCCTCACCGAGAAATCCGGCCGTATCAATCTCGGTCTCGAAGGCACCCTCGTCTTCGGCGCGATGACCGGCTACGCCATCTCCTACCAGTCCGGATCGCCCTGGCTCGGCGTCCTCGCCGCCGGCGTCGCCGGCTCGCTCTTCGGCGCCTTTCACGGCTACGTCTGCAAGCTCCCCAAGGTCAACGACATCGCCATCGGCATCGCCATGATGCTCTTCGGCACCGGCCTCGCCTTCTTCCTCGGCAAGCCCTTCATCCAGCCGAGCGCGCCGCGCCTGCCCTCGCTGAACCTCCGCTGGTGGTCGGACATGCCGCCGGTGCAGTCGGCGCTGCAGATCAATCCGCTCTTCTTCGTCGGCATCGCGCTGGCGGTGCTGCTCTGGTGGGCGTTCCGCAACACGCGCTACGGCCTGATCGTGCGCATGACCGGCGACTCGGCGCCGGCGGCGCTTGCCATGGGCTATTCGGTCAACCTCGTCCGCCTTTCCGCCACCACCATCGGCGGCTTCCTTGCCGGCGTCGGCGGCGCGTTCCTGTCGCTCTACTACCCGGGCAGCTGGAGCGAGGGCCTCTCCTCCGGCCAGGGCCTGATGGCCGTCGCGCTGGTCATCTTCGCCCGATGGAACCCGCTCGCCTGCTTCGGCGCCGCCCTCCTCTTCGGCGCCGCGGGGGCGCTCGGTCCGGCGCTGCAGTCGGTCGGAATCACCCAGGGCTACTACTTCTTCAACGCCGCGCCCTACGTGCTGACCCTCCTCATCATGATCGCCTCGAGTTCGCCGAAACGGGCGCTGCGGGGCGCGCCGGCCGAACTGTCGATCAACAAATAGGCAAGGCATGGCGCAGGTAGCGACACTGGCGAGGATTGAAGCGGGCAACACGGTGGCCGCCGATCCCTATCCGTGGCCGTTCGACGGCGCCCTCCGTCCCGACAATACCGCCTTGATCATCATCGACATGCAGACCGACTTTTGCGGTGTCGGCGGCTATGTCGACAAGATGGGCTACGACCTGTCCCTGACTCGGGCGACGATCGAGCCCATCCGGCGCGTGCTCGCCGCCATGCGGGCGAAGGGCTACCACATCATCCACACGCGCGAGGGCCATCGCCCCGATCTCTCCGACCTGCCTGAGAACAAACGCTGGCGCTCGCGCCGGATCGGCGCCGGGATCGGCGACGCGGGGCCATGCGGCCGCATACTCGTCCGCGGCGAGCCCGGCTGGGAGATCATCCCGGAACTCGCGCCGATCACGGGCGAACCGGTCATCGACAAGCCCGGCAAGGGCTCGTTCTGCGCCACCGACCTCGAGCTGATGCTGCGCACGCGCGGCATCCGCAATCTGGTGCTGACCGGGATCACCACCGACGTATGCGTCCACACCACCATGCGCGAGGCCAACGATCGCGGCTTCGAGTGCCTGCTCCTCGAGGATTGTTGCGGCGCCACCGACTACGGCAACCACCTTGCCGCGATCAAGATGGTCAAGATGCAGGGTGGCGTCTTCGGCGCCGTTGCCGCCTCTTCCGCCTTCGTCGAGGCGATGCCGTGAGCGCCGTCCACGCCGCGCGGGCGGCCCACCCCGCCACGCGCGCCATCGGCCTCGAGACGGTCGGCATGACCAAGACCTTCGGGTCGATGACCGCGCTCGACGACGTCTCGATCAAGATCCACGCCGGTATCCTGCACGCCCTGCTCGGCGAGAACGGCGCCGGCAAGTCGACTCTCGTCAAATGCATCATGGGCTTCTACCAGCCGACCCGCGGCACGGTGCTCGTCAACGGCAGGGAAGCCGAGATCCGCAATCCGCGCGATGCCCATGCCCACGGCATCGGCATGGTCTACCAGCACTTCACGCTGGTGCCCTCGCTCACCGCCGCCGAAAACCTGGTCATCAGCCGGCCCAATCCGCCGGCGATCATCGACTGGCGGAAGGAGCATCGCGACCTCACCGCCTTCCTCGAACGCATGCCATTCAAGGTGCCGCTCGACGTGCCGGTATCGGGGCTCGCCGCCGGCGAGAAGCAGAAGCTGGAAATCCTGAAGCAGCTCTACCTCGACCAGCACTTCCTCATCCTCGACGAGCCTACTTCCGTGCTCACCCCGGGCGAAGCGGACGAGGTGCTCGGGTTGCTGCGCGGCATGACCCGGGCCGGCGACCTCACCATCCTGATGATCACCCACAAGTTCCGTGAGGTCAGCGCCTTCGCCGACGAACTGACCGTGCTCCGCCACGGCCGGATGGCAGGCGCCGGCAAGGTCGACGCCCTCACCGTCGACGAGATGAGCCGCATGATGATCGGGGAGACCAAAATCCGCGAGCGCGCCGGACGGAAGGCGACGAGCGGGGCGCCGGTCTCGCTGGAAATCGCCGGCGTCTTCGCCAACGACGACCAGGGGCTGCCGGCGGTCACGGCGGTGAACCTTAAGGTCCATTCCGGCGAAATTCTCGGCATCGCCGGCGTCTCCGGCAACGGCCAGTCGGAACTGGTCGAGGTGCTCTCCGGCCAGCGCGAGCCGACCAGCGGGCGCATCTTCATCCACAACCAGCCCTTCGAGCCGACCCGCGACCACATGGACCAGTTCAAGGTCTTCGGCCTGCAGGAGGAGCCGCTGCGCAATGCCGCGGTGCCGCGCATGACGGTGGCGGAGAACATCTCGTTCCGCACCTTCGACAAGCCGCCGATCACTTCGCTCGGCTGGTGGCTGTCGCCGGGCCCGATGCGCCAGCGCGCCCGCGAGCTGATCGCCACCTACCGCGTGAAAACGCCGTCCACCGACGAGTTCATGGAGAATCTCTCCGGCGGCAACGTGCAGCGCGCGGTGCTGGCGCGCGAACTCTCCGGCGCCGTCGACGTGCTCATCGTCGCCAACCCGTGCTTCGGCCTCGACTTCGCCTCCGTCGCCGAAATCCGCTCGCAGATCATGGAGCAGCGCAATCGCGGCGCCGCCGTCCTGCTCGTCTCGGAAGACCTCGACGAGATCCTCGAACTCGCCGACCGCATCGCCGTGATGTCCGGCGGCCGTATCGACTACGTCGTGCCCGCGGCGGACGCCGACCGCACCTCGATCGGCCGCGCCATGGCCGGGCACTGACGACTATGATCACCGTCGCCGCCGCGCCGTTCCCCTATTCGTTTCCGCCGGGAAAGACGGCGCTCCTCGTCATCGACATGCAGCGCGACTTCGTCGAGCCGGGCGGCTTCGGCGCCACCCTCGGCAACGACGTGACCCGGCTGCAGGCGATCATCCCGACGGTCGCCGCGCTGATCGGCCTCTTCCGCGCCGCCGGCTGGCCCGTGATCCACACACGCGAGGGCCACAAGCCCGACCTTTCTGACTGTCCGCCCGCCAAGCGCGAGCGCGGCAACCCTACGCTCCGCATCGGCGATGCGGGCCGATGGGGAGGATCCTTGTCCACGGCGAGCCCGGACACGGCATCGTCGCGGCGCTGGCGCCGATTGCCGGCGAGACGGTCATCGACAAGCCGGGCAAGGGCTCGTTCTATGCCACGCCCCTCGCCGCGCTTCTCGCGGACGCCGGCATCACCCACCTCGTCGTCGCCGGCGTCACCACCGAAGTCTGCGTGCAGACGACGCTGCGCGAGGCCAACGACCGCGGCTTCGAATGCCTGCTCGTCGAGGACGCGACAGAGAGCTACTTCCCCGAATTCAAGGCCGCCACCCTGGCGATGATCACCGCCCAGGGCGGCATCGTCGGCTCGACCGCGCCGTTCGCCGCGCTCGAGGCCGCGGTCGCCGGGGCGAAGGCGGCATGACCGCGCCCTTCGACGCCGGCGCCCATGCCGAACACATGGCGAAGGTCATGGAACTGACCGTGCTTCCCGAATGGCAGGTGACGGTGGTCCAGCATCTGGCCGCGACCGCTGCCGCGGCGGAACTCGTCCTCTCCTTCCCGCTCGACGACCACGTCGAACCCGCGCCCGTCTTCGAGCCGTGACCGCCGACATCCTCCTGCGGCCGGTGCACGAGATTGCCGCGGCGGTGCAGGCCCACCGCCTTTCGGCGCGCATGGTGACGGAGGCCGCGATTGCGCGAACTGAGGCCGCGAATGCGCGTCTCGGCGCCTTCACCGACCTCACCCTCGCGCGCGCCCGCGCCGAGGCCGACGCGGTCGATACCGCCGTCCGGCAGGGCGCCGAACCGCCGCTCGCCGGGGTCCCCTATGGGACAAAGAACCTCTTCGACATCGCGGGCGTCGTCACCCGCGCCGGCTCGAAGATCAACCGCGACAATCCGCCCGCGAGGGCCGATGCGACGCTCGTCCGCCGCATGAAGGACGCCGGCGCCATCCTTCTCGGCGGGCTGAACATGGGCGAATACGCCTACGACTTCACCGGCGAGAACGTACACGACGGCGCCTCCCTCAACCCGCACGACCCGACCCGCATGTCCGGCGGCTCGTCGGGCGGCTCGGGCACTGCGGTCGTTTCCGGCATGGTCGCGGCAGCGCTCTGCTCCGACACCAACGGCTCGATCCGCGTGCCGGCGTCGTTCTGCGGCCTGTTCGGGCTGAAGCCGACCCTCGGCCGGCTGTCGCGCGCCGGCGCCTTTCCGTTCTGCGCCAGCCTCGACCATCTCGGCCCGCTGGCGCGCTCGGCCCGCGACCTCGCCCTCCTCTTCGACGTCCTGCAAGGCGACGATCCGGCCGATCCGATGCAGGTGCGCCGGCCCCTGATCGCCGCCGTGGCCGCGATCGACGAGGGCGTCTCCGGCCTCCGCATTGCCGTGGCCGACGGCTATTTCCGGAGGAACGGGATGCCGGAGGCCTCCGCCGCGGTGGACAAGGTCGCAGCGGCCCTCGGCGCCACCCGCTCCGTCACCGTGCCCGAAGCCGCCCGAGCCCGGGCTGCCGCCTATGTCATCACCACCGCCGAAGCGGCGGCGCTCCATCTCGACCGCCTGCGCACCCGCGCCGCCGACTTCGACCCCGACGTGCGCGACCGGCTTCTCTCCGGCGCCATGGTCCCCGCGGCCTGGGTGATCCGCGCGCAACGCTTCCGCGCCTGGTTCCGTGATGCGATGCGCCGGGTTTTCGCAGACGTGGACATCCTGCTCGCCCCGGCAACGCCGTTCCATGCGCTGCCCTCGGGGACGAAAACCGTGACGCTCGACGGCGTCGCCATGCCGGCCCGGCCGAATATCGGCATCTTCACCCAGCCGATCAGTTTCATCGGCCTGCCGGTGGTCGCCGTCCCGGTCTGGCTC
The DNA here is from genome assembly GCA_038323025.1 of Hyphomicrobiales bacterium. Lineage (GTDB taxonomy): Bacteria > Pseudomonadota > Alphaproteobacteria > Rhizobiales > Kaistiaceae > JAFKKF01. The sequence continues at coordinate 45,460 of JBBQGL010000005.1, forward strand.
GACGGCGCGAGCCTGCCGGTCGGCGTCCAGGTAATCGCGCCGGCCTGGCGCGAGGACCTGGCGCTCCGCGTCGCATATCATCTCGAGCGGGCCGGGGTCGCGGCGGCGCCGGTCGCTCGCCAACTGGAGGCTGCCTGATGGGAGACGCGCGCTGGGCGGGCCGGAACAGCGACAAGGATTCGCTCCGCTCCGAGATCTGGGGGTGGCTCGAATCGACCGCGGTCAATGTCGGGCCGGCGTGGAGCCGCATCCCCAATTTCGCCGGCGCCGACCTTGCCGCCTGGAATCTCGCCCGGGTGCCGGCCTGGCGAGCCGCACGCATCGTGAAGTGCAACCCGGACCCGCCGCAGATACCGGTGCGCCTCCGCGCCCTCTACGACCGCAAAATCGTCTACGCCCCGGTGCCGGAGCTGACGCGCGGCTTCCCCTTCGTCCGCCTTGACCCCGCCGACCTGAAGGCGAAGGGCATCGAGTTCGAGACCGCCGCGCCCTCGCAGGGCTTTCTCGAACATGGCCAGCCGCTCGAGTTCGAGGACATGGAGATGATCGACTTCGTGGTCGTCGGCTGCGTCGCCGTGACCCGCGCAGGCGGGCGGACCGGCAAGGGCGGCGGCTTTGCCGACCTCGAGCTCGGCATTTTCCGCGAGCTCGGCAAGCTCGGCGCGAAGACGCCGATCGCCACCACCGTGCATTCCAGCCAGGTGGTCGACGACCGCCGCCTGCCGATGATGGGTCACGACTCGGCCCTCGACTTCATCGCGACCGAGAAGGAGTTGATCGACACCCAGACACCCTACACGCAGCCGGGCGGCGTCGACTGGGAGCACGTCCAGCCCGATCAGTACGAGAGCATCCCGTTCCTGAAATCGCTGCGCCGGCGCCTAGACCGATGATCGATAGCGACGCCATCGACATCCCCGCCGTCAAGGCGGAGGTGGAGGCCGCCTTCGTCGCCTACGAGCGGGCGCTGGTCGGCAACGACGTGGCGGCGCTTAACCGCTTCTTCCTCGACCGGCCGACGACCATCCGCTTCGGCGGCGGCGAGAACCTCTACGGCTACCACGCCATCGCCGCCTTCCGCGCGGGACGGTCACCGGCCGGCCTGGCGCAGACGCTCGAGCGCACTGTGATCACGACCTACGGCCGGGATTTCGCCATCGCCGCCACGCTCTTCAGGCGCGAGACCATGCGCGGCAAGGTCGGCCGGCAGATGCAGACGTGGGTGCGCACCGCCGGCGGCTGGCGGGTTGCCGCCGCCCACGTCAGCCTCATCGACGATCCCGGCTAGCCGAGCGAAGCGACGTAGGTCCGCCAGCCGCCGAAGGCGCTGATGTCGCGGGCGCCGTCGATGGCGACCGGCTCGCAGAGGAACCCCTTGACCGCGGTGCCGTCGGCAAGGCGGAGCGTGCCGATCCCGAGCGGCGCCGGGATCGCCGCCACGAACTCGCCGAAGGCCGCCGCCGGCAGCGCCCACACTTCCGTTTCGATCGCCGCCCCGCCCGCGTCCGTCCGCACGAGTCCCGGGCGATGCGGCGGCCCGCCGGGAAGCGCATAGAGGCGGTAGACCGGCTCGGTCCGCGCCGCTTTCACGAAGATGCCGCCGCGCGCGGTGAGTTCGTGGTTGAGCGCCATGCCGGAGAGATGCGCCCCGACGACGGCGATGGCGATGCATCCGGGCGGCGCCGAGGGCGGCCGCGCCGCGGCCGGCGGCAGCGGGCGGCCTGTCGCCCCGATCGCGGTTCCAGCGTGGGCATGGATCTCCGTCGCCAGCGCGGCGAGCAACCCGTCCCGACCGGCCGGCGCGATCAGGGTCACCCCGGACGGCAGCCCGTCGCCGCGGAACGGCCCAGGCACCGAGATCGCCGCAAGGTCGAGGAGATTGACGAAGTTGGTGTAGGTGCCGAGGCGGGCGTTGGCGCCGATCGGGTCGGCCGCTACGTCGGCGAGCGTACATACGTCCGGGATGGTCGGCACGACGAGGACATCGATGTCGCGCCACACCGGCGCGGTCGCCCGAGCCAGCCCGGCGAGGCGGTATTCCCCGGCGAAGGCGTCGGCGGCGGAGAGCTTTCGCGCGCCTTCGATGATCTTCCGGGTCACCGGGTGAAGCGCTTCCGGCTGCGCCTCGATGAAGTCGCGGATGGCGGCATAGCGTTCGGCCACCCACGCGCCTTCATAGAGAAGAGCCGCGACCGCGAAGAACGGTTGGAGATCGACCGGCATCACCGGGGCGCCCACATCGGGAAACACGGCGAGCGCCGCCTCGAACGCGCGCTTTGCCACCGCGCCGCCGATGACGAGGCTGCCGGCATCGGGCACGCCGAGGCGGAGCACGGGTGGCCGTGCCAGGGCGCCGAGCGAAATCCGGCGCGAATAGGCGTCGCGCTCGTCATAACCCGCAGCGACCGAGACCACCCGCCACGCGTCGTCGACCGTGCCGGCGAAGACCGAGACGCAGTCGAGCGTGCGGCAAGCCGGAACCACGCCGCGCGCCGACAGCGCGCCCCGCGTCGGCTTAAGCCCCACGATGTTGTTGAGCGCCGCCGGCACCCGGCCCGAACCGGCCGTGTCCGTGCCGAGGGCGAAGGTCACGATCCCACGCGCCACCGCCACCGCCGAGCCGGACGACGAGCCGCCCGGCACCAGCGCCGGATCGATGGCATTCCGCGGCACCGGATAGGGCGTGCGCACGCCGACCAGCCCGGTGGCGAACTGGTCGAGATTGGTCTTGCCGATCAGGATGGCGCCGGCTGCGATCAGCCTGTCGACCACGGGCGCCGACGTCTCAGCGGTGTAGGCGAAGGCCGGACATGCCGCGGTCGTCACCATTCCCGCCGCGTCGATGTTGTCCTTGATCGCGAACGGCACCCCCCACAGCGGTTTGGCGGCCGGGTCGAAGGCGCCAAGCGCCTGCGCCGCCGCCAGCGCCGCGCTGCGATCGACCAGGGCGAGAAAAATGCCGGGGTCGGCGGCACGGTTTATGCGCTCATAAACCTCGGCGACAACCGTCGCGGGATCGCACCCGCCGCGATACGCCTCGTGCAGGCGATCAATGTCCAGGTCGAGGTCGGCCATGTCTTCCTTTTCGGGGAAATGAGGGCTGGCGGTCAGGCGAAAGCCATGCAAGTGGCCGGCCAAGCCCGGAGACGAAGCGTAACGGATCGTTGGTAGCGAGCGACCGAGCGGGCGGTCAATCGGGAAACCGCCCTGCGCCAGGTCGGACTCTGGCACAACCCGTTTGGGCCTTCCGCGGCCTCCAGTGGTGCAAATCGCGACAGCCGAGGCCGCAATTGGCATGATCTTCTGTTGGACCGCGCCCGTTGGCACGTCCTATGCTCAGATGCTCGGGTTGGACGAAGCCCTTCCCTGAGGATTCGGTGGCCCCTTGGCGCCGGCAAATGACGAAATGAGCCGATGTCGATCCAGGCCGCCCTTTATCACCTGACCCATTACCGCTACGACCGCCTGGTGACGCTCGGCCCCCAGACGATACGGCTGCGCCCGGCGCCCAATTCGCGGACGCGCATCATCAGCCATTCCCTGAAGGTCAGCCCGGCCGGGCACTTCGTGAACCTGCAGCAGGACCCCTACGGCAACTACCTCGCCCGCTACGTCTTTCCGGAGCCGGTGCGCGAGCTGAAGATCGAGGTCGATCTCGTCGCCGACATGACGGTCTACAACCCGTTCGATTTCTTCGTCGAACCGGGGGCCGAGACCTGGCCCTTCGCCTATCCAGAGGAAATCCGCGACGATATTTCGATCTACCTGCGCCACGAGCCGCGGGGCCCGGCGCTCGCCGCCTTCCTCGCCTCGGTCAGCCGCGGCAGCCAGAAGACGGTCGATTTCATCGTCAACCTGAATGCCCGCATCCAGCGGGAAGTCCGCTACCTCATCCGGCCGGAACCGGGCGTGCAGACGCCCGATGACACGCTCCTCTCGGCGCAGGGGTCTTGCCGCGATTCGAGCTGGCTGCTCGTCCAGGTTCTGCGCAACCTCGGCCTCGCCGCACGCTTCGTCTCCGGCTATCTCATCCAGCTGAAGCCCGACCTCGTCTCGCTCGACGGACCGCCCGGCACCGACAAGGACTTCACCGACCTGCACGCCTGGTGCGAGGTTTACATTCCCGGCGCCGGCTGGATCGGCCTCGACCCCACGTCCGGCCTCCTCACCGGCGAAAGCCACATCCCGCTCGCCGCAGCGCCGCACTACCGCAACGCCGCGCCGATCTCCGGCCTCGCCAGCATCGCCCAGGTCGATTTCAGCTTCGACATGCGGGTCACGCGCATTGCCGAGCACCCGCGCATCTCGAAGCCGTTCTCCGACGAGTCCTGGGCCGCCCTCGACCGGCTGGGCGACGCGGTCGACGCCGTGCTGAAGGCCGAGGACGTGCGGCTTACCATGGGCGGCGAGCCGACGTTCGTGTCGATCGACGACTACGAGTCGCCCGAGTGGAACACGGCCGCGGTCGGCCCCACCAAGCGCGAGAAGGCCGACGCGCTCATCCGGCGCTTGCGGACGCGCTTCGCGCCCGGCGGCTTCATCCATCACGGCCAGGGCAAGTGGTATCCGGGCGAGACGCTGCCGCGCTGGACCTTCTCGCTCTACTGGCGCCAGGACGGGAAGCCGGTCTGGTCGAATTCCGATCTGGTCGCCCGCGAGAACGCCGACACCGGCGCGAGGACCGCCGATGCCGAGAATCTCCTGAAGGAGGTCTCC
>JBBQGL010000006.1:0-46584 GCA_038323025.1 Hyphomicrobiales bacterium
AAACTTCCTTCGGATCGCGGCCGGCCAGCAGTTGGTCCAGGACGTCCTTCTCGATTGCCATATGATGCTCCTTCGGTTCCCATCATCATGGCCTCACACACAAGATTCCTGACAGTCCCGGCGGGCCTGAGCTACCGGTCAAGCTTCGGGTCGCCTTACCCGAACACGCGACGACACTCGGCCCCACCTGGGCCGTCAGGGATCTCGGGCCAACGACGGACCGGCCCTGGCAGCTTCTCGTCCGGGTCGAGCCGCCGGGCATCGATCCCGATGCGCGCGGCACGCTCGGCGGTTGGGAGGCGACCGCGCATCAGCGCTTCGAGCGGCTGCTGCGCGACACCGGTGTCCACGCCGGCGTGATGATTTCGGAGAAGAACCCCAAAAAGGATGGCGAGGATCGTTTCTCGCCGGAGCTTCGCCTTGTTTATGCGCCGAAAGGCGAGACCTCGGGCTATCTGTCGTTCCCGCTGCGGGACCTGTGCACGGTTCCGGGCCGGCCGATGCTCGGCGGCCTGAAGCTTCTTCTCGATTCGTTTCGGCTGTTCGCCGACGGTGCGGACCGACGGCTGCCCGCGCTGCTCAAGAGAAGCCGCGAGGCGCAAGCGGCGGTGTCGACTGCCCTCGCCGAGCAGGTCCTCGGCGCGTTGCACGAGTTGCTGCGCGGGCTCGATGCTGCGGCGCCGGATCTCATCCGCGATCTCGCGCGGAGCCGGTCCGGACATCTTTACGAGGGCCTGCTCACCGTTCTTCTGCGCCTGGTCTTCGCGCTCTACGCCGAGGACCGGAATCTCCTGCCTTCGCGTATCGACGGGCGGGCGCAGAAAATCTATGAGACCAGCTATTCCCTTCGGGGACTTTATGCTCGGCTGACCGAGGACGCAGCGCTCAATCCCGACACGATGGACGAGCGTCGGGGCGGCTGGGGGCAGCTCCTCGCGTTATTTCGGCTGATCCACAAGGGCCACCGCAGCCATTTTATCCAGGCACGCGGTGGCAAGCTGTTCGACCCAGACCAGTTCCCCTTCCTCGAGGGCGCGCCGATCCCGAGCGAGCCACCACGCGTGCTTCCCGTCTCCGATGGCTGCATCCTGCGCGTGCTCGAAAGCCTGATGACGCTCCTGGTGAAAGGGGGTGCTCGCGAACGCCTTTCCTACCGAACCCTCGATGTCGAGCAGATTGGTTCGGTGTACGAGACCGTGATGGGCTTCACGGTCGAGACCTCCGCCGGGCGCTCGATTGCCATCAAAGCGGGCAAGCACAATCGCACGCCGGTGTTCGTCGATCTCGAAAAGCTCCTCGCTGCCAAGGGCAAGGAGCGCATCAAGTTCCTGAAGGAGGAGGCCGATCGGGGTTAGCTTTCAGCGAACGTCGCCAAAGCGGTGGAGGCCGCCCGCACCGTTGTGGAGCTCGCCGCGGCGCTCGATCCGGTCGTCGACGAGCGCGGCTCGCCGAAGAAGCAAGAGACCGCCGCCGGCATGCCAATCCTGCAGCCGACCGACGAACGGCGCCGAACGGGGAGCCACTACACGCCGCGCACCCTCACTGGGCCGATCGTTAAGCATGCGCTGGGGCCCGCATTTGAGCGGCTCGGGCCCGTGGCAACTCCAGAGCAGATTCTTGATCTCAAGGTGTGCGATCCGGCCATGGGCTCTGGCGCCTTCCTGGTCGAGGCTTGCCGCGCGCTTGCGGCAAAGCTCGCCGAGGCCTGGGCGCGCTACCCCGACAGGAAGCCAATCATCCCGGCGGACGAGGACGAGGAACTGCACGCCCGCCGCCTGGTCGCGCAACGCTGCCTCTACGGCGTCGACAAGAACCCGCTCGCCACTGATCTCGCCAAGCTTTCGCTATGGCTAGCGACGCTCGCTCGCGACCACGAGTTCACCTTCCTCGATCACGCGCTTAAGTCTGGCGACGGCCTGGTCGGCCTAACCCAGGCACAGATCTCGGCGGCTCACTGGGATACATCAAAGCCCGGCCTTCCGCTGTTCCGGCAACTGGTGAAGGATCGCGTCGCCGAGGCGATGAAGGATCGCGCCGAAATCCAGGCCGCGCCCGACGACACCGGGCGCGCCATTCAGGAGCAGCGGCATCGTTCGTTGGAAGCGCGACTGCAGGATGTCCGTCTAGTGGGGGACGCGGTGATCGCCTCGTTCTTCTCAGCCGATAAGCCGAAGGCGCGTGAGAAGAAACGCGCAGAGGTCGAGAGCTGGCTGACCGGCTCGCTGGATAAGGCATGGGACAAGCTCGTCGCCATAGGTGCGACCTTGAAGCAAAGTGAGCACCCGCTGACCCCGTTTCATTGGGAGGTCGAGTTTCCGGAGGTCTTCGCAAGGGGGAACGGCGGCTTTGACGCGATCATCGGAAATCCGCCGTTTGCCGGAAAGAATATGATTGCAAATACAAATCGGCGAAACTTCTTAACTTGGTTGCGCGCGATACATGATCCGTCGCATGGAAATGCTGACTTGGTATCGCACTTCTTCAGGCGCGCATTTGCGATGCTTCGTCAGGGCGGCACATTTGGTCTCATCGCCACAAACACCATCGGTCAGGGCGATACTCGCACGACTGGGCTGGCGCCAATCATCGCCGCGGGTGGGTCGATCAGTAGAGCAATTAAGCGCCTACGGTGGCCCGGTGCCGCCGCGGTAGTTGTATCCGTCGTGCATGTCTTCAGAGGTCAAATACGTTCACCTGTACTGGACGGCCGCGAAGTAGAACGAATTTCGGCTTACTTGATGGAGGGTGAGCTTGATGATCCTCCTGCGCTTCTTGGTGTGCATAGCCGCAAGTCGTTTCAAGGAACAAATCCGGTTGGAGCCGGATTCCTTTTCGATGACGAAAGGGCGTTGAAAGGCGAGACGTCTGATATAGCTACAATGAACAAGATTGTCGAGGCGGATGGGTCCCTGAGGTCGTTTGTTAAGCCGTATACTTCCGGTGAAGACGTTGCCAATCATCCGGAGCATATGCATACGCGATACGTGATTGATTTTGGCGATTTAACCGAGGACCAAGCCCGCAGTGAGGGCGGGGCTCTTTTTCAGATAGTTGAACGGATGGTTAGACCGGTTCGCCAAAAGGACAAACGAGCGCATCGGCGAGTCAATTGGTGGAAGCATGGCGAGCCGCAGAAGGGCCTCTATGCGGCAGTACGAGAATTGGCTTTCGTTCTTGTAGCCCCACAAACATCACCTCACCTTCAGATAGGTAGGCGTATCAATTCGGGATTATTCGCTTCCACGGTGATCGTGTTTACCTTCGACGACATGCAGCGTTTCAGTTTGCTGCAGTCACGATGTCATGAGGTGTGGGCGCGCTTCTTCTCGTCTTCAATGAAGGATGATTTGCGCTACGCTCCATCGGATTGTTTCGAAACTTTTCCCTTTTCGCGGGAATTCGAGAACTCGCCAACTCTTGAGGCCGCTGGCCGTGCCTATCATGTCCACCGCGCTGCGCTTATGATCGCCCGCAACGAAGGCATGACCGAAACTTACAATCGCTTACACGATTCGACCGAGACCGCCGAGGACATCCGGCGCCTGCGCGAGCTGCATGCCGCCATGGACCGCGCCGTGTTCGAAGCCTATGGCTGGCACGACCTCGCGGCGCGTGCCGCTCCCGTCTTCCTCGACGAGACCACTGAGGACGACCACACCTACCAGGGCCGCCTGTTCTGGCCCTCCGACTTCCGCGACGAAGTCCTCGCCCGCCTCCTCGCCCTCAACGCCGAACGCAACGCCGAAGAAATCCGCCTCGGCATCGCACCGGGGATGAAGGGGAAGGCGCGGGATGAGGAGGACGACGAGGTGACGGCTGACGACGATTGAAGATGGCTACGGCAGGTCGACGGTATTGAGGGAGGGATTGGTCGTGCCGAAGGAACGGGTTCGCATCCATTCGACGGTGAGGCAATCGTTCTCCCACGGCAGAGTCCGAGTTGTCGAAGTAGAGCGAATCCTGCTCGGAGACACGGGGCCCGGGAGGCCGGTGCTTCACCTGACGAAAAAGAAGAAGAAACGGGCCGCTCCGTTGGCGCGCCCCGAGACTGTGAAGGCCGCTTCCAAGAAGGCTGCGAAGAGAACGCTGCAGAAACGGTCATCCTCCAGACCCGCAAAACCATCTTTCCTGAATTCGTTCCCGGCAAAATCGGGACTCGGCGAAGAGTCGATTAGCATGAAGGGACCCAGGCGACGAGTGACCAGAGGCGGCGGAGGGCGTTCTCCAAGCTCTGTCGGATTGAGTGCGGGAATGCCGGGCAACGAGGATGTCGATCCACCGAAGCGCGTCAGCCAATCCACGCCGGCCGATCGATGGCGCGATATCAACCGCACCCTGAAAGACTAGGGACAAACGGCGACCATGAAGACGATCCGCACTGGCAGGGTGGGTGATCTGTCGCTGCGGCTCGTCGAAAAGGACCGGGCCATTATCGGGCTGATCTTTGCTGCGGACGGCGTTAAAAAAGCACAGATTGAAGGGACCGACGGCGACGATGTCTGGCGGCGCCTGCATGATGAGGCAGGCAAGGCCAACCCGAAATATTTCGGATACGACGGCGCCCGCGCTCGCTTTCTCCATTTCTTCCCGAACGGCTTTCACTCCACCGGCTACACGACCTGGGAGCGCGACTACAAGGTCGCCGCGAAATCGAGGCTCGACGCAACGGTTCCGCTCGAAGCGGCGGCAACCGGGTCAGGTTTCGGGGAAGCGGTCCTCTCGGTGTTTCACACCAATCTGCTTTTTTCATTCGAGCAGATGCGTGTCCGGGATGTCCTGCGCGGACCCGGCGCCGATCGTTTCATCCGGGCCGCCGCGCGATTTGCGATGGGCGAAGGCAAGCCCGCACTTCTCGACATGGAGCGCGCACTGAAGCCTCACAACGCCGCTAAATGGACGATCGCCACGTACCTCCCGTTCTTGTGGCGCCCGGAGGAACACATGTTCCTTAAGCCGGAGGCCACCAAGGATTTTGCCGAGCGCGTGGGCCATCGCTTTGCATCGGACTACGAGCCGCGGCTCGACATCGCTGTCTACGAAAGCCTCCTCAATCTCGTCGCGAAGACGGAAGAAGAACTCGCCGACCTGAATCCGCGCGACCGGATCGATGTACAAAGCCTCATGTGGGTGGTTGGCGACTACGACATGGAGAAACACAAGCCTCAGTCGTAGATACCAATGTGCAAGATTTTCTTGCAATTTATGATTAGCAAGACTACGTTGTGGGGATGACCAATCTTATAGGCACCCGCATCAAGGCCTTGCGCGAGGAGCGCAGTCTTTCCCAGGACGACCTCGCGCGGCTTTTTGGCTTCAAGGACCGGCAGACGGTTTCGGCCATCGAGACGGGCGAACGCCGGCTGTCGGCCGAGGAGCTTCTGCTTGCTGTCGAGAAGCTCGGGGCTCCCCTGGATTACTTCACCAACCCGTTCCTGCTGGCCGGCGAGGGGAAGTTCTCCTGGCGCCAAACCAATGTCGCGTTGCCGCGACTGGCTGCCTTCGAACGCGTGTCCGGGCGATGGATCGCGGCGCTGAGGACGCTCGCCCCCCAGGTCGGCAAGCCTTCGCCGTATCTGCGTCGCGCGCTTAAGCTCGGCAAAGGAAGCCGTTTCGAGGATACCATGGAGGCCGGCGAACGCCTCGCCGCCGACTTCGCCCTCGGGCCGGTTCCAGCCGAGCGATTGGCAGACGTCATGGAACGCGAGCTCGGTATCCTCGTGCTCATGGTGGATGCAATCGAGGGCGTTTCGGGAGCCGCCTGCAGACTACCGGACCTCGATGTCGTCCTCATCAATCGGCATGAGGTTGCGGGCCGTCGCCATTTCGACCTCGCTCACGAGCTCTTCCACATCCTCACCTGGGACACGATGCCTCCCGAACACGTCGAGGAGTCATCGGAGCAGAGCAAAAGCCGGATCGAACAACTCGCCAACAATTTTGCGTCGGCCGTCTTGATGCCGACTGCCGTCATCGATCGCTTTGACCCCTGGAGTGGCGACCTCGTCGGTCGTTTGAACGTGGCTGCCAATGCGATGCGGGTCACAGCCACGGCGCTCAAATGGCGGCTTGTCGCGATTGGAAGGCTCGATTTCGCTACCGCAAAGCAGATCCCGGACGCGGCGTTGCGCAACAACGGCCGAGAGGTCGCCAAGATTGAGCCGCCACCGCTGTTTTCGACGCCTTTCGTTGAGGTGATCGCACTGGCGATTAACGAAGGTCGACTGTCGGCACGCCGAGCCGCTGATCTCCTCGATATGTCTCTCGACGATTTCGCTGACCTCTGTGCGACGCATGGGTTGGAAGCGCCGTCCGACTTATGAGGGATCGATGGCGCCTCACCGTGGTGCGGTTCTGGTTGACACGAACGTCATATTGGAGTGCTGGCGTGTCGACGCCTGGCGCGCGCTCACTGGCGGCTATCAAGTTGAGACGGTGGAGGACTGTGTGATCGAGACGCAGACCGGTTTCCAGCGGCGCCGCCGTGAACAGCAGATCGATCACGGTGCGTTGCGAGATTCGCTCGCCGCGGTCCATCAGGTCGGAGATCCAGAGCTGGCCGCCGGCGTCGTGCGAGACAACGGACTCTCGTTCCTGGACATTGGGGAGCGCTCCCTATGGGCACATGCCCTCACTCGGACCGACTCCTGGGTCCTGTGCGGCCCCGACAAGGCAAGCCTCCGCCTTGGCGTTCGGCTCGGATTTCGCGACCGCCTCGTCTCGCTCGAAGACTTGCTGCATGCGGTGGGAAATCGTCCCCGTATGACCCTCAAAGACGCCTACACATCGACTTGGCTAGGAAGAACGCTAGGCGCGTTCGTGATCATGGAAGGACCGAAACGCCCATGACGAAGTCGGTCGATATCCGTGCTGGCATCGGGGACATGTTCCGCCGTGACTTGGTTGGGCCGGGTCTCCAGGACGTTGACCTTGCCAACGAGCGCCTGAGCGAGAGTCCGTCGCGTTGGTATCTGACCGGCTTTCTCGCGCCGGCGGACGATCCGCTGACTCAGGCTGGACCGGAACAGGATGAAGGGGATCCCTCCACTCAAGAAGAGATGGAAATCGATGTAGAGGAACCCGTTGATGACGGCGCCGGTGGCGCGGCTGGCGACGCGGACGTGCCAGAGGCGCCGAACACCAAGCGCCGTTTCTTGCCGTCCTCAATCGGACTGACGGTGCTGCTACCCCCCGACGTTACCGAGATCGAGGCGCATATCTCTTGGGGCGACTATCGCACTGAACCGCCGCTCGCTGAGGACGTACTTATTCCTGAGGAGTCCGAACAGAAGGACGACGCGGGTAAACCGAAAAAGAAGACCCGGCCGATGGTCGAATGGGTACGCGGCCCACAAAAGCGCATCGTCCGCCTAGTCATTCCGGCCATTGATGGTGGTCGCGGGGAACCCATCGTGGTGCCCGAAAGTGCGGCGCCACAACGTGCGGGGGGCGGCCTCACGCTTGAGACGCATGCCCGCCTTTTTACCTACGACACGCCCGACGGAAGGGAGCAAGTTCGAGCGCTTACAGTCTTCGTCGTCAATCGCCGCGCAATGGTTCATCGTTTCTACGCTGACGTGAGCTATGTGTTTCAGGCGCGGGTAGAACTCGTCTGCCAGCAAGCCTTTCGGCCGCGACGGGATTTGTCTGGGTACAAGTCCAACGATTTGGACCTGCGGGTTGCCGACCTCCACCACCGAGAGATTTGCGAGTACGCGGTTGGGCGAAACGCGGCCGCGTCGTGGGACCCTGCCGAGGAGCGGTCTGGACGGGTCACACGGGTCTGGACCGACCCGCTTCCGCAAGCAGAGGTCGAGCGGGTCGCCCCGAACGAGGACGAAATTCTCAAGTCGCGCGTCACCTTCGGCATGGAAGCTCTCGCAGAAGGAGCCGCGGTAAGCGGCGTGTCCTTGAGCCAATCAATGGCGGCCCTGCCGGAGCTTTACGGTGAGTGGATCGAGGCTGAGCGCAACAAGTTAGGCAGGCTGCAAACCCGGCGGCGCGAGACAGCAGAGCGCCTTATCGCCGACATGGACACCGCTCGTCAGCGCATTGTCGAGGGCGTCAAAATCATTGAGCGTAGCGAGATCGCGCGGACGGCGTTCCGGTTCATGAATCTTGCCGTCGCCATGGCTGCTCGACGCCGAAATGCTGGAGCAACGGGCGATCCAAAGACGCAGCCGCCGCCTGAGTGGCGTCCATTTCAACTCGCCTTCATTCTCCTCAACATCGCTGGCCTTTCCGATCGCCATCATGCCGACCGTGAGATTGCCGACTTGCTCTTCTTCCCGACAGGGGGTGGCAAGACGGAGGCCTATCTCGGTCTCGCCGCCTTTGTCATCGCGCACCGCCGGCTCACCGGCCGGGGCGTGCTCGGCGCCGGCGTGGCGGTCATCATGCGCTACACGTTGCGCCTGTTGACGCTGGACCAGCTGGCACGTGCCGCGGGTGTGGTATGCGCGCTCGAATTGATGCGCGCCGACCCCACGAACGTAGATCAAATGGGCCGACGCCAGCTCGGTGATTGGCCGATCGAGATCGGACTTTGGGTCGGTTCGGATGCCTCACCGAACCGGCTTGGCCGCACGGGCGATGCCGATCCAACGACGGCCGTTGGACGGGTGCGGCGATACAAGACCGGCCAAGACAAGCGCGCGCCAGCACCAATAAAGGCTTGTCCCTGGTGCGGCTCGCCATTCAAGCCCTCTTCCTTTGCATGCGTTCCGAACAATACCGCACCGATCAATCTGGAGATCCGCTGCGCCAATACCGCTTGCGACTTTACCCGAGATCGTCCGTTGCCAATCTTGACGGTGGACGAACCGATCTATCGGCGCCTCCCGGCGTTCCTTATCGCGACAGTCGACAAGTTCGCGAGCCTGCCGTGGGTCGGCGAGACTGGGGCCTTCTTCGGCCATGTGGATAGATTCGCAGAAGGTGTCGGATTCTACGGCGCTGCCGAACCGGGTCGTCACGGAGTACCGCTCGACAACGGTTGGCTACTCGACCCACCCGACCTGATCATCCAGGACGAGTTGCATCTCATTGCAGGGCCGCTGGGCACTATCGCGGGCCTCTATGAAGCTGCAATTGACCGACTTTCGTCTCGCCAGATCGGACCACGGCGTATCCGGCCGAAGATTGTCGCATCGACGGCAACGGTGCGCCGCGCAAGCGATCAGATCCGGGCGCTATTCGATCGGTCCCGCACGGGTATCTTCCCGCCGCCGGGGATCGATCGCACGGACAGCTTCTTTGCGCGGACTGTCGCAAGCTCGCAAAATGCGGCTCGCCTCTATCTGGGGCTCGCTGCTCAGGGGCGAGGCCCGAAGCTTGTTTTCCTGCGGGCGCTCACCACGCTAGTAGCCGCTGCGCAAGCGGCGTTTGACGCAAACGCTGCTACTTCCGAACCGGAAAAGAATCCCGCCGATCCCTACATGACGGCGCTTTGCTACTTCAACGCATTGAGGGAGCTTGGTGGCGCACGCAGGATTGTCGAGGACGAAGTACGCGACCGCGCGGCTCGGTACGGAACGCAGCGACGGCGCGTCCATCCAAAGGACAGCCCGTTTGCGGATCGTCAGATCAGACAGCCGTTGGAAATCACGTCGCGCGTTTCCACCGACGACGTGGCCGAGGCGAAGCAACGCCTTGGCGCTGCATTCGGGCGCGATGCCGATCCGGTTGACGTCGCGCTCGCGACGAACATGATTTCGGTGGGCCTCGATATTTTGCGACTTGGTCTGATGGTGGTTCAAGGTCAACCGAAGACCACGGCCGAATACATTCAGGCCACAAGTCGCATCGGCCGCGATCACAACCGGCCAGGCCTGGTGCTCGTCGTGCTGAATTTGCACAAGCCGCGGGACCGAACACATTTCGAACAGTTCGGACATTTCCACCGTAGCTTCTACCGTGCCGTCGAGGCGACAAGCGTTACGCCTTGGGCGGCCCGCGCCCTGGATCGCGCCCTCGCAGCACTGGTCGTTGCCACAGCGCGCCACATTGACCCCAGCCTGACGCCCGATCTGGCTGTGAAGGAACTGAAAAATCGACCCGAAACTCGAATCGCCGTGCGAGAGGCAATTGTGGCTCGCGCGCCAGCAGATGCCATCCCTGGCGGCCGGGCTGCGCTCACGGCGCTTGTTGAAGGACTCTTCGACGCCTGGATCGCGACTGCGGACGAACAGGCCGCCGGCGGAAATGTGTTTGCCTATGCACACAAGAAGAGTCCGCATCGACTGCTGCACATGCCGCTTGCTCCGGAGATCCCGAACCTGAGCGCTGCGCATAGGCGCTTCGTCGCCGGCCGCTCCATGCGCGACGTCGAACCCAGCGTCGCGCTAGATCCACGCGATCCATACGGCCGGCAGATCGCCAACGCGGACGATCTCACATGAGCAAGAACGCACAACGTCTCAGTCAAATCGTCTCGACGTTTGGCCCAGGAGCGATGATCGATCTCCCCACTCGGTCGGTAATCATCGGTGGTTTGGAGCTTTGGGACATGAGGGGGGATGCTTTCACTACAATTCCGGAACCGCGGCTAACGATGCGACTAGAGCAGCTGCTCAAGGCACAGGGACGGCTTGGGGACGCCAAGAGCCTATCCCTGCGAACACCGCCCATGAGCAACGGCCGAGCAGAGCGCCTGCCGAGCGGAGTGGCGGCCCCGGTGTTCCCGGCATGGTTTGTGTGTGAGCACGTCGAGATTGCGACGATCAGCGGCAAGCCCGCTCGGCGTCGACGGCTGGTCCGCTGGCAAGACCTCGACACGCGCGGTGGCCGCCGCGCGTTTAGTTTTGATGACGGGAAGAAGTCCGACGTGACACCAATCCGCTTCGTTTGCGCATGCGAAAGGGGCCATCTCCAGGACATCGATTGGAAGTGGGTAGTACACGGCGCCGACATATGCCTGGAGCCAATGTGGGTCGAGGAGACCGGAACCAGTGCAGACCCCGCCGACATGTCGATTGTTTGTGGTTGCGGAAAGCAATTGTCACTGCAGGCGCTGTTTCAACCCGGTCGTCCCGGGAACTGCCGCGGTGAGCGGCCATGGTTGCTCGACAGGGACCCGGACGGTTGCGACAAACCGCTCAAGCTTCTCACAAGGACTGCCACAAACACATATTTCCCTCAGGTCTATACCGTTATCTCGCTGCCTACTGAGGAGGACGAGCTGACCAAGCTTGTCGACGGGCTGTCCGGGGAATTGAGTAACGTCAAATCGGTCAACGATGTCGAGGCGGCAAAGCGCTTCAATTCCAAGATCGCAGCGACACTCGCCTCGTATTCTGATGAGGACATCTTTGCGCGCCTGCAGCGCATTCGTGACGGCGCGATCACGGACTCACTCCGCTCGCCTAAACTCTCCGAGTTCGAAGTCTTCGCGAGCGGTCGTGCGGAGATTGGCCAAAACCATCCGACAGCAAAGTTGTATGCTCAAACGCTCACGCGTGAGGCATGGGCTGACCCCAGCGCGGGGTTAGATCTGTCCGCTATCCAGAACGTCGTCGCCGTGCACCGGTTACGGGAGGTATCCTGCCTATACGGCTTTACGCGTTTTGAGGCCGCGCCCAGCGGCGCCGACGGCGAGCTCGAGGACGTGCAGCTCGCAGTACGCGGCGCCCCCATCTCTCGGGATGCGGATTGGCTGCCGGCAGTCGAGCAATTCGGCGAAGGAATCTTCATTCATTTCGATGAAGCCGCAATTGCCGCGTGGCTGAGCAGCGAAAGGGCAAGGTATCGCAGTGACAGGCTCATTGCCGGATACGAGCATTGGAGTACGCGTTTCAGCGGAAAGGCGCCTGACTATCCCGGAACTGCCTACGTTCTATTACATAGCCTTTCACACGCGCTCATATCAGAAATCGCGCTCGACTGCGGCTATCCGGCCAGCTCCCTGAAGGAGCGCGTCTATGCTCTTTCGAGCGCCGTCTCAGACAGACGCAGTGATCGCTGTGGCATTCTTATCTACACCGCGACCGCTGGCGCACAGGGCACGCTCGGTGGCCTGGTCGAAGTTACCAAACGCTTCGCGCACATTCTTCGTAGCGCCCTGGAGCGAGCGGCGATCTGTTCGAACGATCCAGTTTGCGCCGACCACGAGCCGGACGACCGCAGCGGAGATCGCGCGACCCACGGGGCCGCGTGTCATGGATGTTTGCTTATCGCAGAAACGAGCTGCGAAATGCGGAACCTGTTCCTCGACCGCAATCTGCTGGTGCCAACCATGGCAACTGACGGTGCGGCGTTCTTTCAGCTGCCCGCGTTACAATCCTAAGAGCGATCCGGTCGATTCTTTGTTGGCTGGTCGTTGGCTCTGCCTTTCTTGGCGATGTTTTGGAGCGGGGCCCGCCTTACCCGTTACGAAAGACGTTCAGTAGTTATTGCCTCAGAAGTGGAAAACAGTTCGAACTGGTCTCCGATACAGTTCAAACCAGTCTCAAGACGAATGAAGGGTGGAATTTGGGAAAAAGGAACTTTGCCAGCCGAGACTGCGGCGCAACTCTCGGGCCGCGATGGCGGGCGACCTCCCCAGAGACGCAACGTTCGACTTAAGGTTCGCTCTAACCTGCGGAAATGTGGGGCCTTTCCCAAAGAGGTGAAGAGACACGGTTTGCACGGAGAGAACTGGTACAGGCGGTTGGGATCGAACCAACGACCTACGGATCCACAATCCGACGCTCTACCAACTGAGCTACGCCTGCACTTTGCGCGCGGAACCTAGAATCTCCCTTCCGCGGGTTCAAGCGGAAAGGCGGGCGCCGGTCATAAACGAAAAAGCCCGGATCTCTCGACCCGGGCCTTTTTCACCGATTCTGGAAGGGCCGAGTTAGGCGGCCTTCATTTCCTTGAAGGTCTTCTCGACCCGCGCCGTGACCGGCTTGCTGGTGTCGGCGACGAACTTCTGGGCGAGTTCGCTGAATTCCTTCACCTGGGCGGCGACCGCGTCGAAGGTCTTGCGGGTGAAAGCCGTCTGCAACTCGATCACTTCGGCGAAGGTCTTGGCGCCGAAGAGGTCGCGGGCGAGCGCGAACGAGGCGTCGCTGTTGCTCTTGGCCGCGTCGAGAGCCTTGACGCTCAGATTGAACGCGCCATCACGCGCCGTCTCGAGAGTGTCCTCGACCATATCGGTCGCGTCCTCGGCGGCGGTCTTCAGCTTAGAGTAGGCGTCGCGGGCCTGGACGACCGACTTCTCGGCGAAGTCGCGGAAGGACGCAGGAACTTCGACGCTCGGCACGGCGAAGTTGAACGCATCAAAGGGATTGCCGGCGGCGGCCGAAGCCGACTTGGCGGTCTTGCCGTTCTTGGTGGCGGTGGTCATGGCAGAGTTCCTCGAAAACCTAGGTTTTGGCGGTCCGTCGGGATTTTGGCCGACGCAACCTTGATGACCCCCATATAGGCTCCGCTCTTGTGCAATGCAATATCCTTTATCGCATCGCACCATATTTATTCGGGTGCCGCCGTTTGCCCTCCCCCGCCGCTTCGCCTAACGCTTGGCCTTATCCATCGCCTCGGTCGTCGCCCTCCCCATCATGGTGCCGAGGGATTTGGCCTGTTCGGCGGCATTGGCCGCCTGACGCTTGAAGAAAGCCTGCTGGATCGCGGCTACTTCCTCGACCGTCGTCGCGCGCGCCAGCTGCTGCGCAAGCTCGAACGACGCGGCCACGTTCTCTTCCACATAGGCGAGAGCCTGGCGGTTCAGTTCCGCGGCGCCATCGCGCGCGGTCTTCATCGAGCCCTCCGCCTTGGCGACGGCCTTTTGGGTAGCATCCATGAACTGGTCGAATGCCTTCTTGGCCTGGTCGACGCTCTTGTCGGCAGCCTGGCGCATTTGATCGGGGATTTCGAAGGGGGTGCGCTGCATCGGGGTACCTTCCGGCTAGGTTTCAGGTAGGTGCAGGGTACGCCTCATAGGCGCCTTTCACCAAATCGCCACAGTTAACCAACGCTTAAGAGAAGAGCCTGCGGTACCCTGCCGGTCGATGGACCACCCTTCCGGCGGGCGGTATTAACGGTTCGTTAAGCGATGGGACACGCCGCCCGCCAATCCGGGCGGATGGGGCGCGCCGCATGGAGGATAACAACATCGGTCTTCTCGATCTCGCCGCCCTGCCGGCGGTGGGGGCGACCCTCCTCGACCCGCGTCCGGCTTTTGTCTTCCGGGCGGACGGCCGCGTCCTGCGTTTCGCCAATGCAGCGGCCGCCGCTTTCCTCGGCGAGACCAGCATCGGGGGATTGCTCGAGCGCGCCTTTGCCGATGACGATCCCCTTGCCCGACAAATGGCCCGGCTGGCCAAGAGCCTGCCCGCCGACAATTTCCGCGAGGAACTGCTCCGTTTCACGTTCGGCTCCGCGCAGGTCGCCGTGCCCGCGCGCTGCCAGCGCCTCGGCGCCCTCGCCGAGCGCGCCGTGCTTGCGGTTCTGACCGTCGGCACCGCCAGAGCCACGCCGGGCACACTGGCGAGGCAACTGGTCGATGCGCTCGCCTCGGAAGACGACGTCGTGGCCGTCCTCGATCGTGACGGTCATGCGATCGAAGCCTCGGGCGGGTTTGCGCTGCTTGCGCCCGCGAGCCCCGAAATCGGGAGCCTCATTAATGCGGCGGCTACTGCCGCCGAGGGCGTGGCGCGTCGACCAATCGCCGTCGAGGGTGTCACGCAGTCGGCCGCGGTCGTCGAGTTCGATGCGGCCAGTGACACGCTTTACCTCCTCGTCGTCGGGAGCGGCGCCAGGAGTAGAGGCGTGGCGGACGGTCCGTTGGATCGCGGGAAAGAACCCGCACCGGTCACCGAGGCGTCGCCAACGCTAACCCGTGCCGAGCCGGCGGTTCCGGAATCACCATCGTTGGCAAAGCCAACCGCGCAGGCGGTCATCAAGGAAGCGCCGGCCCCCGTCGTCGCTACGCCGGCTGCCCCACCCGAACAAGCCAGGCGTCCTCCGGCACCCCTGGCATTCAGCGAGGAAGACATCGACGACGTCGCGCGCAAGAGCGTCGAGGAAGGACGGAAGCCGGCCGCCCAGCGAAGCGAGAATCCGGAGCCGGTGCCGGAAGCGCCGGTGAAGCCATCGCCGCCCGAGCCGCTCCGCGCCGTTCCGGCAGCCGCCGCGCGATCCAACGTGGTCCGCATGCCCGGCGCGCCGGTCCGGGCGTTTCCGCCCGAGCGGCTGACCGGGCTGGAACAGGATGCGTTCCGGAGGATTGCCGAGGCGCTCGGCGTGAAGATGGCGGAAGTGCGCGAACAGAGCGCCGAAGCCAACGAAGAGGCCGCCCGGGACAGCGGCCAGGCCTATACCGGGGTGGAAGCAAGACTGCTCGACAAGCTGCCCGTCGGGGTCGTTGTCTACAGCGACCGGCAGACGCTCTTCGCCAACCGCGCGCTTCTCGATCTCCTCGGCTATGCCACGTTCGCCGACTTCGCCGCGGCCGGCGGGGCGGACGCCGTATTCCCGGAAGGTGCGGCGGCGCGCTCCGCCAAGGGCGGCAAGGGCGAGGTCAGCGCGCGCCGGCGGGACGGCAGCGGCGTGCCGGTGGAAGCGCGCCTGCACGGCATCGCCTGGGGTCCGGAATCGGCGGCGATGCTCTCTCTGGTGAAGCGAAACGAAGCGCGCCGCGAGCCGCTTCCCGACCGCGCGTTCATGTCCGATCTCGCCGCCGCGGGCGACCGTGTCGAGGAACTGGAAGCGATCCTCGACACAGCCACCGACGGCATCGTGGTGATCGGCCGCGACGGCCGCATCGAGAATTTCAACCGCAGTGCGGAGGCCCTTTTCGGCGTTCCCGCGCGGGAGGTCATAGAACGACCGTTCACCGAATTGTTCGCCGAGGAAAGCCGCAAGGCCGCGCTCGACTATCTCGACGGGCTCTCTTCGAACGGCGTCGCCTCGGTGCTGAACGACGGCCGCGAGGTGATCGGCAAGGTGCCGAAGGGCGGCCTCATCCCGCTCTTCATGACCCTTGGCCGGATCAGCGGCGGCCAGAAATTCTGTGCGGTTCTGCGGGATATAACCCACTGGAAGAATGTCGAGGAGGAACTGGTGGCGGCGCGGCGGGCGGCGGAGAGCGCCAATGCCCAGAAGTCCGAGTTCCTCGCCAAGATCAGCCACGAAATCCGCACGCCGCTCAATGCGATCATCGGGTTTTCGGAAGTGATGATGCAGGAGCGCTTCGGGCCGGTCGGCAATGACAGATACCGCGCCTATCTCCGCGACATCCACGTCTCCGGTGATCACCTGCTCAGCCTCATCAACGACCTCCTCGACCTGTCGAAGATCGAGGCCGGCAAGGTGGAACTCGCCTTCGAGTCGGTGGCGATCAACGACATCATCCAGGAGAGCGTCGCGCTGATGCAGCCGCAGGCGAACCGCCAGCGCATCATCATCCGCGCCTCGCTCTCGGCGGGCGTCCCGAACGTGGTCGCCGACTCGCGCTCGTTCCGCCAGATCCTGTTGAATTTGCTGTCGAATGCGGTGAAATTCACCGGCGCCGGCGGACAGGTGATCGTGGCGACGGCGCTGGAGGAATCGGGCGAGGTGGAACTGAGGATCCGGGATACCGGCGTGGGCATGTCGGAGAAGGATCTGGAGACGGCGATGAAGCCGTTTGCGCAGGTCGGCAGCACCCATGACGGCACCGGCCTCGGGCTGCCGCTGACCAAGGCCCTGGTCGAGGCCAACCGCGCGACTTTCGCCATCGACAGCGCGCCGGGCCAGGGGACACTGGTAAAGGTTATCTTCCCCACGACACGGGTTCTGGCGGGATGAGGACGGGCGGATACAGCGCTGAGACGGGCCTGAGACGGGTGCGGGACACGTGCGTCTCAGCCGCGTTTGTCTCACTGGTGCTGCTGGCGAGCCTCGCGGGTGCGGACGCCGGGGACAAGTGGCAAAGCTATTCGAACGAGCGCTTCGGTGCGACCGCCGATGTGCCCGCCGGATGGAAGGCGGGCGAGCCACCGGCGAACGACGACGGCCTCGCCTTCACCTCGCCGGACGGAGAGGCGACCGAGATCGTCGCCGGCGGACTGGCGGGCACCGAATCGATCGCGCAGGATTTTCAAATCTACTCTTCCCCGAACGACGGCGAGACGATCACCTACAAGAAGGTCGGCAAGCATTCGATCGTGGTGTCGGGGACCGCCGGCGACCGCATCTTCTACCGGAAGTCGATCCTCGCCTGCGGCGACCAGGTCTGGGACACGATCTCGCTGGAATATCCGGCGGCGAAGAAGGCCGAGTACGACGCGATCGTGACCCACGTCGCCAAATCGCTGCGCGCGGTCAACGGGTATCAGATCGACAACTGCCGCTAGCACGGCCGCTCGCCGCCGTAGCGCCCTTGCAGCAGGATCCGGCACATCTCGCCATTGGCCTCGACGCCGCGCCGGGTCATGCGGATTTCCCGCAGCCACACGCCGAGGCCGGAAGCGGCGATCGCCTCGCCATCGGCGGTACGGAAAGCGGCATCGGAGGGAGCCGCAGGTCCGCCATAGATTTCGCGGAGCGCGAGATAGCGGCGGGCAAGGCCGGCGAGTTCTCCGGGCGTTTCCGCCGATACCGCAAGCGAGGTGAGGTCGGCCACCGTCATCGCGATCACACCGGCATCGCTGCGGCCGGCGGCGCGGAGCGCCTCGATCAGCCGCGACATGCGGCCGAGGAAGGCTTTCCGCAGGAAGGTGTCGCGCAGCTTCTTCAGGTCGCCGCCGGCTTCCTCCCTGAACGCCGTTGCGAAGCCGCCGCCCGCCGCGATGCCCGCGTTGATCCGCCCGGCGGCGAAATGATCGACGAGGCGAATGTCGGCCCGGCGCAGCCAGGGCAGCGCGGCCAGCGCCGCGCGCATATCCTCCGCCATGATCCAGGCGAAGTTCGCCGAACACCAGAACGTCGGCAGGCGGAATTCGATGCTGGCGGCATCGCCGTCTACGGCGATCCGGCTGATGAAGTTCAGGTCGACGACGGACTCGTCGAGTTCGGGGTCGGTGACATCGGCGAGCGCATCCCGGATTTCGGCGATGCGGTCGTTGTCCCCGACCGCTGTCTTCCTCTGCGCAAGCAGAGGATCGTTGACCGAGCCCGCATCGGCCCCGACGTGTACGGCACGCTTGGATCCCCCGGTCTCGCTGCGCTCGCCGGGGGATGACGTGGGAGAGGCAGGGGGCGACGTCGCGTAGGGAGCGGCGACGGGAGCGTCTCGCTCGGTTCCCACCAACGTCAGTCCTCTGGTCCCAACCAACGTCATCCTCTGCGCAAGCAGAGGATCGTTGGCCGAGCCCGCATCGGTGCCGGTTCGCGCGTCACGCACAGGTCCCCCGGTCTCGCTGCGCTCACCGGAGGATGACTTGGGAGGAGCGTTGGACACGGGATTTCACGGACTCACTCGGCGGCGACGGCATGGGAAAAGACCACGGCCGGCGGCGTCGGCTGGTGGCATTCGGCGGGAACCTTGATTTCGTATAGCCGCGCCGCGTTGAGCCCGAGGATCTTCGCCTTCACGTCGAGAGTGAGCTGGGTCCCGGCTTCCTGCGCGGTCTCGTCGTCGAACTGGAAGGCCATGAAATCCTCGACCAGCCATTTGGGCGAATGGATGCCGTAGTCGGAGCCGAAGAGCAGGCGATCGGCACCGAGATAGAAGATGAGGTCCGCCATCATCGAGGCAAAGTATTTCGGCCGCATGTGGATGAAGGCCATGACCACCGAGAGGCCGCCATAGACGTTCGGCTCCTGCAGCGCGATCCAGCAGAAGTCATCGATACGCGGGATGCCGCAATGGTCGATGACGAATTTCAGGTCGGGGAAGTTGGTCGCCACCTCGTCCACGTCGCGCACGTCGAAGGCGTCGGCGTTGAGCGGATGGATGGTCGGGCCCTTGTGGACGTGAATGATGTCGATGCCGAGCTTCCGGCATTTCTCCAGGTAGCGGGCGACATTGTCCTCGCGGAGCGAATAGCCCTTCGACTCGCCCTTCCATTCGGCGGTGTACATCTTGACGCTGCGGAACTTCCAGCGGGCGTGGTCCGCCTCCAGCCGGTCGAGACCCTTCTCGCCGTCGCGCGGATCGATGCGCCCGGCGAGGATGACGTTTTCGGGGCGGTACGCCTTCAGCGCCGAGCATTGCTCGACCGTGTTGAAGCCGTTGACGTAGAACTCGTAGAGATAGGTCGGCATCATGATCGCCTTGTCGACGTAGCCGTCGACGAACAGGTCCTTCGCCGCGTTCTCGACGCCGTAGTACTGGAAGCGCTCCCAGTCCCAGCGCTGGCCGACCGGCGTCAGCCCGTTGTGGCTGTTCCAGAACACCTCGATGAAGGTGAGGCCATACTGGTTGCGGCGGTTGGCCGGGCGCGCGTCCCAGAGATGCGTGTGGCCGTCGACGACGAAGAGCTTCTCGCCGGTTGCGGTGACGAACATGGCGCTGCCTCCCGACCTTGCGGCACTGACGGCCGCTTGCGGATGAGCAAATCACGAAGCGGCGGACGCGCAAAGGCGCTTTGTTTTGTCGGGTGGACCTCGACCCCGGCGGACCCCACCCACCGCGCTATCGCGCGGTCCCCCCTCCCCGTGCCGGGGAGGGGGGACAGACCGAAGGTCGGTGGGTGGGGTCCCCGGACGACCTACCACCGAACGGAAACTACACCATGCGCATGGACATGCCGCCGTCGATGCCGAGGGTTTCGCCGGTGATGAAGGGGTTGGTGAGCAGTTCGATCGCGGCGGTGGCGACGTTCTCGGCCGTGCCAAAGCGTTTCAGCGGAATGCGGTTGGCGAGGTTGTTCTTCTCAACCTCCGGCGTCATCGCGGCGTGGAAGCGGGTGCGGATGATTCCGGGCTCGATGACATTGACGCGGATGCCCTCGGCGGCGTGATCGCGAGCGAGCGCGCGGGCGAGATTGGGCAGCGCGCCCTTCACGGTGGCGTAGGCGACCGCAGCGGGGACGCCGCGGCGGCCGGCGACGGAACCGATGAAGAGGACGCCGCCACCGCGCTCGGCAAGCATCGGCTGCGCCGCGCGGAAGATGTGGAAGAGGGCATGGATGTGGACGCTGAACGCGGCCTCCCACGAATCGGGCGTGTGGGAAAGGATGGTGCCGTTGTGAGCGCCGCCGGCGGCGGGAACGAGATAGTCGAGCCGGCCAAAGCGGTTTCTCACCCTATCCACCAGCGCCGCGGCGACCTCCGGGTCGGACGCGTCGCCATTCAGCAATTCGATGTCGCCGAGCTCGCGGAGTTTCTTCAGGTTCGCCTCGGTCTCGGCGTCGCTGTTGCGGCCATTGACGAGAACCCGGCAGCCCTCTGCGGCGAGCCCCGCGGCGATGGCGGCGCCGATGCCGCGCGTGCCGCCGGTGATCAGTGCCGCCTGTCCTGAAAATCGAGCCAAGATCGTTCCTCCCGGTTAGGGGCGGAGAAAACGCCCGGCGCGGACGATCCGTCAACCGGATTCGGGAGGCGCCCCTCCCCGGTGGCGGCTCATCTGGCGGTGCGCATCGCCTCGCCGGTGACCTTGATCGGGATGTTGGCTACGCCCAGCACCCGCGCGACGGTGGTCTCGACATCGCCGGAAGCGATCGCGACGATCCTGCCGCTTGCATCCACGGTAACCGAGTCGAGGTGCCATTCGGACGCCTCGTTGGCGGCCATGCGGCCGGCTACCCAGGCATTGACCATGTCAAACGCCGCGGCATTGCTCATCGGCGGACGGTTGCCGACGGCCTTTACGCCGGCCTCGAGCGCATCGGCGAGCTCGGTGCGCATGGTCGCCACGCGGCTGTAGTCGACCGCGATGCCGACGGCGCCGACGACCGGCACCATGGCCAGGGCGAACATGGTCGGGACATTGCCGCCGCGGCCGCGGCGCGAAAGAGCGAAGAAGGACATCGCAGTGTCTCCAGCGGCAGGTAGCCCCGCACGAAGCTGGAGGTTAATACGGGCCCTCGCCAGTTAACGCCGGCCCAATCGACAGAATACAATTGTCTCGCGCTGAATGCAGGATTGCAGGACGTGCCTGCTTTTCCGGGTATCGTATTTCTAATCGTTAAGCCTGACAGGAAGCCTTTTAGGCAATCACTCGGCAAGTGCCGGAAGATCGGCAAAAAGCTCCAGGGCTTCCGGGTTGGCGAGAGCCTCGCGGTTCTTGACGGGGCGGCCGTGGACCACCTCGCGCACCGCCAGCTCGACGATCTTGCCGGACTTGGTGCGCGGGATATCGGCGACCGCGACGATGCGGGCCGGGACATGGCGCGGGCTGGCGCCCTTGCGGATCACGGCGCGGATGCGCGCCTCCAGCGCCGGGTCGAGGCTCGTTCCCGGGCGCAGGCGGACGAACAGCACGATGCGCACATCGTTGTCCCAGTCCTGGCCTATAGCCAGCGCCTCGACCACCTCGGGGATCTGCTCGACCTGGCGGTAGATCTCCGCCGTGCCGATGCGCACGCCGCCGGGGTTGAGCGTGGCGTCGGAGCGGCCGTGGATGATCATGCCGCCGTGCGCGGTCCATTCGGCGAAGTCGCCGTGGCACCAGACGCCGGGGAAGCGCTCGAAATAGGCGGCCCGGTATTTGGCGCCGCCAGGGTCGTTCCAGAAGCCGATGGGCATCGACGGAAACGGGCGGGTGCAGACCAGCTCGCCCTTGCCGCGGGCGAGCGGCTTGCCGGATTCGTCGTAGACGTCCATCGCCATGCCGAGGCCGGGGCCCTGAATCTCGCCGCGCCAGACCGGCTTGCCGGGCACTGCCAGCACGAAGCAGGAGACGATGTCGGTGCCGCCCGAGATCGAGGCGAGGTGGAGGTGCCTGCCGATCGCGTCATAGACGAAATCGAAGCTTTCGGGCGCAAGCGGCGAGCCGGTCGAGGCGAGCGCGCGCAGCGAGGAAAGGTCGTGGGTCTCGGCCGGGCGGAGCTCGGCCTTCTTCACCGCGTCGATGTACTTGGCCGAGGTGCCAAAGAAGTTGACGCGTTCGGCCGCGGCGTAGTCGAAGAGCGCCGCCGGGGTCGGGTGAAACGGCGAACCGTCGAAAAGGATCAGGGTCGCTTCGCTGGCCAAGGCCGAGGCGAGCCAGTTCCACATCATCCAGCCGAGGGTGGTGAAATAGAACACGCGCTCGCCGGCGACGATGCCGCTCTGCAGGCGATGCTCCTTCAGGTGCTGGAGGAGCGTGCCGCCGACCGAATGGACGATGCATTTCGGCACGCCGGTCGTGCCCGACGAGAAGAGGATGTAGAGCGGATCGCCGAAGCCGACGCGCTCGTATGTCACCGGGCGCGGCGCATGCGGCGCGAGGGCGGCGGGGAGCGTCACCGCGCCGGGGAGCGATGCTGCCAGCGCCCCGGCGGTGCCGAGGTAGGGCACGACGATGGTGGCGACGCCGGGCAGGCCGGCGACGATGTCGCGAACCTTGTCGGCGATATCGATGACCTTGTCGGCATAGTAGTAGCCATCGACGGCGAGGAAGACCTTGGGGCCGATCTGGCCGAAACGGTCGAGTGCGCCCTGGACGCCGAAGTCGGGCGAGGCCGAGGACCAGACCGCGCCAAGCGATGCGGTGGCGAGCATCCCGGCGATGCCCTCGGGGAGGTTGGGGAGGAGCGCCGCGACCCGGTCGCCGCGCCTGATGCCCAGGGCCCGCAAGGCCTGCTGCAGCCGCGAGACCAGATCGTTCAGTTCGCGCCAGGTCAAACGGCGCTCGACGCGATCCTCGCCGCGAAAGACGATCGCCTCGCTGTCGTCGTTCCGGCGAAGCAGATTCTCGGCGAAGTTCAGCGTGGCGTCGGGGAAGAAACGTGCGCCGGGCATTTTGTCGCCGTCGACCAGCTTGCGCGCGCCCTTGTCGCCGATGACGCCGCAGAAATCCCAGACCAGGTCCCAGAAATCGCCGGAGGATTCGACCGACCAGCGATGGAGGGCGTCATAGTCGGGGAAGCGCAGTCCGCTCCGCGCCTCGGCGAGCGCGGTGAAACGGGTCAGTGGGTGGCGCGCCAGGGATTCCGGCGAGGGTGTCCACAGGGGGCGGTCAGTGACGGGGTCCGGCATGGCGCTGATGTGGCACACGAAAGGCGGCGGGGAAAGTGCCGTCTAGGGGTTCGCGGCGGCGAGGCGCTCGGCGCGCACGCGCTCGACCTCGCGGCGCTTGGTGACAAGCGATGCGGCGAGCGCGCCGATGGTGACGATAACGATGAGGATGGTGCAGGCGGCGTTGATCTCCGGGGTCACGCCAAGGCGGACCTGGCTGTAGATCTTCATCGGCAGCGTGGTGGCGCCGGGGCCGGTGGTGAATGAGGCGATCACCAGGTCGTCGAGAGAGAGCGTGAAGGCCAGCATCCAGCCGGCGACGACGGCCGGCAGGATGATCGGCAGGGTGATGGCGAAGAAGGTTTTCACCGGCGGACAGCCAAGGTCCATCGCCGCCTCCTCGAGGCTGCGGTCGAAGGTGACCAGGCGCGACTGCACGACGACCGCGACGAAGCACATCGAGAAGGTGATGTGGGCGAGCACGATGGTCCAGAAGCCACGGTCGAAGCCGATGGCAACGAACATCAGGAGCAGCGACAGCCCGGTGATGACGTCGGGCATGACCAGCGGCGCGTAAATCATGCCGGAGAAGAGCGTGCGCCCGCGGAAGCGGCCGAAGCGGACGAGAACGACCGCGGCCATGGTGCCGAGCACCGTGGCGACGGTAGCCGAAATGAGCGCGACGCGCAGCGTCACCCAGGCCGCATCGAGGAGCGGCTCGTTCTGGAAGAGCGAGCCGTACCACTTGGTCGAGAAACCGCCCCAGACGGTCACCAGTTTCGAGGCGTTGAAGGAGAAGACGACCAGCAGGAAGATCGGCAGGTAGAGGAAGGCGAGGCCGACGACCACCGATGTGCCGGTGAACCAGGAGAGGCCGCGCCTCATGTCGGCGCCTTGCCGACGGTGCCCTCGCCGCGGTCGGCGCGGTTCTGGAAGGCGACGATCGGAATCACGAGGAGCAGGAGCAGGATGACCGCGACGGCCGAAGCGAGCGGCCAGTCGCGGTTGTTGAAGAACTCCGCCCACAGCGTCTTGCCGATCATCAGCGTGCCGGAGCCGCCGAGGAGGTCGGGGATGACGAACTCGCCGGTGACCGGGATGAAGACGAGGAAGCAGCCGGCGACGACGCCCGGGAGCGATAGCGGGAAGGTGATCCTCCAGAAGGCGCGCGCCGGGCGGCAACCGAGGTCGGCGGCAGCCTCGAGCAGCGTGCCGTCCATCCGCTCCAGCGCGGCGTAGAGGGGCAGGATCATGAACGGCAGGTAGGAATAGACGATGCCGATATAGACCGCCCAGTTGGTGTTGAGGATGATGAGCGGCTGGTCGATGATTCCCGACCAGAGGAGGAGCTGGTTGAGCAGTCCCTCCTTCTTCAGGATTCCGATCCAGGCGTAGACGCGGATCAGGAAGGACGTCCAGAACGGCAGGATGACCAGCATGAGCAGGGTGGGCTGCCAGGCCTTCGGCGCCCGCGCCATGCCGTAGGCGACGGGATAGCCGACGAGGAGCGTCAGGAACGTCGAGACCAGCGCGATCTCGAGGCTGGACAGGTAGGCGCGGATGTAGAGGCTGTCCTCGGCCAGGAAGGTGAAGTTGTCGACGGAGAACTGGCGGACGGCGGCGACGATCGCCGGGATGCCGGCCGAGAGGTCGAAGACCGGCTCATAGGGCGGCTGCGCCACCGCCGTTTGCGACAGCGCGATCTTGATGACGATCAGGAACGGGACGAGGAAGAAAACGAACAGCCAGGCATAGGGCAGGAACACCACCAGCCAGCGGGCGCTGCCGCGCCGGGTCTTCGGTTTGCCCCCGTCCACAACCATTGCTTCGTCCCGTCGTGTTGCCCGATGGAAGGGTGGCACGCCGAGCGCTATTGTCCCAGAGATTTTACGTCAATCCCGATCTGGCTTGGCGAGGTGTTGAGCTTCCCGCTCAGCGCCCAAAAGAGCTGCTGGCCAAACGACGTTTTGGTGGCCTGCACTTCCACCCCAATAATTGCATCGCCTTTCGGGAGGTTGAATTCCTTAGAGAGGTCACCCGAGACGATCTTTCCGGCTTGCACTCCCTCGGGGATCGAAATCGGCGTCGTCTCGTCTGGATTGAGCTTTACCGTCTTTGTGCTGCCATCCGCTGCCATGAACTGAAACGCAAATGGTGCGTCGAGTCCCCCCGTACCGCTCGACCTATCCCAGGAGAAGAAGAGATTCTTGGTCTCTGCGCCCCCATTCAGGATAGCCCCGGCGTCCTGAGCATACGCCTCCCCCACCCCAAAGAGAGATGCCGTCGCGTGGCTTTCAGGCGGAGCAGAGCCGTTGAGGAAGCTGAGGAAAAGAGCAGGAGCAACGATTCCTGCTTTTATGGCCTCGCCCGGAGTCCGGTTCGCAAAGTAGGCCGCCGCGAGTAGGCCGACACATGCATAGATTGCTACCCCAACCCAATATCCAAGCGCAGGAAATGGAGTTCCGCTGTAGCTCGTCGTCAGATGCCCGGCCAAGTTAATTAGAGATGGAGCCGCTCCACCGAACAGCCCGCATAGAATCCACCCTCCCATTGGTCTGCCCTCCTACCCTTGGTTGCATAGTATGCATAACCCATCCAAGGCAGCGGTTGAAGGCGACTAGGTTTATTCTTGCAAGCTGCCCTATCTCGTCAGCACGACGCCGCCGTCGCGGTGCCAGGTGAGCCAGACCTTGTCGTCCCAGGTGATCGGGCGCTCGACCAGGCGCGTGCGGTTGGTGACGGTCGACTTGACCGTGGCGCCGGTCGGCAGGCGCACATGGTAGATCGACACATCGCCGAGATAGCCGATGTCCCAGACCTCGCCGGCGAGCGTATTCACCGCCCCTTCGGCGGGGCGGTCGAGGGAAATTCCGACCTTCTCCGGGCGTATGGCGAACCAGGCGGATTCGCCGGGCGTCGCCGCCAGGTCCTGGCTGACCTCTACGGTCGCCCCGGTGCCGACGCAGTCGAGCCGGACCGCGCCGTTGCCAGACGCGGCAATGCGGCCCTCGAGCAGATTGACGTCGCCGACGAAGTCGGCGACGTAGCGGGAATTCGGCTGCTCGTAGATCTCCGCCGGCGTCGCCACCTGGGCGATGTGCCCGCGGTCCATGACGGCGATGCGATCGGCGACGGTCATCGCCTCTTCCTGGTCGTGAGTGACGATGACGAAGGTGAGGCCGAGCTTCTGCTGCAAGTCGGTCAGTTCGAACTGGGTCTCCTCGCGCAGCTTGCGGTCGAGCGCACCCAGCGGTTCATCGAGAAGCAGGACCTTCGGTTTCTTGGCGAGCGAGCGGGCAAGCGCAACCCGCTGCTTCTGCCCGCCCGACAACTGATGCGGCTTCCGTTTGGCGAACGGCGTCAACTTGACGAGGTTAAGCATTTCCTCGACGCGCCGGGCGATTTCGTCCTTCGGCATCCGGTCCTGCTTCAGACCGAAGGCGATATTCGCTTCCACGCTCATGTGCGGAAACAGCGCGTAGGACTGGAACATCATGTTGGTCGGGCGCCGGTACGGCGGGACGCCGGAGAGATCCTGCCCGTCGAGCAATACCTTGCCCGAAGTCGGCTCCTCAAAGCCGGCGATCATCCGCAAGAGCGTGGTCTTGCCGCAACCGGAAGGGCCGAGGAGCGCGAAGAACTCGCGCTCGTAGATCGTCAGGGTCAGGTCGTCGACGGCGACGAAATCGCCAAAGCGCCGGGTGACATTGCGGAACTCGATGAAGGGCTTCGCCGACGGGTCGTTCCACGGCGCGAACTTTCGCCGTACCGGTCCGACTGCCGTTGCCTTAGCCATTCGCGGGCCCCCGCCCTGCCCGTCCCACCTTACTCCTGCGATTTCAGGTCCGACCAGAGGCGGGTGATCGTACGCTGCAGCTTCGGATCATACGGCGTCGACGTAAACAGCCGGTCGAGCGTCTTCTGGTCCGGGTAGATGGCAATGTCGTTCTTGACGTCATCGCTCAGGAACTGCTGCGAGTCCTTGTTGCCGTTGGCATAGCTGACGTAGTCGGAATTGCGCGCCGCGTTCTCCGGCTGCTCCATGAAATTGATGAAGGCATAGGCGTTTTCCGGATGCGGCGCGTCCTTCGGAATGACGAAGCTGTCGAACCACATGAGGGCGCCCTGCTTCGGAATCGAATAAGCCACTGTGACGCCGGCCTTGGCGTCCCGGGCGCGCGAGCGGGCCTGAAGAATGTCGCCCGAGTAGCCAACGGCGAGGCAGATATCGCCGTTGGCCAGGGCATTGATGTACTCGGACGAATTAAACTTCTGGATGTACGGCCGGATCGACTTCAGGAGGTCGCCCGCCTTCTGGATGTCGGCCGGGTCCTTCGAATCCGGATTGATGCCGAGGTAATTCAGCGCCGACTGGATGATGTCTTCGGGCGCGTCAAGAAGGTAAACGCCGCAGTCCTTGAACTTCGAGACGATCTTCGGGTCGAAAATCATGGCCCAGGAATCGACCGGCGCGTCGGGCATGATCGCCTTGATCTTGTCGACGTTGTACCCGAAGCCGTCGGTGCCCCACATGTAGTTGACGGCGTAGGCATTGCCGGGGTCGTAGCGGTCGAGCCGCTTGGTGATGAAGTCCCACATGTGGGCGAGGTTGGGGATCTTCGACTTGTCGAGCGGCAACAGGGTGCCCGCCTTGATCTGGCGGGCGACGTTCGAATCGGTCGGCACTACGATGTCGTAGCCCGAGCCGCCGGCGAGCAGCTTGGTCTCTACGATGTCGTTGTTGTCGTAGACGTCGTAGACCACCTTGATGCCGGTGGCCTTGGTGAAATCGGTGAGGACGTCGGGGTCGATATAGTCCGACCAGTTGTAGATATTGACGACCTTGTCTTCGGCCACAGCCGATCCGGCGCCTCCGCAAATCAACGCCAAGGGCATGATAAGGCTAGCGAATTTCCGCTTGATCATCGTGTTGTCTCCGCCACCGGCCGACCTGCCGCAGGCCACGTTAAGGTCAAACGGGTAGACCCTCAACCGCCTTCGCTCGTCCGGTGCTACATTCCCGAACGGCAGTGATTTGCCGGCGGGCGAGATTTTGAGCAGAATCGGCGCACCGTCCAATCCGCCGTTTCGCCCGCCGGCTTTCATTCACCGGGCGAGCGGCGATTCCGGCGAGAAGATCGAGGGCAGCGTGGCGAGAAAAAAGACACCGGGAAAGACTGCGGAAAAGGCACCCGAGCCGGTCCGCGGCGTTGCGTCGCTGGACGCGGCGCGCGAATGGCTGTCGAGCCGCGCGATCGAGGACATCGAGTGCGTCGTGCCCGATCAGGCCGGCGTCGGCCGCGGCAAAATGATGCCGGCATCGAAATTCCTCGCCGGCCCGACGATGTCGTTGCCCTCGTCCATCCTTACCCAGACGATCACCGGCGACTACCCGGACGACGACGACAGTTTCCAGCACGACCCCGCCGACCAGGACATCCTGTTCGAGCCCGACCTGGCGACGCTTGCCGTCGTGCCGTGGGCGACCGACCCGACGGCCCAGATCATCCACGATGCCCATCATCGTGACGGGCGGCCGGTGGAGATCGCGCCGCGCCAGGTGCTGCGCCGCGTGATCGAGTTGTTCGAGCGCGAGGGCTGGCGGCCGATCGTGGCGCCGGAAATCGAGTTCTACCTGGTCAAGCCCAATGCCGACCCGGACTATCCGCTTGAGCCGCCGACCGGGCGCTCCGGCCGGCCGGAATCGGGCCGGCAGTCCTACTCGATCGCCGCGGTCAACGAGTTCGATGCGCTCTTCGACGACATCTACGATTTCTCGGAGGCGCAGGGGCTGGAGATCGACACGCTCATCCACGAGGAGGGCGCGGCGCAGATGGAGATCAACCTCAGGCACGGCGATCCTCTCGTCCTCGCCGACCAGGTCTTTCTCTTCAAGCGCACGATCCGCGAGGCGGCCATGCGGCACTCGATGTACGCGACGTTCATGGCGAAGCCGATGTCGCGCGAGCCCGGCTCCGCCATGCACATCCACCAGTCGGTGGTCGACGTGAACACCGGCAAGAACATCTTCACCGACGACGCCGGCGACCCGACCCAGGCATTCTTCAGCTTCATCGGCGGCTCGCAGAAATACCTGCCGGCGGTGACCTGCATCCTCGCGCCCTACGTGAACTCCTATCGCCGCCTGCAGCGCTCGGGGTCGGCGCCGGTCAATGTCATGTGGGGATACGACAACCGCACCGTCGGCCTGCGCGTGCCGTTCTCCGAGCCGGCGGCGCGCCGCGTCGAGAACCGCCTGCCTTCCTCCGACGCCAACCCCTATCTCGCGATCGCGGCCTCGCTCGCCTGCGGCTATCTCGGCATGACCCGGGGCGACACGGTCGGCGACCCGGTTTCCGGCGCCGCCAACGACGACGAGATCGCGCTGCCGCGCGGGCTGCTCGAGGCGGTGGCGCTGTTCGAGGATTGCGAAGAGCTGGTCGAGATCTTCGGCAAGCGCTTCGTCGCCAACTACCGCGCCATCAAGCAGGCCGAGTTCGAGACGTTCATGGAAGTGATCAGCCCGTGGGAGCGGGAATACCTGCTTCTGAACGTTTAGGCCGGAGACGACCGTGCCGAAGAAGATCGACATCGCCACAGCGCCCAGGGTCGCGGGCACGCTCTACCCGCCGCCCTTCGACGAGCCGTGCCGGGCACGGCGCCGGATCAAGCTCGGCGATGTCGCGAACCTGACCCAGTTCGGCGTCAACCTCTGCACGCTGCCGCCGGGGGCGTGGTCGAGCCAGCGCCATTGGCACACCGCGGTCGACGAGCTGATCTACGTGGTCGAAGGCGAGGTGACGCTGGTCACCGACGCGGGCGAAGAAATCCTGCGCCCGGGCGATGCCGCCGGGTTCAAGGCTGGCGACCGCGACGGCCACTGTTTCCAGAACCGTTCCACGAAACCGGTCGTGATCATGGAGATCGGCACGCGCAACGAGGCCGACGTTGCCTACTATTCCGACGTCGACATGGTCAGCCTGCCGGGCAGCCCCGGCTATGCCCACCGCGACGGCACGCCCTATCCGGTGCAGAAGCGGAAGAGCGGGTGAGGATATCGCGAGGAGAGTGTCCTGGTCGAAGGAAGGCCGGTAGGATAGCGTCATGGATCGCGCTCAGGTCATTTCCCGATTGAAATCCGCCGAGCTCCGGATGCGCCAACGCGGTATCGCAGCCCTGTATCTTTTTGGCTCTTACGCCCGCGATGAAGCCCGACCCGACTCCGATGTTGACGTATTCGTCGATAAGGCGCCCGATCGTCCGTTCGGCTTCGACGAACTCATGGGAGGCTACCGTGCGGTTCAGGATGCCTTGCCAGGAATCGAGGTGAGCTTCGGCACACGCGAAGGCCTGTCAAAGTACATTCGGGACGAGATTGAAAAGCAGGCGATCCGAATCTTCTGATGGCCGCGAGCAAGGCCGCGTGCCATTGCCACACGCCCCTTCCCTCTACGCCGCGACCGCCGATCCGGCGCTGGCGTTTCCCGCGCTCGACGGCGCCGTGAAAGCGCATGTCGCGATCGTCGGCGGCGGGTACACCGGCCTGTCGGCGGCCCTCCACCTCGCCGAAGCCGGCATCGACGTGGTTCTCCTCGAAGCCGAGCGGGTCGGCTGGGGCGCATCGGGCCGCAACGGCGGCCAGCTTCACTCGGGCCAGCGCCGCGACCAGGACTGGCTGGAGGCGCAGCTCGGCCGCGAAGACGCGAGTCGTCTCTGGCACCTGGCCGAGGAAGCGAAAGCTCTGGTAAAGAATCTCATCGCCCGTCATGGCATCGACTGCGACTGGCGGCCCGGCCTGATCGAGACCGTGCACAAGCAGCGCCTCGTCCGCCACGAGATCGCCTATGTCGAGAAGCTCAGACGCGGCTATGGCTACGAGGCGGTCGAGTGGCTCGACCGCGATGCGGTGGCCGCGGCGACCGGCACCGACGTGTATTTCGGCGGCCGCCGCGATACCGGGGCCGGCCACCTCGATCCGCTCCGCTTCGCGCAGGGCCTGGCGCGGGCGGCCGCGGGAGCCGGGGCGCGGATATTCGAGCGGACGCGGGCAACCCGCATTTCCGGCAAGGGGGCGGGCGGATTTGACGTCGCGACGGCCAATGGCACGGTCAGGGCCGAGATCGTGATCCTCGCCGGCGACGGCTATCTCGATGGCCTCGACGCGGAGACCGAGGCGCGGGTCATGCCGATCGACAACTACATCCTCGCCACCGCGCCGATCGGCGCCGGGCGACCGGGCGGCCTCATCCCCGGCGGCGAGGCGGTCTCCGACACGCGCTTCGTCGTCTACTACTTCCGCCCGGCGGCGGATGGGCGGCTGATCTTCGGCGGCGGCGAAACCTATTCGCGGCGCGCCCCCGCCGACCGCGCCGCGTTCGTGCGCCGACACCTGCAGAAGATCTATCCGCGGCTCGGCGACGTCGCCGTGGACTACGCGTGGGGCGGCGCCGTGGCGATCACGCTGAAGCGCCTGCCCTTCATCCGGCGGCTGCGGCCGGGCGTCTATGTAGCCTCCGGCTATTCCGGGCAGGGCGTGGCGCTGGCGCCGTTCGCGGGCAAGGTCATCGCCGATGCGATCCACGGCGACCCGGCGCGGCTTGACCGCTTCGCCGCCCTCTCCTGCCCGCCCTTCCCCGGGGGCAAGCTCTTCCGGCAGCCGGCGCTGGCGGCGGGCATGATGTGGTATGCGCTCCGCGACCGGCTTTAGCGGTTCCCGCGCAGTCCAGATGTGTTTCGCAAGTGGCCGGGACGCCGCCAGGGCTCCCGAGACATGTGGTGATATCGGACCCGGAAGCGCTTTTCCGGCCGAAGATATCGGCGGGCCTTCGATTCAATCGAACGATTGACTTAATCATTCAAACGATCGTATAAGCGCGCCGGCGCAGCCTTGGGCGGGCCGCCGCCTGCGGGCGGGGTGGCCAATTAACGGCCAGGAATCGCCCCGGCCCGACGGCGGAACCCGCGGTGACCGAGCCTTGAGAGGAAGAACGACGTGCCCATCAGATCCGCCCGGAAGACAGCGCCCGACGAAACCCCCGCTCCCCGCCCGGGCCGGCGTCGTCCGGTCGCTGTCGCCAAGGCGACGCATACCGCCCCCTCGCGCCGCGCACCGCGCGACCGCGGCGCGGAAACGCGCGCCCGGCTGATCGAATCGGCGCTCGATGTATTCGGCCGGCTCGGCTTCGAGGGCGCCACGACGCGCCAGATCGCGAAGGAGGCCAAGGCGAACCTCGCGGCCATCGTCTATCATTTCGGTTCCAAGGAGGCGCTTTACAGCGCCGTCGCCGAGCACGTCGTCGGGCGCATCGGCGCGCTGCTCAGGCCCGGCCTCGCCCGGCTCGGCGACCCGGCGGCGGCCGCCACGCCGGCGGCGGCGCGCACGGCGCTGATGGGCGTGATCGGTACCTATGCCGACGTACTCCTCGGCGCCGCCGAGGCGGAGCGGTGGGCGCGCTTCATCGTACGAGAGCAGATGCAGCCGACCAGCGCGTTCGACCTGATCTATGGCTTCATGGGCGGAGCCCACGGCCTCGCCACGCGGTTGGTGGCGGTAGCGCTCGGGCGGCCCGAGGACGACGAGGTGAAGCTCCGCGTCTTCGCCATGATCGGACAGGTACTGGTCTTCCGCGTCGCCCAGCCCCTGGTACTCCGGCGGATGGGCTGGAAGGCGATCGGCGACGCCGAGCGCGCCACGATCAAGCGCATCATCACGGCGCAGGCCGGCGCCATTCTCGATGGGGCGGCCTCATGAGCATGCGCCTTGCCCCCGTTGCCCTCGCGCTGTTGACGCTCGCCGGCTGCAACGGCGCCAACACGTCCGTGATGCAAGGGTACGTCGAGGGCACCTACGTCTATGTCTCGGCCGACACGGCCGGCCGGATCGTGGAACGGCCGGCGGTGGCCGGAAACTCGGTGACCGAGAACGACGTGCTGGCCCGGCTCGATGACGCCAACGAGCGCCAGGCGGTGGCCGGCGCCGAGGCCCGGCTGGCGCAGGCCAAGGCCCAGCTGGGCGACCTCGGCTCGGGAAAGCGGCCCGAGGAAATCTCGGTGCTCGCGGCGCAGGTAAACGCGGCGCGGACGACGTTCAACTCCGCCAATGACGACTACACGCGCAAACTCGTGCTGCGCGAGAAGGGTGTCGTCGCCCAGCAGGCGGTCGACGATGCCAAGACCGCCCGGGACTCGGCGCAGGCGCAGGTCGACGCGGCGGAGCGCCAGCTCGAAGTGGCGAGGCTGCCGGCCAGGCCGGAGGAGATCACGGCAGCCGAGCGCAACGTCGCCGCCGAGGAAGCCGCGCTCCAGCAGGCGAGGATCGCGCTCGACCGGCGCACGCTGAAGGCACCGGCAGCGGGACTGATCGAGGAGACATTCTACGAGCCGGGCGAGCTGGTGCCGGCAGGACAGGCGGTGGTCTCCGTCCTGCCCGACGTCAACAAGAAGATCCGCTTCTTCCTGCCCGAGCCGCTGCTGGCGGGGGTGAGGATCGGCAGCCGCGTCACGGTCTCCTGCGACGGCTGCGCCAAGAGTCTCGAAGGCGAGGTGACGTTCGTCGCCACCGAGGCCGAATTCACGCCGCCGGTCCTCTACTCGCGCGGCAACCGCGAGAAGCTGGTCTACCGCATCGACGCCAAGCCGCTCGGCGATGCCGCGGCGCTGAAAGTCGGCCAGCCGGTCGACGTGGTGCTTGCCGGTGCCGGGTCGTGAACGGCGGAGCGATCATCGCGGTCAAGGACCTGACCAAGGCCTTCTCGGGCAAGGTGGTGGTGGATCATGTCGATCTCGACGTGAACCGAGGCGAGATCGTCGGATTCCTCGGCCCGAACGGCTCGGGCAAGACTACGACCATCCGCATGCTCTGCGGCCTGCTCCGTCCCGATGCCGGCAGCGGCACCTGCCTCGGCTACGACGTGATCCGCGAGGCCGATCGCATCAAGCTCGAGGTCGGCTACATGACCCAGCGCTTCTCGCTCTACGAAGACCTCACCATCCGCGAGAACCTCGACTTCGTCGCCCGGCTTTACCAGATCCCGGATCGCAACCGCGTTGTCGCCGAAACCCTGGATCGCCTCGGCCTCACCAACCGCAAGGACCAGCTCGCCGGTACGCTTTCTGGCGGCTGGAAACAGCGGCTTGCGCTCGCCGCCGCAGTCATGCACCAGCCCCAGCTCCTGCTCCTCGACGAGCCCACCGCCGGCGTCGATCCCAAGGCGCGGCGCGAGTTCTGGGACGAGATCCATGAACTCGCCGCCGGCGGGCTCACGGTGCTGGTGTCGACCCACTACATGGACGAGGCCGAGCGCTGCCACCGGATCGTCTACATCGCCTACGGCAAGGTGGTGGCGCGCGGAACCGTCCCCGAAGTGATCGAGCAGTCGGGCCTTTCCACCTTCGTGGTGAAGGGTGGCGATGGCGCCGCCATTGCCCGGGACCTTCGCCATCGCGACGGCGTCGAGCAGGTCGCATCCTTCGGCAACGACCTGCACGTCGTCGGCCCCGACGCGGCGCGGCTCGAGCGGAGCGTGCGCGCCGCAGTCGCCGGGACCGGCGCGAAGGCGGCGCCGGACGCCACCAACCTCGAAGACGTGTTCATCCGGCTGATGGGGCAGAGCGAGGACAATTTCGCCGTGCCCAAGGCAGAGAAGGAGAAGGCGCCATGAGCGCCATGAGGGCACGCTGCGGCGCTTCTCACCGTCACGGATCGCGACCGGCTCTGGCGGCCGTGTCGGGCTCGCGCGCGATTGCGCGGTCGCTGGAGTGCGTGGTTAGATCGTTGCTCCTTTCGGTTGCTTTCAGGAGACCGTCCCCATGATTTCCGTCAGATCGTTTGGCAGGGCAATCGCGCTGGCGGTCATGTCCAGCCTCGCCGGCGCCGCGATGGCGGCCTCGACCATCGACCCGAGCGTCGAGCCAAAGGGCGTGCTGCCGCCGAAGACGCTGCAGAAGCTCTGGGATGCCTACAAGACCGCGAAGGAATGCTTCGCCCACCCGACCTACGCCAAGGGGACGCCGCTGAAGCTCGGCGTGCTGACCGAGAAGCAATTCCGAGCGACGGAGTGGAAGTCGCCGTTCACAGCATTTCACGGCACGAAGTCCTGCACGACCGACGCCGGGTCGCTGCAGATCCCCAAGCCAATCGCCAAGGTGACGCTCGATGAGCGCTACGGCGAGCGGCAGGAGGACGTTGACCGCGTCGCCGTCTGGTTCCGCAGGCTCACCACCTACCATCACCTCACCGGCGATCCGATCGCGGCGACGCAACTGAGGCAGGCGCTCCTCGACTGGGCAAAGGCGAAGGGCCTCACCAAAGGCATCCACGTCAGCTGGGGCGCCAAGCCGGTCGATTACCAGATGATGACAGCAATCATGTCGATGCTGTCGGCTGCCGCCGAGATCGCGCCGTCGCTGAGCGAAGACGACCGGGCCCTGATCGGCCCGTGGCTGAACGACCTCGTCAAGCAGTCGGCGGCGAGCTACTGGAAGGACCGCACCGACAACAAGGCCTACATGCGCGCCTATATGGCTCTGCTGTGGGGCATCACCGTCGGCGACGACAAGGCGGTGCAGGACGCGATCCTTACCTTCAAGCTCGGCATCAACGACATGCGGCCGGACGGCAGCCAGCCGATCGATAGCCAGCGCGGCGGCATGGGCATCAACTACAACGCCGCGTCGAGTTCGCATCTGGTGATGATCGCAGTGGCGCTGAAGTCGGCGCTCGGCATCGACCTGTTCGACTACAGCGTCGACGGCCGCTCTGTGCATAGCGCGGTCGATTTCATCGTGAGGAGCCTCAAGGAACCGGCGGCCACCAACCTCCTATATGCGATACCCTGCCCCGGCGGCGGCGACCGCTGGGGCGCGCTCGACAAGCCCAACACCCATCATCACGAAGAAGTCGCCGGCGCGCTTGTCGCCTACGCCAATCTTTTCCCGGAGCGGGAAAGCTCGAAATACATCCGGGCCGAGTATGCCCACGCCGAAATTCCGGACAGCGAGAAGAACGGTGGTATCGCGGCGTGTTTGTATGCGACGGCGGGCGGCGACGTGACGCGGCCGGCCCTCGAAATGCCGACGCCTCCGCCGGAATTGCCGAAGCCGACATTCGTGGTGGCTGCCCGGGAAGAAATGGCCCACCGCACGGGGCTGTCGAGCGAGGTCAACTCGCTGATGGTCGCGGAGATCGCGAAAGCACCGAAGGGCGAGGGCCGGTTGAAGTTCAACGTCGTCGGGACGTTCGGTTACACCAAGGGCGACGAGAATTTCCGCGAGATGCGCTTCATCCTCGCCGACAGCCTGAAGAAGGAGGCGGTGGAGGTGGTGAAGGCCTGCGGAGTGGAATTCGAAGTCTGGGACGATGGCAACCATGTCGTGCTGAAACTCGACAAGGTCGGCAACAACTTCGTCGCCAGGAACACCGACTGCCTGATGAAGGCGCTGCCGAAGGAGCTCGCCTACCAGGCGGCGTTCCTGTTCAAGAATTTCCGCGACATCGCCATCGGCATGGTCGCAACGGGCGATGTGGACAGCATCCAGCATCAGGGGCTGAGGACGTTCGTAAACCGCGTGGCGATCGGCGAGATCAGCGTCGGCAGCTAGCTCCTTAGCCCGCCCGTTCCCGGCCTGCTTCGGGCGGCGTGTCGTTCACGGGGACTTTTCAGTCGATCGATCGACATAATCAATCGTTTTGCCGTGGCAGCCAACGCGAAGGACAAACAGTCATGACCACCGCCACGGCAATGCTCCGCCGCTTCTCGTGGTCGCGGATCTTCGCCGTGATGGTGAAGGAATTCATCCAGATGCGGCGCGACCGGCTGACGTTCGCGATGATCATCGCCATCCCGATCATCCAGCTGGTTCTCTTCGGCTACGCCATCAATACCGACCCGAAGCGGCTGCCCACCGCGGTCGTCATCGGCGACACAGGGCCGGTCGTGCGGGCCGTGGTCGCGGCCATGCAGTTGTCCGGCTACTTCGATTTCGGCACGGGTCCGGTCGGGGAAGCCGAGGCGCACGAGCTGCTCGCGCGCGGCGACGTCACCTACATCGTGACGATACCGCCGGACTTCGAGCGGAAGTTCGTGCGCGGCGAGCGTCCGCAATTGCTGGTCGAGGCGGACGCCACCGATCCGGCGGCGACGAGCAATGCGCTCGGCGCTCTGTCGCAGATCATCACCAGCGCGGTCGCCGGCGTGGCCACCGGTCCGCTGTCAAAGATGCAGCCGGGCGCCCCGCCGGTCGATGTTGTCCTGCACCGCCTCTACAACCCGGAAGGCGTGACCTCCTACAACATCGTGCCGGGCCTCCTCGGCACGATCCTCACCATGACCACGATCCTGATGACGGCGCTGGCGCTGACGCGCGAGGTCGAGCGCGGCACGATCGAGAACCTGATGGCGATGCCGGTGAGGCCCTACGAAATCATGATCGGCAAGATCGTCCCCTATATCGGCTTCGGCTTCCTGCAGGTGGCGATCATCCTGGTTGCCGCGGATGTCCTCTTCGCCGTCCCGATTACCGGACCGATGAGCGTGCTCCTCTCGGTCACGCTCCTCTTCGTCGCCGCCAACGTGACGCTCGGCTACACCTTCTCCACCGTCGCCCGGAACCAGATGCAGGCGATGCAGATGACGTTCTTCTTCTTCCTGCCGTCGATCCTGCTTTCCGGATTCATGTTTCCCTTCCGCGGGATGCCGGGCTGGGCGCAAGTGATCGGCGAGATCATTCCCCTCACCCATTACCTCAGAGTCGTGCGCGCGGTGATGCTGAAGGGCGCCGGCTTCCCGGAGGTATTCGCCAACGTTTGGCCGCTCGCCGCCTTCCTCGCCGGCGTGGCGGCAATCGCCCTCGCCCGGTACCGGCGGACGCTCGACTGAGCGCCGAAAAGCGCTACATTTGATGGCGCCCGCCTCCCCCGCGGCCTCAGGAGCCTCCCATGTCATCCCGGCTTTTCTCCCCGATCGAGATCGGCGGAGTTTCCTTCAACAATCGCATCGCCGTCTCGCCCATGTGCCAGTACTCGGCCGATGACGGCTCACCGACCGACTGGCACCTGCAGCATTGGCCGATGCTCGCCATGTCGGGCGCCGGCATGGTCACCATCGAAGCGACCGGCGTGGAGCGCCGCGGGCGCATCACCCACGGCTGCCTTGGTATCTACTCCGACGACAACGAGGCGGGCATCCATCGGACGCTCCACGCCGCCAGGCGGGTTGTGCAGCCGGGCACGCGCTTCGGCATCCAGCTGGCGCACGCCGGACGCAAAGCCTCGACGCAGCGGCCATGGCAGGGTGGCGGGCCTTTGCACAAGCACGAGGACCCGTGGGTGACGGTGGCGCCTTCGGCAATTCCCTACGCGGACAACTGGCACGTTCCGGAGGAGCTCGACCACCACGGCATCGCCCAGATCACGGCGGCCTTTGCGGCGGCGGCCAAGCGGGCGCAACGCGCCGGCTTGGACTACGTCGAGGTTCACGGCGCCCACGGCTACCTGCTGCACGAGTTCCTGTCGCCGCTCTCCAACCACCGCCGCGACGACTACGGCGGTTCGCTCGCCAACCGTATGCGCTTCCTGCTCGAGGCGACCCGGGCGGTTCGCGAAGCCGTGCCCGGGATGCTGATCGGCGCGCGGCTCTCGGCCACCGACTGGGTCGAGGGCGGCTTCGTGGTCGAGGAGGCGGTGAAGGTGGCTGCGGCGCTCAAGGAAGCGGGCGTCGCGTTCATCTGCGCGTCGACCGGCGGCAACAGTCCGCACCAGAAGATCATCCCTTCGCCGGGCTACCAGGTTCCGTTTGCCGATCGCATCCGTCGCGAGGCCGGGATCGTCACCCGCGCCGTCGGCCTGATCGACGACCCGCACCAGGCCGAGGCGATCATCGCGGAAGGCAAGGCCGACATGGTGGCGCTGGCGCGCGCCATGCTCGCCGATCCGCGCTGGCCGTGGCGGGCGGCCGCCACGCTCGGCGAGAAGCCGCGCGCTCCGCCGCAATACCTGCGCTCGCTGCCGACCCTGGAGAAGTGGACGGCGGCAGAAGAGAAGCGGCGCACGGCCGCCTAGCTGCAGCGAAAAGAGCCGGCAAATTGCCGGCTCTTCAATCCAGCAACGTATGCCGGTTCAGCCCTTCGGCATCTGCGGCGGGGCCGCGACGTAGAATGGGGTTTTCGGGTCGACCCCGGGCGGAAGCGCGTTGGGCATCGGATCGCCGGGAGCCCCGAGCGATTTCACATACTGGTAGAGCGAGCGGATATCGCTCTCGTCCATGGCATGGACGTTGTAGTAGGGCATCGGCGGACGCGCCTTGAAGGTTTTGGCATAGGCGACGAACTCATCCTCGGTCTTGCCGGCGACCACCAGACGAATGTTGGCGGGATAGGTCGTGCCCCACGGACCCTGCCAGCCGATCGCTGTGCCCTTCAGCGCCGTCGCGGGATCGATCTGTCCGCCCGATTCGTTGTAGCCGGCGGTGTGACAATCGTTGCAGCCGCCGACAATCGATACCTGCTTGCCGCGCTCGACCGAAACCTCGCCGGCCACGGCAAGCGTGGGCAGGAGCCCGATGACGCCGACCGCCAGAATTGCATGAACTCGCATCGATATTCCTCCCCGAGACGCATGAGACAAACAGCCGGCAGGCTACCATTCGGCTTTGAAATTCCCAGCGAAACTAGTGTGACATCGGAATGCCGGCGCCAGCCGCGGCGACCCCGCCGACCAGTCCGTGGCGCTCGCGCCGCATCCAGCGGAACGTGAGCGCCGCCGCCACGACCGCGAGCCCGGTGGCGAGGCCAATCCAGATGCCGGCGCCGGCCAGCCCGAGCGGAAAGGCGAGGACGACGCCGAGCGGCAGGCCGATGCACCAGTAGCCGGCGCCGGCGAGGATCATCGGGATGCGCGTGTCATGGAGTCCGCGCAACATGCCCGAGGCGGCGGCCTGCGCGC
Organism: Hyphomicrobiales bacterium; assembly: GCA_038323025.1. Taxonomy (GTDB): domain Bacteria; phylum Pseudomonadota; class Alphaproteobacteria; order Rhizobiales; family Kaistiaceae; genus JAFKKF01. The sequence goes on from JBBQGL010000006.1 coordinate 39,941, forward strand.
CGTCGACGATCTGGAAAATGCCGGCGTAGACCGTGAACGACACCGCGAGGGCAATGACCCGCTGGTTGGCGGGATCGGCGAGATCGAGGAACACGCCGACCAGCGTGCGGCCGGCGAAGATCATCACCAGGGCGGCGACGCAGGAATAGCCGAAGGTCAGCCACCACACGGTCCAGCCGGCACGGGCTGCGGCCTGCCGGTCGCCGGCGCCATAGGCATGGCCGACGCGCACGGTCGCCGCCATGCCGAGGCCGAGCGGGACCATGAAGGCGAGCGACGGCGCCTGCATGGCGATAGCGTAGGCGGCGAGCGAGTCGGCGCCGATGACGCCCATCAGGAATGCCGCAGCGTTGAAGATCGTGACCTCGAAACCGAGAGTGAAGGCGATGGGCAGACCCAGCCTCCAGATGGCGCGGAAGCGCGGCCAGTCGGCCTGCCAGAAACGGCCAAAGAGATGGTAACGGCAGAAGCGGCGGTCGATCGTCACCATAAAGGCGAGACCGAAGAAGAGGAACGAGCACGTCAGCGTCGTCCCGATGCCGGCGCCGCGCAGCCCGAGGGCCGGGAGGCCGAAGCGGCCGAACATCAGCGACCAGACGAGGAGCGCGTTGAGCAGCACGCCGAGCCCGCCGATCAGCAGCGCCGCCAGCGGACGGCGCATGGCCGAGACGAAATTGCGGAGGACGACGTAGCCGAGGAACGGCGCGATCGACCACATGAGGGTGTGGATGTAGCTCGCGGCCTCAGCGGCGAGGCGCGGTTCCTCGCCGATCGCGACGAGGATCGGCCGCGCCTGCCAGAGCGCCACCCAGATCGGCACGGCGATGGCGAGCGCGCTCCACAGACCCTGGCGTACGGTGCGGCGGACGTCGCGCACCGAGTTCCGCTTGCGGCCAAGTTCGCTTGCCACCATCGGCGCCGTGGCGGTGACGAGGCCGATGCCGAAGATGAGGAAGGCGAAGTTGAGGTTGGTGGCGAGTGCGCCGGCGGCAAGCGCTTCCGGCCCGAGCCAGCCCATCATGACGACATCGGTCACGCCCAGCACGACCTGGGTCAGGTTGGTCAGGATCAGCGGCCAGGCAAGGGCCAGGGTGGCGCGAACCTCCGCGCCCCACGCAGGGCGCGGGGCCGGGTTCGATTCGGCAATGTCGATCATGGCGGAGCTTCTATCGCTCTGCCCCTCGCGACGCTACCCTGGCAGGCCGCCTGACCTGCCCGTCGTCAATTCAGCCCGCATGTGCGGGGCGGACGGCCGGGAACCGACCAGGTGATATTCTCGTCCTTGCCGACCAGCCGGAACGGACCGGAGGCCCAGACCTCGCGATCCGGCGGCGAGGGAACGCGCGGCAGGACCTGGTCCATGCGCCCCGGCTCCGAAATGACCGCGGTGCCGTCGATCCGGTTGAAGGCGATCGAGAATTCCGAGCCGTCGTCGCAGAGATAGCTGAGGCCTTCGCCCGGCGACGGCTGCACCACGACCGGCTTCGGCGCGCAGCGGCCGATGAATTGCCGAATCGGCCCCGAACTCCCATTCAGCGGAAGAACGTAGGCGGCGGCGCGGCCGGGACCGACGATGAGCTGGGTTCCGGCAATCAGCGCGCTCCACAGTTGGTCGGTGGCATCGACGCTGAACTGCGGGCTGGAACCGCCGGCAATGTCACTGTAGGGCGAACCGACGGCGTCATAGGTGTCGCTGAACTGGCCGGACGACAAAGTGACCTGGATCGGCCGCCCCTGACGCAGGCCGGGGACCGCGCGGGAAAGGGTGACGGCGACCTGCCCCGAGCCGGGCTGGCAGCTCGCCTCGAACTCGGTCGAATCCGTCTGCGGCGTGCCGAAGACGAGGCTGAGATTGGGGCCGCCGGTGAACATCCACTGATCCTGCGGCGGCGGTGGCGGCGGTGGCGCGGATACGACGGGAGGCGTCGGCATCGAGCCGCCGCCGATCGGGAACAGAACGGACCAGTTGTTGGCGCAGATATTGACCCGGTGGGCGATGACGCGGCCGTCGGAAAGCTTAAGCCCCATGTCGCGTTGGCAGGGGATGCCGCCTGGACCGGGCACGACGCCGATGGCCACGGAGTTGCCGGCGCGGCCGAGGATGGTCGCCGGCAGCTTGTCGAGGAAGACGGCGGTGATGGCGACCGACGGGTTATCCGTGGCAATCGTGACCGTGCGCTGGCTGTTGCCCGGCATCGTGTCGGGCTGCGGGCCGGGGCCCGGGCCATTGCCCGGCTGATGGAAGGGCTTCCAGCTCACCTGCGAGGGCAGCGTCAGCTCCCAGTTGACCGCGCAGAGGTCGTAGTCGCCCTGAATGCGCTGGCCGTTGGAGGCGAGGAACCGGAAATGACCGCCGCAGGATACGGCGCCGTTCGGATTGTCGATGCGGAAGAAGCTGACACCGCCGCCCTTTCCCGAGAGGGCCAGCGGCTGTCCGTTGAGGAAAGCCTGGTCGATCGTGACCTCGGGCCGATCGGTTCGCGCGGTGAAGAACCGGCTGTCGGCGAAGGCATCCGAGGCGGCCGCGAGAGAGGCAAGCGCGATGAGCGACGCGACGATGTGGCGGTAACGGTTCATGGTGTATCCCCGACCCACGGGCTGGGCTCCTTGGCGCATCCCCTCACCCATCCGGCTCGCAGTCCAATGCGGCGGCCGTGTGGCAAGGAGAGTGTACGGGATTCGGCACCGCCGGTAAGTGACAAAAGGCAACTGCCGCGGTGGTGGGCAACGGCCTCTATTTTGCCAGGCGGAAGTGGTTCTCCGGCGTGCCGGGTACATCCACCGCCAGGGAGAAGAGCCCGCCCGAGAGACGGAGCGCACTGCCCGTGCCGCCGTGCGCGGTGGTGATGTAGAGCGTCTTCAGGTCGGGGCCGCCGAAGGCGCACGTGGTGACATTCGGCACCGGCATCTCGACGACGCGATCGACCTTGCCGTTCGGAGCGAGCCGGACGACGCAACCGCCGCCGAACCGGGCGTTCCAGAGGTAGCCGGCGCTGTCCATGGCCGAGCCGTCGGGACCGCCGCGTTCGTAGCCGGTGAAGAAAGGGCGCTCGTTGGCAATGGTCCCGGCAGCCGCATCGTAGTCCCACACCGAGATGGCATTGCGGTCGGTGTCGCCGAAGTAGAAGAGCTTTGCATCGGGGCTCCAGCAGAGCGTGTTGGAGATGCCGATGCCGGTCTTCTCGACGCGCACCGAACCATCCGCGGCGACGCGGAAGAGCCTGCCGGCGACGCGCCCGGCGGCATCGTCGGGCATCTCGTAGCGCATCGAGCCGACCCAGAAATTGCCGGAGGGATCGGCGCGCCCGTCGTTCAAGCGGGTCTGCGGCCAGTTCTTCTCCGGGTGGACAAATTCGGCGCGGGCATCGTTGGCCGGCTGCCACAGAATCACGCGGCCGCCGAGAGCAACGAGGAGGGTGTCGGCGCGATCGGTGAGGGCGAGCGCCGCAGGCGGCTCGGGAAAGAACCAGCTCCTGACGCTGCCTGAGGCCGGATCGAAGCGGTGGACGAGGAAGCGCCCGATATCCACCCAGTAGAGGGCGTTTTCCGCCGCGTGCCAGGTGGCCCCTTCGCCGGTCCAATCACCCGCCGGCACAATGCATATCGGCTCCGCCATCCACCCCCCTTGACCGGGCTTGCAAACCTCTGCCTTAAACGCGCCCGGCATAGTAGATGCATAACCGCCACGCGGAAAGCGTGCCGGCGACAAGCGAGCGAGGTTCTGCGATGGCTGCCCGTATCATCACTGTCGAACCGTTCGATCTTGTGGTTTTCGGGGGGGCCGGCGACCTCGCCTTCCGCAAGCTCCTGCCCGCGCTCTACCACCGCGACCGCGACGGCCAGCTGCCGAAGGCGGCACGAATCATCGGCGTCTCGCGCCGCGCGATGAGCGACGACGACTATCGCACGGCCGCCCGCCAGGCGCTGGCCGCGCACATCTCGGAAGACGATCGCGATCTCGCCACCATGGAGACGTTCCTCAAGCGGCTCCATTTTCTCTCGGTCGACGCCGAGAAGAACAAGGGCTGGAACGACCTCGTCGCCTTCCTGAAGGACGCAAAGTCGCGCATCCGCGCATTCTACCTGGCGGTTGCGCCGGAACTGTTCGGAACGATCTGCAGCAAGCTCGGCGAGCACAAGCTGGTGACGCCGCAGACGCGCGTCATCATCGAGAAGCCGATCGGGCACGACCTCCCCTCGGCAAAGGCGGTCAACGACGTGGTCGGTGCCGTCTTCGAGGAAAGCCAGATCTACCGGATCGACCACTACCTCGGCAAAGAGACGGTGCAGAACCTGATGGCGCTCCGCTTCGGCAACGCACTGTTCGAACCGCTGTGGAATGCCGATCACATCGACCATGTGCAGATCACGGTGGCGGAGACGCTCGGCGTCGAGGGACGTGGCGAATACTACGATCACTCGGGAGCGCTGCGCGACATCGTGCAGAACCACATGATCCAGCTGCTCTGCCTGATCGCGATGGAGCCGCCGCCACGCATGGACGCGGACTCGGTACGCGACGAGAAGCTGAAGGTGCTGCATGCGCTGAAGCCGGTCGACGAGAAGACCGCCGGGGCGGTCACCGTGCGCGGCCAGTACAAGTCCGGGGCAATCGGAGGTTCGGCCGTCCCCGCCTACCTCACCGAGGTGGACAACAAGCAAAGCCACACCGACACATTCGTCGCCATCAAGGCCGAGATCGGCAACTGGCGCTGGGCCGGCGTGCCCTTCTACCTGCGCACCGGAAAGCGCCTGGCGACGCGCGTGTCGGAAATCGTCGTCGCCTACAAGCACATCCCGCATTCGATCTTCGACGCCAGCGTCGGCGAAATCAGCCCGAACATGCTGGTCATCCGCATCCAGCCGGAGGAAGGCGTAAAACTCTGGCTGATGATCAAGGATCCCGGCCCGGGCGGGATGCGGCTCCGCTACGTGCCGCTCGACATGAGCTTTGCCCAGGCCTTCAAGGTGCGCAGCCCGGACGCCTATGAGCGCCTGATCCTCGACGTCATTCGCGGCAACCAGACGCTGTTCATGCGCCGCGACGAAGTGGAGGCCGCGTGGGCGTGGATCGACCCGATCGCCGAGGCGTGGGACCGCTCGCGCGAGGCTCCGAAGGCCTACCACGCCGGCACGTGGGGCCCTTCGGCTTCGGTAGCGCTGATCGAGCGCGACGGACGCACCTGGCACGACGAAGCGGCGTGAGCCCTTGGGCGGCGGCCCGTCAGCGTCTGAAGGATGACTCAGTTCTTCCGGTAGTCGACGCCCAGACAAAGGTTAAGCGGCACGACGGGTAGCCGGAGCGGGAAAAAGGCGCGCCTGGTTGCGGTGAAGCCGGCTGCGGCAAGGACGGAAAGGATTTCTGCCGGGCTGTTGATGTGCTCCCGCCGGTAGAACCAACGGTAGGACTGCCGGTAGGTTTTTCGGAAAAGAGGTTCCGCCGAGAGCTTCCGCGCCAGCCAATAGGCGAGGCCGGGATCGCACGGAATAACGATGGAGAAGACACCGCCCGGCTTCAACAGGCGATGGGCTTCCGCCACGGCGGCCGGCAAGTCCGGCAGGTGTTCAAGGACGTGAACCGCAAGGACGCGGTCGAAGGAAGCGGCTGGATAGGGGAGCGGCTTCTGGCAATCGGCCACCAGCACCGTGGTCTTCGGATAGGCGGCTCTCAGATCCGCCGCAACCGCTTCGCGGTATTCGACGCAATGGTAGTCCTGCTCATCCAGGTTCTCGAAGGCCAGGTGGGCGCCGCGACCGGCACCTATCTCCATGGTGCGCTGTCCGGCCCTTGCGCTCGCCGCCGCGAACCAATGGTTGAAGCGCTCGATGACCGAAAAACGTTTCGGCAGGACGGTAAGCCAGCGCCGCATGAAGTCGTCGGCTATCGCTGCATCCTCGGCGGAGAGGGGCGGCAGAGTCTTGGGCCATCGGCCCCGTGGACTTATGGCACGCACGATCAGTGCATCCGGGGAACGCGAGAGAGTTTGGCGCCGACTGCGAAGCAGCCGACGCGCGCAACCGCCATGATTTTCACTCCCCACGCCATACTCTCACGCTAGCAGCATCCCCTTCCGTCATCCAGCAGTGCCTCCGGGCGACCCGATCACCGAGGCGGCGCGACAGGGCTTGCAACTGCGGGAGTGGCGCCGCCGCTCCGGGGACTGCCTCTCGTCGGGCTGAAGCAATTCAACGCGGCGAACTCTTTTTCCCGGATAGACAACTGGACTGCGTGCGCGGCAATGTTCGCAAAAGCTCGAGATTGAAGGTCGATTGAACCAGGGAGCGGGCCTTTCCGTCCCAGCGAGCGAAGCGCATGAGACGAATGGGACGTGTTTCCAGAGCTGGATAGCGCAGGCATCTGCAGGTGAACGCAATGGCCGACAAGACGTCCCCCAGGTCAACGAGGATCGCAAGGAAGGCCGCCACCAGGCCGGTCGATGCGACGGCGGCGAAGCCTCGCCAGACGGCGCCAAAGTCCCTCGCCAGGTCATCGGTCCGCAAGGCCGCGATGCCGACCCTCCTCGCCGGCGGCAACCCGCGGATCGCGAAGGGCGACGGCGACGCCCCCTGCAGGCCTTCATCGCGGCCATGCCGGGCTGGAAACGCGACATCGGACGTCGCCTCGACGCGCTCATCGTGCGTAC
>JBBQGL010000007.1:0-46412 GCA_038323025.1 Hyphomicrobiales bacterium
GCGGAACTTCAGCTTGACGCCGTCGGTCTGGGCGAGCTCGCGCTCATATTCGCTGGCGCCCATGCGCTCGGGCCCGCGGCGATAGACGATGGTCACGTCCTCGGCGCCGAGGCGGCGCGACTGGCTGGCGATGTCGATGGCGGTCATGCCGCCGCCCACCACCACCACGCGGCGGCCGACGGGAAGCGCGGCGAGATCGGGCGCCTGGCGCAGCTCGGCGATGTAGGCGACCGCGTCGCCGACGCCGTCCATCGACTCATCGGGAATGCCGAGGGCGTTCACGCCGGCGAGGCCGAGGCCGACGAACACCGCGTCGAATTTCCCACGCAGGTCCGCGAGGGTGAAATCGCGGCCGAGCGCCTTGCCGGCTTCCACCGTAATGCCGCCGATGGAGAGGATGAAATCGACTTCGTTCTGGGCGAAATCGCCCGGCGTCTTGTAGGCGGCGATGCCGTATTCGTTGAGGCCGCCGATCTTCTCGCGCTCCTCGTAGATGGTCACGTCGTGGCCGTGCATGGCCAAGCGGTGGGCGCAGGAGAGGCCGGCCGGCCCGCCGCCGATAACCGCGACGCGCTTGCCGGTCGCCGGCGCGCGCGCGAAAGGCTGTTTGCCCTCGGTCATCAGCACGTCGGTGGCATAGCGCTGGAGCTCGCCGATGCGAACCGGCTGGCCCTCTGCCAGCTCGCGCACGCAGGCTTGCTCGCAAAGCGTCTCGGTCGGACAAACCCGGGCGCACATGCCGCCGAGGATGTTGGCGGAGAGGATGGTCTCCGCGGCGCCCTTCGGATTGTCGGTGAGGATCTCGCGGATGAACAGCGGGATGTCGATGCCCGTCGGGCAGGCGGTGACGCAGGGCGCGTCGTAGCAGAAGTAGCAGCGGTCCGCCTCGACGAAGGCCTGGTGCTTGTCGAGCGGCGGGTGGAGGTCGCGGAAATTGGCGGCGTATTCCTCGGCCGTCAGCCGGCCCGAGGCGATATCGGGAGTGCGCTCGGTCTGCATCGACAAACTCCCCGGCCGTCAAGGAATTAAGCGGCCGCCAGAACCCTTGATCATTTGGACAAAGTTTTCAGAACGCGTCAAGACTGGCGGAGCGATCAGCCGAGGTCGTTGCGCCCATTTTGGGCGCATGGTAGAGACATTTGATGCGGATCATCGCCCGGCGAAGCCTCCGCGAATTCGTTGAGAGCCAGGCGGGGCACAAGGGTGTGCCGGCATTGAAGGCCGCACTCGATGCCTGGTTCGCCGAAGCAAGCAAGGCGCGCTGGACCGGCAGCGCGGACGTAAAGCGACGTTATGTGACGGCCAGCATCGTTTCAGCCGACCGTGTAGTGTTCGATATCAAGGGCAACGCCTGTCGCCTTGTCGCCTCCATCGACTACGGCAAAGGCATCGTCTGGATAAAGTGGATCGGCTCCCATCGGGACTACGACCGCATCGACGCGAAGAAGGTGGAATATGGCGGCTGATGTGAAGCCAATCCGGTCCGAACACGACTACGAACTTGCGCTCGCCGAGGTCGACAGGCTCTGGGGCGCCAAGGACGGGACACCCAGGGGCGACCGGCTCGACGTCCTTGCGACCTTGATCGACGCCTACGAAGCCGAGCGCTATCCGATGGACCCTCCGGATCCGGTGGAGGCGATCAGGTTTCGGATGGAGCAGCAGGGGCTGACCCGGCGCGACCTCGAGGAAATCATCGGCACCCGAACGCGAATTGCCGAGGTACTCAATCGCAAGCGCGGACTTTCCATCGGCATGATCCGGCGGCTGCACGACCGGCTCGGCATCCCGGCGGAGATTCTGATCCGGCCAAGCAGGAAGACCGCGGCATGACCCATGAGCAAGTCGTCAAATCCATCGCTCTGGTCGCCGTCACCCTCGTGCTCGCCGGGCAGGCGATCGCCGCCGACCGGCCGCCGCAGCCGGCGCACAGCGCGGTCGACGACAAGCTTTGCACCTGGGAGTGGAAGGAAGGCGGCGGGCTCGGTCTCTGGGCGGAGCGCTGCAAGCTCGACACCGGGCTCTGGGAGCTGACTTTCAAGCCGGACCTGCCTGGCTTCGTGCTCACCATCGACGGCGAAGACCTGCAGACCGTGCTGCAGGTATTCAGGAAGCCGGCCGATGCTCCGATCGATGCGATCCTGCCGGAACTGGTCAAGCGCGGCTATACGCTCGCCACCGAGTGCGCCTTCGAGCCGGCCGATCTTTCGTACATCCCGAAGCCGCCGGCCGGGCAGTCGTTCTACGAGATAGTGCCGACCGGCAAGCGCAAGGCCGATTTCGACGCCCTCCCCGACAACGAGGTGCCCGATCCGCCCTGCGGCGACTACGGCACCGCGCCCGACGGCATCCAGTACTTCATGATCGAGGCGGCGCACCCCGACCGCGCAGTGTTCGTCAACCTCGGCCAGGACGGGACGATGTTCGACCCGAATACGCTGACGCTGGAATAACGGCGGGAGACGGTGCTCAGCCGCCCCACCAGGCGGTGTCGACATCCCGGTTCCGGCGGGGGCGCGGGGGACGGGCCGGCTTGGCGGCCTCGCGCTGCTTTGCCAGGGCCTTCCCCAGCGCCGCGAAGCACTCGGCGTCGATCGCCGTGCCGACCTCGGCTTGCATGACCGCAAGGGCCTGGTCGACGGAGAGGGCATCGCGATACGGGCGCTTCGCGGTAAGCGCATCGAAAATGTCGGCGGCAGTGATGACCCGGGTCTCCAGCGCGATCTGGGCGCCGCGAAGCTTCCGCGGATAGCCGGTGCCGTCGAGCTTCTCGTGATGCGCTCCCGCAATGACCGCCAGTTCGTCGAACGCGGCGATGCGCGACAGGATGCGCTCGCCAATCGCGGCGTGGTCGCGCATCGCGACCCACTCCGCGTCGGTGAGCTTGCCGGGCTTGTCGAGGATCAGGTTGGACACGCCGAGCTTGCCGCTGTCGTGGAGGAGAGCGGCGCGGCGAAGCCAGCGCCGCCGCGGCGCGGTGAAGCCGAGTTCGGCGGCGATCAAACAGGTGACCTCTGCGACGCGGGAGGAATGACCGCTGGTATAGGGGCTCTTCGAGTCGACAACTTCGGCGAAGCCCGACGCAATATCGTCGAGGTAGTCCTCGTCGAGGCCCTTCGCACGCCGGGCCGGTTCGAGCGCGAGGAGCGCGGCTTCGAGATCGGGCGAGTCGAGCGTCTCCCAGAAGCCGGGCCGGGCGGCGGCGCGCTCGAAATCGGCGACGAGGGCGGGATCGAACCAGGTGCCGGAGCGGCGCCGCAGTTCCTGTCGCGCCGCATCGCGGCCGGCGCTTGTGTTGAACACGTCGACCACCTGGGCCATCAGCGCGATCTGCGAATAGAGCGGTATCTCCGCTCCCTTCGCGCCCATCGGCTGGCCGCCGCCGTTCCAGTGCTCGTCGAGGCTGGCGATACCGTCGGCGACGGCCTCGGGGAAACGCAGCTTGCGGGCGATGCCGGCGCCACGCTCGCAGCGGGCGGCGATGACCTCGTTGGCGATCTGGCCGCTTCGCTGCACGACGCTGAGCAAGGTGCGGAAGCGCTCGATCAGACCAGCAGCGGGGCCGGTATGGCCGGCGACAAAACGCAGGAGTTGCGGCGCGCTGTCGCCGACGGTCTTGAAGTCGCGTTTGAAGGTGAGGTCGTCTGTCAGGTAGAGCTGGCAGATGCGGGCGGCATTGCTGGAGCAGCCGAGGTCCTTGAGGAGGAGCGTGTAATAGAGCTCCCACAGGTCCGGCTCGGAGAGCCCCCTCTCCCGCCCGATCGCGGTGCCGATCCAGCAGGCACGGACGCAATGCCCCTCCGGCTGGCCTTCGGTGAGGTCGAGCGCGTGGCTGAGTGCGCCGAGCAGCTCGGATAGCTGCAGGCCCGCCCGCGCGGACGGCGCCGGCAGTAGCGGGTTCGTGTCGCGGATGGCGGACTCGGCTGCCAAGACGTTTCTGTCTCTCCTTGGGCGCCGGGAAGGTTAGCGGCAGAGTGGTTGAAAAGTGGTGGCGAGGAATACCGCCACGCTCTCGAAACGAGGCAAAGCCGCACCCGGTTTCCCGCAACAGCGAAGTGACTGACGGCATGGTTAGTCGGGGGCTAATGCGCGGTGCCCGTTTTCACCGCGCGCGGACGGCGTCCTGGATACGGCCGCCTACCGCCCCTCGACCTCTTCGCGCCGCAGCTCGGCGGCCAGCCACTGCTCCTCCACCTCGGTAAGCTCGCTGCGCGCGGTGGCGAGGGCCATGGTGGTGGAAGCGAACATCGCCGGGTCCTTGCGGTAGAGGTCCGGCCGGCCAAGGACAAGCTCGAGGCGCCGGAGTTCGGCCGTGAGCTTCTCCATGCGGACCGGCAGCGTTTTCAGGGCGTGCTGCTCGGCGAAGGAGAGCTTCCGCTTCTGGGCCGGCGCCGCTGCTCCGACCGAGAATTTATCCGCCACCTCGCGCCGGTTGCCGGCCGGGGACTTCGCCCTCGCGCGCTCGCGGACCGGCTCGGCGGCGTTGCCGAGAGGCGCGCCGCGCTGGGCGAGCATGTCGGAATAGCCGCCGGCATATTCCTGCCAGGCGCCGTCGCCTTCGCTGGCAACCACCGACGTCACGACCCGATCGAGGAAATCGCGGTCGTGGCTGACGAGCAGAAGCGTGCCGGGATAGGCGGCGAGCATCTCCTGCAGGAGGTCGAGGGTTTCCAGGTCGAGGTCGTTGGTCGGCTCGTCGAGGATGAGGAGGTTAGAGGGCTTGGCCAGCGCGCGGGCAAGCATCAGGCGGCCGCGCTCGCCGCCGGAAAGCGCCTTTACCGGCGTGCGCGCCTGCTCGGGACGGAAGAGGAAGTCCTTCATGTAGCCGATCACGTGGCGGCTCTCCCCGCCGATGATCACCGTGTCGCCGCGGCCGTCGGTCAGCACGCCGGCGACCGTCGCTTCCGGGTCGAGGCTCGCGCGGCTCTGGTCGAGCGTAGCGAGGTCGAGGGCGGCGCCTTGGCGCACGACGCCGGCATCGGGTGCGAGCACGCCGGTGAGGAGGTTGATCAGGGTCGTCTTGCCGGTGCCGTTCGGGCCGACGATGCCGATGCGGTCGCCGCGCTCGATGCGGATGGAGAAGTCGCGAACGATGGGGCGCTCGCCATAGCTCTTGGCGATGTTCTTCGCCTCGATCACCAGCTTGCCCGAAACCCGCGACTCCTGGACGGTCAGGGCGACATCGCCCTGCGGGCGGTTGGCGCGCGCGCTTTTGCGGTCGGCGCGCAGCGCATGGAGATCGCCGAGGCGCTTCTGGTTGCGCTTGCGGCGGGCGCTGACGCCATAGCGCAGCCAGTGCTCCTCGTTGACGATCTTGCGGTCGAGCTTGTGGCGATCGCGCTCCTCTTCCTCCAGCACCTGATCGCGCCACGCCTCGAAGGCGGCAAACCCCTTGTCGAGCCGCCGGGTCTCGCCGCGATCGAGCCAGACGGTGGCGTTGGACAGGTTCTCGAGAAAGCGGCGGTCGTGGCTGATGGTGACGATCGCGGAGCGCATCGCCTTCAGCGCGCTTTCCAGCCCCTCGATCGCGGCGATGTCGAGGTGGTTGGTCGGCTCGTCGAGAAGGAGGATATCCGGCTCCGGCGCGAGCACGCGGGCAAGCGCCGCCCGCCCGCCCTCGCCGCCGGACAGGCGCGCCGGCTCTTCGTTGCCGGTCAGGCCGAGGGTTTCGAGCAGGTAGCGGGCGCGGTGCGGATCGTCGCCTTCGGCAAGGCCGGCCTCGACGAAGGCAAGGGTGGTGGCGAAGCCGGTGAGGTCCGGCACCTGGGGCAGGTAGCGGACTGTCACGGAAGGCTGCAGGAAGCGCTGGCCGCTGTCCGCGGCGATCTGGCCGGCGGCGATCTTCAGCATCGTCGACTTGCCGGAGCCGTTGCGGCCGACGAGGCACAGGCGCTCCCCGGCGCTGACCGACAGGCCGACCGATTGCAGAAGCGGGGTGCCGCCAAAGGTCAGGCTGACATCGGTGAGAAGGAGAAGCGGCGGCGCCATGAGAGGGGGTTTCGGCTGGAGGCGCTTCTGAATGCCGCTTACGGCTTGATGCGGTAGCCGGTGCGGAAGATCCAGGCGACCACGGCGAGGCAGACCAGCAGGAAGACCAGCGTCATGCCGAGACTGACGGCGATGCTGACATCGGAGATGCCGTAGAAGGCCCAGCGGAAGCCGCTGATCAGGTAGACCACCGGATTGAACAAACTGACCGTCTGCCAGAACGGCGGCAGCATGCTGACCGAGTAAAAGCTGCCGCCAAGGAAGGTCAACGGCGTCACGATGAGGAGCGGCACCAGCTGCAGCTTCTCGAAGCCGTCCGCCCAGATGCCGATGATGAAGCCGAACAGGCTGAAGGTTACCGCCGTCAGCACGAGGAAAAGGACCATGGCGAACGGGTGCAGCACCTGCAGCGGCACGAACAGTCCGGCGGTGGCAAGGATGATGAGGCCGAGGATGATCGACTTGGTGGCCGCCGCGCCGACATAGGCGATGACGATCTCGAGGTAGGAGATCGGGGCCGACAGCAATTCGAAGATCGTGCCGGTGAATTTCGGGAAATAGATGCCGATCGAGGCATTGGAGATGCTCTGCGTCAGGAGCGAGAGCATGATCAGGCCGGGCACGATGAACGCGCCGAAGCTGACGCCGTCGACCGCGGTGATGCGCGAGCCGATGGCGGCGCCGAAGACGACGAAATAGAGGCTCGTCGACAGCACCGGCGAGATGATGCTCTGCATCAGCGTCCGGCGCGTCCGCGCCATCTCGGCCTTATAGATCGTGGCAACCGCCCGGAAGTTCATGCGTCGGCCTTCACCAGGTTGACGAAGATCTCTTCCAGCGAACTCTGGCTGGTCTGCAGGTCGCGGAATTTCACCCCGGAGTCGCTCAGGTCCCTGAGGAGCCGCGTGATGCCGGTGCGCTCGCTCTGCGTGTCGTAGGTGTAGACGAGTTCGCAGCCGCCCGCCGCCAGCTCAAGCTTGTAGGCCGAGAGCTCGGGCGGCACATGGTCGATGGGGCTGGAAAGCTGCAAGGTGAGGAGCTTCCGACCGAGCTTGCGCATGAGTTCGGCCTTGTCCTCGACGAGGACGAGTTCGCCCTTGTTGATGACGCCGATGCGATCGGCCATTTCCTCGGCCTCGTCGATGTAATGCGTGGTGAGGATGACGGTAACGCCGCCGGCGCGGAGCTGGCGGACGAGCTGCCACATATCCCGCCGCAGTTCGACGTCGACGCCCGCGGTCGGCTCGTCGAGGAAGAGGATCTGCGGCTCGTGCGAAAGCGCCTTGGCAATCAGCACGCGGCGCTTCATTCCGCCGGAGAGCATCATGATCTTGTTGTTGCGCTTGTCCCAGAGCGACAGGTCGCGAAGGGTCTTCTCGATATGGGCGGGGTTGGCCGGCTTGCCGAACAGGCCGCGACTGTAGCTGACCGTGTCCCAGACGGTGGCGAAGATGTCGGTCGGCAGTTCCTGGGGAACCAGGCCGATCTCCGAGCGCGCCGCGCGATAGTCGGTGACGATGTCGTGGCCGTTGGCCACCACCGTGCCGCTCGACGGGCTGACAATACCGCAGACGATGTTGATCATCGTGGTCTTGCCGGCCCCGTTCGGCCCGAGAAGGGCGAATATCTCCCCGCGCCGGATTTCAAGGCTTACGCTCTTCAGGGCCTGGAAGCCCGAGGCGTAGGTCTTGGTCAGGTTGGAGATCGTTATGATCGGCTGCATGGGGTTCTGGCCAGGAGGGCTGTGGAGGAAAGCGGTGCGCCGCGACTGCGGCCGGGGCATTTGCCGCACCGCGGACGGGCTACAGATAGCTACCCGGCGCCGGAGATAAAGGGCCTGCGCCGCCAGCGCAACTGTCCCCGGACAGGATCGGCCTGCTTCCGCGCCGGAAATGACCCTTTTTTCGGTTACCAGCGGTCAACCAGTTCCAGAGAGACGGACGTTGCCCGGGTGAGATACGGTTCGACCGACGGCGAACAAAACGACACTCCCCGGTGTTTGCCCTTCGTCAGCCAGGATCGCGTTCGATGAAACTCGGCTTTGCGGCGCCATTTCGAAACAGACCCACGAAATGATTGCGGCGCGGCAGGTCAGCCCTGAGCTCCTCGACATCCTGCCGGCCGGCGATCGCGACGCCATCCGCTCGCGACAGGATATCCAGCGCTGCAACGCCCTGATGTTGCAGGCCGCGATCATGACCCGGCTCCTCTGCCGTCTGGGCGGAAAGGCGCCACGCACGATGGCCGACATCGGAGCGGGCGACGGAACCTTCATGCTCAGCGTCGCGCGGCGGATGGCGAAGCGCTGGCCGGGCGTGAGCCTCGCGCTCGTCGAACGCCAGAACATCGTCGCCGACGCCACCCTTGCGGGCTTCGCCAGGCTCGGCTGGCGCGCCGAGCACGTGTCCGCGGATGTCTTCGATTTCTTCGACGGGCGGCAACGCTACGACATCGTCACCGCCAATCTTTTCCTGCATCACTTCCCGGAGGAAGAGCTCGCCGACCTGATCGGACGGATCGCCGCCCATTGCGACGCGCTGGTTGCCTGCGAACCGCGCCGCGGTCCGCTGGCGAGGTTCGGCACGCGGCTGCTCTGGGCGATCGGCTGCAATCATGTCACCCGCCATGACGGCGCCGCCAGCGTGCGCGCCGGCTTCCGCGGCAAGGAACTCTCGGCGCTGTGGCCGGGGAACGGCGAATGGGAACGGTCCGAGCAATGGGCGATGCCGTTCACCCACACGTTCACCGCCCGGCGCCAGCGCCCCAAGGGGGGTGCCCCCTCCGGCTACGCGGAACGCAAGGCGGCGCGGGCCCGCGCCTTCTCGGCTTCTTCTTCGCGGTTCTTCGGCGGCGCGTTGGTCTCCAGCGAATCGATCAGGCGATGCGCGGCGGCGGAGACCTCCTCGATGGCCCGGCGGAACGCCGCCTCGTTGGCCTTCGACGGGTGGGTGAAGCCACTCAGCTTGCGGACAAACTGCTCGGCGGACGCATGGATTTCGGCATGGGTGGCCGGCGGCTCGAAGTTGAACAGCGTCTTGATGTTGCGGCACATGGCGACCTCCTTTCGCTCTGGCGGGCGGGAGAAGAGGTCCGGACTACAGCAGGATTTGGGCACCGGGATCAACCGGCTCAAAAGTCCGAACCGCCTTCTTGCGGCGCCGCGCGGCGTCGCGCTTCGTAACGGTGGGAAGCGGGCTTTTCCCGGTCCTATCGCTTCGGAGCGAAGATGTCGTCGAGGACGCAGCTGCCGCCGGCACGGCCGGCTCCGCCGTTGTACGCGTGGTACCCGGCATTGCAGGTGCAGTTCGGGAAAATGCCGTGCGAGTTCGGCGTGGTGCACATCGGCCGCAGGATCTGCGGCATCCTGATCGCCGCAACCGGGCATTTCTTGCCGACCGGGAGGCGCCCATCGGGGCAGACGCATGCCCCCTTCAGACCGGTTGGCTTCGAGGTGTCCGGGCAGGTCGAGAGTTTCGGAATGAACGTGCAGGTGGGTGGATCGCCCGTCGGCGCCATGCCCGTGTTCTTGCAGATGCGGGTTCCGACGGGATGGATCCCCGCCACGGCGGGAAGATCGGCGGCGGGCGGCGGGCTGAATCGCACCGTGCCGGCGAACCCGGTGACGACCGCCACGGGCGCGCCGATCGACCGTAGCGGTGGATGGGCGCCAGCCGGCCCCGCTCCGACCGCAAGGATAGTGCAACCGCCGACGAACAGCGCGACAAGAGCATTGGCGATCGCGCCCGCCCGCCCGGCGGCCCGAATTTCCGCGCCGCGACCGGCGCCCGAAATCTTCGTCATGGAATCCTTGGCCACACACACTTGGTCTGCGCCAGCCAGACGGGCAGCGCGGTAAGCTGCCACAGGACCTGCCGCGCGGACGGCTACGTCCCGGTGCGGCCGTAATCGTCCTGCAGGCGCTCGATATCGTCCTCGCCGAGGTAATCGCCGCACTGGACCTCGATGATTGTCATCGGGACCTTGCCCGGATTGGCCATGCGGTGGATGCCGTGGAGCGGGATGTAAACCGACTCGTTCGGCCGGACCGTCTTGATCTCCAGCGCGTTCATCTCCATGCCGACGGTGACTTCGGCCACGCCCTGGACCACGGTCCAGTGTTCGGAGCGGTGCTGGTGCCGCTGCAGCGAGAGACGCGCGCCGGGCTTGACCACGATGCGCTTCACCTGATGCATGTCGCCGACGTCGAGCGACTGGTAATAGCCCCACGGCCGGTAGTGACGCTGGCGATCGCCGATCAGCTTCTCCGGCGACTTCCCGAACTTCGCCACCAGCTCCTTGACCGAGTCGGCGCGGTCGCGCGGCGCGACCAGAATGGCGTCGTCGCTCGCCACGACCATCAGGTCATCCACGCCGAGAAGCCCGACGAACGGCCGATCCGACGAGACGAAGCTGCCGCGCGAATCGAGGATGACGGCCTCGCCGATGACCGCGTTGCCGGTCTCATCCTTGTCGGCGGAATCCCAGACGGACGACCAGGTGCCGAGGTCGGACCAGTCGAAGCGCGCATCGACGACCGCGGCGCGCCCCGTCTTTTCCATGACGGCGTGATCGAACGAAATACGCGGCGCCTTGGCAAAAGCGGTGGCATCGAGTTCGACGAGGCGGCCCTCGATCTTCGCCGCCGCGATTGCCGCGGCGGCGGCCTCGGCGACCCCCGGTGCGTGCTCGCGGATTTCGGCGACGGCGGTCTCCGCCGTCAGCGCGAAGTTGCCGCTGTTCCAGAGATAGCCGCTTTCGACGTAGTGCTCGGCGGTGGCGCGGTCGGGCTTCTCCACGAAAGCGGCGACGCGATCGACATCGGGAAAGCCGTCGAGCGCTTCGCCGGGGCGGATGTAGCCGTAGCTGGTCGCCGGCAGTGCCGGTTCGACGCCGAACACGACGATCATGCCGGCGGCAGCCGCCTTGGCGGCCTCGGCGACCGAGACCCGGAAGCCGGCCACGTCGCGGATGAGGTGGTCGGCGGCCAGCACGAGGATGACCGACTTGGGGTCGTCGTTGGCCACCCATTCCGCGGCGGCGGCGATGGCGGCGGCGGTATCGCGGCCCTTCGGTTCGAGCAGCACCGTCGCTTCGATGCCGGCCTTCGCCACGGCTTCGCTCACCAGGCTGGCGTGCTCGCGATTGGCCATGATCACCGGCGGCCCGAACATCGGATCCGTTACCCGCGCCAGGGTCGCCGCAAAGGTCGACACTCCGGCGACAAGCGGCAGGAAGGGCTTCGGTAGCATGTCGGTGGATGCCGGCCACAGGCGCGTACCGGCACCGCCACACAGAATCACGGGAACAATGCGCTCAGCCACTTCGATTACCCCACCCTCGGAAATGCTGAACCTATCAGATGTCGTCGCGGCGCATCCGGCCCGCGGTCGCCTTCAGCCAGTCGAGAAGGTCGGCAACCCTGGCGGTGGCGAGCGCGATGCGGCTGTCCGCGGCGCCGTAATATATGCGCACTTCGCCGTCAACCTCGGTCCAGCCGCAGGGGAAGACGACCTTGTCGACATCGCCGAAGCGCTCGTAGTCGGTCTCCGGCTCGAAGACCCATTCGTCGGACCGGTAGATCACCTTCTCCGGGTCCTCGAGATCGAGGAGCGCCAGTCCCAGGCGATAGATCGCGCCGGAGGCATTCTGGCGGACCCCGTGATACATGATCAGCCAGCCCTCGTCGGTGCGCAGCGGCGGCGGCGACAGCCCGATCTTGTTGGCGTCCCACCAGCCGCCCCGGCGGGCGCGCAGGATGATGTGGTGGTCGCCCCAATGCTTGAGGTCGGGAGACCAGGAGAGCCAGATGTGCGCGCCGCCATGCCCGGCCGCGGGCACGGGCCGATGCAGCATCGCCCAACGGCCATTGAAGCGGACCGGAAAAAGGGCCGCATCCTTGTCCTCGGGTGGCATGACCGGGCCGAGACGCTGGAACGTCTTGAAGTCGCGGGTGGTGGCGAGCGAGACCAGCGGACCGCTCACAGAGAAGGCGGTGTAGGCGATCGCCCAGCGGTCCTGCTCCTCGAGATAGGTAATCCGCGGATCCTCGACGCCCCAGATTTCCTCCGGGTAATGATCGGGATCGGCGGGAAAGGTCGGTTGCGGGTCGAAGCGCCAGTCGGTGATCCCGTCCTTGCTGCGCGCGACCGTCAGATGGGAATGGCCGCGCATGTCCTCGACGCGCAACAGCAGCAATGTCTCGCCATCGACAATGGCCGCAGCCGGATTGAACACGGTGTTCGCGCGGTAGGGCAGATCGCGCCCGCGCATGATCGGATTGTTGGCATAGCGCGTGAATAGCCCGCGCGTGTGAATCGGGGTGCCGGTCATCCCTGTTCCTTTCAGTGCGGGGCCGCGACGACGCGCTCGCCGCTCGCCGGGACGACCTTGAGCGCCGGGCGGCGGCTGCCATCGGCAGGGACCGCACGCTCGCCTTCCTCAATTCCAAGCGCGGCCCGGAGGCTCAGCGACGCGTGCAGCCAAGCGAGGGTAGACTCGGCGCCCTGGTTCAGATTGACGCCGTCGGCCGAGAGTCCGTCGCGGCAGCCGCCGGTGGCCTGGTCGGCGATCGGCTGCTGGAGATCGTTGCGGCCGAGGAACCACTCGTAAGCGCGGCGGGCCTCGTCCAGCCAGACGGCATCGCCGGTGGCGGAATACGCCGCCAGCGTGGCATCGACCATGTGCTGCACCTCGATAGGCTGCTGGTCGAACCTCGCCGGCGTGCTGCCGCGGACGAACCACCCGTCGTTGCCGATGGGCGTGAAATGACCGCGCGGATCGGTCTGCACGCCGCAGAGCCAGCGCAGCGACTCGATGGCGTCGCGCGTCATGTCCGAGCGATCCAGTGCCGTTGCCGAGGCAAGCAGCGCCTGGGGGATGACGCCGTTGGCGTAGGTAACCGTCTCCTCGAGCCACGGCCATTCCGTGCCTATGCCCGGCTTCAGGCGATCATGCAGGCGTTCGGCGAGCGTGACCCGGGCGCGGCGCGCATCGCTGGCGCCGCCGAAGCGCTCGAGATAGGCGTTGATCCCGATGAGGGCGAAGGCCCAGGCGCGCGGCGAGACGAAGCCGAGAACCGCCGGCAGCGCTCTCTCGAAGAGCCACATGGCAGCGCCGCCAATTCCGTCCGAAGGCGTGTCGAGTACGGCCTGGCCGAGCGACCAGATAGCGCGACCGTGCGCATCCTCGCTGCCGATCGTCTCCTGCCACTGCCGGTCATAGCTCATGAAGTTGCGGAAGCGGCCGGTCTCCTGATTGAACGCGTGCTGGAGGAAGCTGAGGTAGCGCGACGCGAGCAAGAGGTTCTCGCGCGGATCGCGGGCCCCTTCGGCGGCCTTCAGGGCGACGATCAGCGCGCGCGCATTGTCGTCGGTGCAATAGCCGTGGTCGCGGTCGGGTACGGCGAAGCGGGCATGCTGGAGCATGCCGGTGCCGTCGGTCATCACCTGGAGGTGGGTAAGATTAGGCGCCGGCGGCTCGGCTTGGTTGGCCTGCAATGACTTGACCCTGTAAGACCGCGGCCGCAGCGCCCGCTCGGCGCGAATCTCGCGGAAAGTCTCCAGATACCGCGCTCCGACTTCGCTCCATACCATATTGCGGGCAAAGGTATAGGCCTGCTTGCGCATGGTCTGGCGGGCGACGTCGTCGTCGAGGAGGCCGTTCACTTCGCGCGCAATCGCCGGACCGTCGCGGAAGGGCACCAGGCGGCCGCGTCCGTCGGCAAGCATTTCCTCGGCGTACCAGTAAGGGGTCGAGACGATCGCCTTGCCGGCGCCGAGCGCAAAGCTGAGCACGCCCGAGACGATCTGCTCGCGATTGAGGTAGGGGGTGACGCAGATGTCGGCGATGCTGAGCAGCTCGACCAGCTTGTCGGTATCGAGGAACTCGTCGCGGAACATCAGATGGCCGCCGACGCCAAGCTCATCGGCGCGCTGCTGCAGGGACAGGCGGTAGGACTCGCCTTCGTGGCGGCGGACACCGGGATGGGTCTGGCCGGCAACGAGATAGACCACGTCGGGATGGCGGGCGACGATCTCGGGCAGGGCCTCGATGACGTACTCGATGCCCTTGCCACGCGAGAGCAACCCGAAGGTGAGCATCACCTTCTTGCCGACGAGGCCGTACTTGTCCTTGTGATACGAGGTGTCGAGGAACGGCATGTCGGGCACGCCGTGCGGGATGACGGTTATGCGCGGCAGCGGCACCCCGTAGACGCGGGCAAGGGTGGCGCGGGCGCGCTCGCTCATGACGACGACGCGATCGGAGAGCTCGCCGATGGCGGCCAGCACTTCACGCTGGTCGCGATCCGGCTCCTCGAGGACGGTGTGCAGGGTGGTGAGCACCGGGACCCGCAGATTGTGCAGGAGTCTCAGGACGTGGTTACCGGCGCGACCGCCGTAGATGCCGTACTCGTGCTGCAAGCTCACCGCATCGAAGCGGTTCATGTTCAGGAAATCGACGGCGAGGCGATAGTCGGCCACCGTCTTCTGGTCGATCTCGAAGCGCACTTCCTGCGGATAGGCGTAGGCTTCGAGCGCATCATCCATCGCGACCGAGGCGATCTCGGCCCCGGAATTCTGGGCTTCCAGCGAATGAAGGAGATCCGACGAGAACGTCGCAATGCCGCAGCGGCGCGGCAAATACGTTCCAATGACTGCGATCTTGGCAGGCCAGGCGGAAGATGTGGACATGTTGGTGACCCTCTCGGAGCACCAACGCGTGCATTGCAATATGGTTCCGCCCTCCCGGGGCGCCGCACGGCGCGCGCGGCTGAACCTTTCGGGTCCTCGCCAAACCGGGGCTATTCGCCCGGGTTTCGGCCAATACGCGGCCCGGACGGTCAGCGGCGGGTCAGTTGCCCGTAACCGCCATCGTCGCCTTCATCATCGGGTGAAAGCGGCAAAAATAGTCGATGGTCCCGGCTGCCTTGACCACGACGCTGCCGGTACCGTGAGCCGGTATCACCACGTCGAAGCTCTTGTCGCGGGCGGTCGCCGTGTGGGCGACGAAGTCGTTGTTCGTCCATGTGATGGTGTCGCCGACCGCGGCTTTGATCTCGGCCGGCGCAAACGCCATCTTGGCGATGGTGACGTCTATGGTCGCCGCCGCTGCCGGGGCGACGATCCCGGCAGAAGCGGCGAGCAGGAAAGCAGCTGCGGCGAAGCGATCGAGCATCGGTCGTTCCTACTTCAGCATCCTCACGAGCATCTCGGCATGCTCCTGGTGCCCCTGGAAGATCTTCAGGCCGGTCGACAATAAGTCTTTCAGTTCGGCGTTGCCAGTCGCCGGAATGAGCGTCTTCTCGAGCGCGCCGTTGACCATCTTGGCTCGTCCCCGACGAAGCTGGTCAAATAACCCGCTTAAGCGCAACGCCGCGGCAATCCATCTCGTAGTCGAGACCGACGACCGGCGGGCGGCAGTAGTGCCAGGCAAGGCCATGGGCCGCCGCCCCCCGGGCAACGATCTCGCCGGCGAGGAAGGGGTGGAGGTCGTGCACGGTGTAGACCTGGGTTGCCGTGGTATCGCGCCACGTGAACCCGAGAGCGGCGAGTCTCGCCTCCATTTCGGTGAGCACGTAGTGCGCCTTCTCCGTCAGCCCTGCCGGGCTGGTGTCGCCCGGACGGACGATGTGGTCGCGGTAGTTGGCCTTGCCTTCGGGAACCTCGCCGCTGCCCGCGATGACAAAGGACGGAGCCGCCGCGGAATCCTCCACCGTGTAGCTGAAAGCATGGAAGCCCGGCTCGGCGGGCGGCGCGTATGCCGGACAGACGTTGCTGCGCGCTACGGGATTGGCACCCGCGACGATGGCGCCCCAGCGTGAGAGGCGGTCGACATAGACCTGGTTGAAATCGCGGAAGGCCGACTCGCTCATCGGCTCGGGCGAGCGCAATTCACAGGCGCAGAAGGCGGTCATCGGCCGCCCGGCGGCGCCGAGGAAGGCTTCGATCCGCCGGAACCCCTCGGCGAGCGCAACCGGTTCGCGGAACATCGCGCGCTCGATGCGGAATCCCGGCAGGGCCGCGACCCCGGCGGAATACTGGAAGACACCGGGGATGTAGCGATAACCCCCGCGCGGGAAATCCACAGACGCCATGATATTGTCCTTGGGTGACCGGATACGGCCCTCACTACGGGCCAAGAGGAGGCGTAGCGTCAATGAGCAAGGCGAAGATGGATGCGGCCGGCGACCAGGCGCTGTTCGCGCGCATCCGGCAGAGTCTCTTCACGGCGGTGGTCGGCGACATTCTCGACACCCTCGGGTACCGCCACCAGTTCCTGCCGCCGGAGATCGGGCCGCTGCAGCCGGGGATGAAGCTCATCGGCCGCGCCATGCCGGTGGTCGAGGCGGACATTCCGGGCGAGGAAGCGCGCGAGGGCGCGCCGGTCGAGAAGCCGTTCGGCTTGATGTTCGCCGCGCTCGACGACCTCCGCGAAGGCGAGATCTATGTGGCCACCGGCGCTTCCCTCCGCTACGCGCTCTGGGGCGGCCTCATGTCGACGCGGGCGCTTCACCTGAAGGCGGCAGGCGCCCTGCTCGACGGCTTTGTGCGGGACGCCGGCGACATCGAGGCCCTCGGCTTCCAGGTGTTCAGCCGCGGCATCTATGCTCAGGACCAGGCGCCGCGCGGCCGCGTCCTCGACCATCGCTGTCCGGTGGAGATAGCCGGCATCCGCATCGCCCCCGGCGACCTGATCTTTGGCGACCGCGAGGGCGTGCTGGTCATCCCGCGCGAGGCCGAGGAGGAGGCGATCGAGCTCGCCATCCGCAAGGCCGAGACGGAGAACCGCGTGGCGGTGGCGATCCGCGGCGGCATGAGCGCCTCCGAGGCGTTCACGACTTTCGGGGTGATGTAGGGAGGGCGGAAGGGCGGGCTGGTGACGATCAGGCGTTATCGTCGGATGCCTGCCAATGCCCGATCCTGCCCTGCCAATAGGTCTCCTCCCTTCCGTCTATCTCCCAGGCCACTTCGCCGGCAAAGGGAAGCCATATGGCGTCCTGCAGGCGATAGTCGGAAAAGCGACCGCGCCACGGCGTCGGCAGGATAGGGGAAGTCGCGGAGCGCGGCCGATCTGGCGCGAAGGCCCCGCTTATCCGTCCCTCGCCGTCCAGGCTCAGCGTGACCTCGGCGGCTCGCTCGCCAATCCCCGAACTCACGGCCAGCCTGTCGGGGGCAACTTCACGCCAGCGCAGCGCGGGGTTCTGAAATATGGCGTTTGGCGCCCAGGGAATCTCCGCAAGGTAGCGCATCAACTCGCCGCGGATCAGCGCCGGCGAGTGTTCGGTGCGGGCGATCGGGATGAAGCCGAGCGCCTTTATGTCAAGCCGTGCCTCGCCGTTCTTCAGCGCGTCGTTCGCCGAGACAAGACCGAGGGGACCAAACCTCGCCCGCCAGTCGAACTCACACGCGCGCGCCGAAATCGTTTGTGTTGCCGTGAACGCCATCCATGAATCGACGCCAAGCTTCCGCTTCATGCGTCCGGTCTGGGTCAGCCTGACACCGTCCCGGCGGTCCCCGGGTTTCGCGCCGAGACGGAGGGCGAGGTCATAGACGGCGGCGGGAAGGCGCGCCCGATCTTCCTGGTCAAGATCGGACAACGTGCACTCCCCTGGGAGCCTGTACATGCGCAGCGCCCAGCGCAGGTCGCTTGCCCTCGTCGCGCCGACGCGCGTTGCTGAGGAGAACTGCCGCCACGACGCTCCAGCGAGCGACCGCAAAACCCGCCTGCCAAAACAGGCTCTGGGCAACCGAGGTCGACGGGAAGAGGACGAGCAACCAGCCGGTGAAGCTCGCGTGCATGAGTACGGCCACGAGCAGGCTCCGGGTGTTGCCATAGACCCACGTCATCAGCATCCGGTACGGCGTCAGCGTCGCGAGATAGACGATGGCGAACTCGAGCGGCCAGGCGGCACCCATCGCGTCGATGTTGTATCGGAAATCGACCAGCAGGTGCCAGAACGCCCAAACGAGGCCGAGGGACAGCCCGGCCATGCCAAGGCTGCGGCGTGCCAGCAGGCGGGGCGTCGCAAATCCCGTCCAGCCGATTTCCTCGAAGCTTCCCGCGACCACCCCGACGGCGAACAGCGCCCACGGGAAACGTGGCGCAAAGGCCGGATCGGCAACGGCGCTCAAGAACAGAAGAATTGTCAGCAGAACCGCCGGGATCGTGATAAGCGCGACCGCATACCAGCGAGCCCCTACCCGCCAGTTGACCAGACGCGCGCCAAGTTCGCGCAACCCGGCCCGCCCTTCCAGAATCGCCGTGCCGATCAACCCGGCGACGCTCGGTCCGAGTAGCATGGCCAGAAAGATCAGACCGGCCTCCAGGGGCAGCATCGGCGACAGATCGAACCCTCGCGCTGCGAGGACGATCAGGATGCCGATCCAGCTGATGCCGAAGGTCAGCGCGAAGTAGCCGAGCAGCGGGTGGCGCCTGAGCCAACTCACGCAAGCACTGCTTCAACCGGCCGGCGGGGCGAGTAGGGCAGCGCCGGGCCGTAGCCGAAGCGCATGACGATATCGGGGCGGCGCCCGGGCAGCCCGACGAGGCTGGCAAGGTCCGGTCGCAGGGCTGGAACCTCGACGGGCTGATTGATGAAGGCGTGCTTGAGGCCGAGTGCGGTGGCCTGCAACGCAAACCGCTGGCTGGCGCGGCCCGCCAGCACCCAATGCTCCCGGTCGTCCTTCTCGGCAACGAAGACGGCAACGCCCGGCGTCGAGGCAAGCTGGCTGGCGTATTTCGCGTTCTCGGCCTTGGCGGTGAAGACGAGATCGAACATGATCGACCCCAGCCAGGCCGGAAGGCGGGGTTGCCGGTTGTCGCGCTGAAGAGGCCGTCGCCGGTCCGCATCGCCTGCCGGGGACTGAAGCGCAGCCACGCCTTCAGTTCGCGCACGAAGGCCGGGTCGGCAATCTGCGCGCTGTTGCCGGCGACGACGAGATCGCGGACTCGGTCGATCTGCGGCCGATCGGTGATGAGAACCAGGTCGACGCCGGGCACCGTCGCGGCGGCGACGAGCGCGCCAAGATCCGCGGTGCTGACCGGTCTCCCGTCATATTCCCCGCGGGTCGATTGTCGTCTGGGGATGGCATCGAACAAGGCGGGCTCAGCAGGCACCGCGCTGCCGGACGCGAACATCACGGCACCATCGTTCGCCGGGCTGAAACTCAGCTCGCCCGGCTTGCCGCGCGCGGCGCAGGTGATGGCGAGGTTTTCCGCAGCGCAGCCGAGGCTGGCAAACACATGATGGTGGTCGGGATCGACAATGACGATCTCACGACTCATGTCGGGCAGGATTTCTATCCCGCTGTCGCTGACCTTGAACCGCCACGGCTGCGTGTTGTGGCTGTTGGCGGCCAGCGTTGCGTAGCGGATGAAATCGCGCGTCTCGGGCGCCTGCTGCACGGCCGCGCGGGTGGCGGCGGCCGAGGCGTCGTATTCCTCCATGGAACCCATTGCCCGAAACCCAAGGTAAGTCGCCCCAACCCCGGCGACCGCCAGCCCGGCGCCACCCATCAGGAATTGCCGCCTGTTCATCGTTTCTTGCCGATCTGTTGCCGGGACGGCCGCCGACCGGCCGATTGTCGGGGCCGATCGAGCTTCACCGGGAAATCCCGGTCTCCCGACTTTCTCTAACGCCTAGTATTTACAAATATTAGTTTCGTGACACCCGGCTCTATATCAAAAAACCGCCCGGGAATACGTGATCCCGAAAGAATACCTTCGAATGTGCTACTGAAAGGCGCGTGTGGGCGCGCACTTGCCTAGCCACAAGCATTGCCGCCCGCCGTCCATGATCGCGGCGGTCATGGCTTTACAATCCCGTCTCGGCCCGCTGGAGCGGAGAACTTCTGTGCCTGCCTTTGCAAAGGCGTGGCCGGCGAAGCAAGATCGATGCGTATGCTGGCGCCGCGCCAGAGGCGGAGGTCGCCGTGCGGGGAGATGCATCAGCCAATGCGACTGCTCGTTGTTGCCGATCTCCACTACGCATTGCCGCAGTATGACTGGTTGATGGAGGTTGCCGGGAAGTTCGACGTCCTCATCATCGCGGGCGATCACCTCGATACCAATTCGCTCGTCGACCTCGGCGCGCAGAGCATCGTCATCCAGAAATATATCGGGCGGCTTCGCGAAAAGACCCGGCTTCTCATCTGTTCCGGCAACCACGATCTCGACGCGAAGAACGACGCAGGCGAGAAAGTGACGCGCTGGATCCTGAACCCGCGCAGGGACGGCGTCCCGTCGGACGGCGATTCCTTCGTCCTCGGCGAGACGCTCTTCACCATCTGCCCGTGGTGGGACGGGCCGATTGTCCGCGACGCGATCGCTCGCCAGCTGGCGGCCGATGACGCGGTGCGCCTCCGGCGTTGGATCTGGATACATCACGCACCGCCGAAACGGACGCCGATCAGCTGGGACGGACAGAAATATTACGGCGACGTCGAACTCGAGGAATGGATAGGCAAGTACGCGCCGGACATCGTCTTCTCCGGCCACGTACACCAGTCGCCCTTCAGCCCCGGCGGCTCCTGGGTGGATCGCATCGCCTCGACCTGGGTGTTCAACGCCGGGCGCCAGTACGGGGCGCCGCCCACTTACGTGATCGTCGACACCGATCGCCAGCTGGCGCTCTGGTTTTCCGCCGCCGGCAACCAGGTCGTGCGGCTCGACCAGCCCCTGCAGCGGCCCATTCCGAAACTGAACGAACTGCCGGACTGGCTCGCCTGATTTCAGGCGGGCGGATCGGGCTGGCGGTCGGAGCCGGGCGTGAAGTCGCCCTGGTGGTGGAGGATGCTCTCCAGGACTTCGTCGATCAGCCCGAAATGGTTGGTGTGGCCCTCGAACTGCCGCTTGAGGTCGACCAGGTAAGTGGTGGCGGCGTGCAGGCGCCGGGCGAGCAACTGGGCCACGCCGTAGGCGAGCTCGGCATGCGCCTTCAGGGCAGCGGCGGAGCTGTCCAGTTCATAGGCGCCCGCGAGGGAGATCGCCTTAACCGTGGCGGAGTGCGGTCGGGCGAGGAGTTCCGACATCTCGCCGAACACGGCGCCCGGATCGCTGGTGGTCGCGACCAGCGTGTCTCCGCGCTTCACCTCGATCGTACCCGAAATCAGGACGTAGAGCCGGCCGGAAGACTGGCCCTCGTGTAGCAGCACCGAGCCGGGCTCGAACCGGCGCCGCGGCGCGGCAATCCGCGCGCAATACTGAAGGATGGTCTGCATGTCTGGCTCTCACGGTCGCCGATTCCGCCAGCGTGCCTCACCCAAGGAGTTGTGGCTAGTGGCGGCCACGGAGCCAGGGGGCCAGGAGCGGCTGCCGAATTTCATCGGACATTCGACAACCGGCGGGCTTGCCAATTTGCCGGAGCCGGGCCCCAATACGGTTGGGAACGTCGCGCCGGCCGACAACCAGGGCGCCAGGATCGATGGGGCTTCGATGCTGAGACTCGCCTGCGATGTTGGCGGCACTTTCACCGACCTGGTGACGGCGTCTGAAGGAGAATTGCGGCTCTTCAAAGCCGCGACCACGCCGCAGGATCCTGTCGACGGGGTGCTGGCGGCGGTGCGCATCGCCGCCGAGGACGCCGGACTGGACGAGCGCGCTTTCCTCGCACTGGTCGACGTGTTCGTCCACGCCACGACGCGCGGCGTCAACGCGATCCTTACGGGCGACACGGCACGGACGGCCTTCCTGACAACGGAAGGACATCGCGACATCCTGCTGCTCCGTGAAGGTGGGCGGCTCGATCCGTACGACAATCGCCAGATTTTTCCGCGCCCTTATGTACCGAGGGCCCTGACCTTCGAAGTGCCTGAGCGGATCGGCGCAGCCGGGGAAATAGTGCGCCCGCTCGATGAAGACGCTTTCGTTCGGATCGTCCAACAGCTGGCGACCGCAAAAGTGGAAGCCATTGGCGTGTGCCTGCTCTGGTCGATCGCCAATCCGGCCCACGAATTGCGGATCGGCGAACTGCTCGCCGCCCATCTTCCGGGCGTTCCGGTAACCCTTTCGCATCAGCTTAATCCGATCCTCCGCGAATATCGGCGCGCCTCCGCAACCTGCATAGACGCGTCGCTGAAACCGCTCATGGGGCAGTATCTCCGCGGCCTGGCATCGCGCCTCCGCGACGCCGGTTTTGCCGGCCGGCTTCTGATGGTTACCAGCCAGGGTGGCGTGATCAGTGCGGAAGAGGCAGCCGAGGCCCCGATACGCGCCCTGAACTCGGGCCCGGCAATGGCGCCGGTGGCCGGTCTCCATGTTGCCGCGGAAGACGCCGCTTCCGGCGACGCCATCATTGCCGATACCGGCGGGACCAGCTTCGATGTCAGCCTCGTGCGTGGCGGCCGGATACCGTGGACGAGCGAGACGTGGCTGGGAGCGCGCTTCACTGGACACATGACCGGCTTCCCGTCGGCTGACGTGAAGAGTATCGGGGCAGGCGGCGGCTCGATCGTTCACCTCGATTCAGCCGGGCTCCTGCACGTCGGCCCGGCGAGCGCCGGCTCCGATCCGGGCCCGGCGTGCTACGGGCGCGGCGGGACCGATCCGACGGTTACCGACTGCGCCCTGATTCTGGGCATCCTCGACGCCGACAATTTTCTTGGCGGGCGCGTTCGCCTCGATCTAGAGCGGGCCCGCGCCAGCCTCACCCCGGTGGCGCAAACACTGGGCCTGAGGGTTGAAGACGCCGCACTCGCCGCCCTCGACATCCTGACGCAAAATATGCTCGGCGCGATCGAGGAGATTACCGTCAAGCAGGGCATCGACCCCAGCCGCACTGTCCTCATCGCCGGCGGCGGCGCCGCCGGATTCAACGGCGTGGCTATCGGGCGGCGCCTCGGGTGCGCGGCGACTTTGTTTCCGGAAGGCGGCGCGGCGCTCAGCACCAACGGAGCCATGCTGTCCGACCTCGTCTTCAGCGATGCCCGCGTCCATTACATCCGCAGCGACGCGGCCGATTCCGGAGCGGCAGCGAAAATCCTCGAAGCGTTGCAGGCGAGCGCGACGACTTTCCTCACCGCCTCGGGCGCCGCACAATCGCGCGTCGATTACTGGGTCGAGGCGCGCTATCCGCAGCAGACCTGGGAGATTGAGGTCTCCTTGCCCTGGCCCAATACGGAGGGCGCCGTCGATCTGGCTTCCCTGGTCAGCGCGTTCCACGCCGCCCACAAATCCCTCTATGCCGTTTCAGACCCCGCCTCCCCGGTCGAGTTCATCACATGGCGGGTTCGCGCTGCCGCTCAACTCGGCGGACTGGAAAAGGCGCGGTTCCGGTTTCCGCCTTCGAAACCGGCCGAAGCGCGGCGGCGTGTCTTTCTCCCGAAAAGCGGCTGGACCGACGTTCCGCTTTATCGGCTCGATGCTGTGCCGTCAGATCCGCCGGCCTCGGGCCCAGCCGTCATCGAATCCAGCTTCACGACCATCCTGGTACCTGCCGGCGGCCAGGCCCGGCGCCTTCCTTCCGGGACGATCGAGGTGAGGTCATGACCGCGCAGATGGCCATCCTCGCCAACCGCCTTGAAACGATTGCGCGGAAGATGGCGCACACGCTGCACCGCACGGGGCGCTCCGGCCTCATCAACACCGCGCGCGACCTTTCGTGCTGCATCATCACGGCCAGGCACGAATTGCTGACGGAAGCGGAGAGCCTGCCTTCCCACGTGCTGGTCGGGCCGAACCTCATGTCGGAATGGATGCAGAGATTCCATCCCGAACTGCGGCGCGGCGACGCCTTCCTCCACAACTCGCCGTATCACGGCAACTCGCATGCCGCCGATCACACGATCCTCGTCCCGGTCATCGACGACGGCGGCGTGCACCGGTTTACGGTCTTCGCCAAGGCGCACCAGGCCGATATCGGCAATTCGCGGCCGACGTCCTATTCCGGCGCGGCCCGGGACGTGTACGACGAGGGCGCGCTGATTTTTCCCGCCGTCCAGGCTCAGCGCGATTACCGCGACCTGGACGACATCGTCCGGATGTGCCGGCTGAGAATCCGCGTGCCCGACCAATGGTGGGGCGACTACCAGGCGCTGGTCGGCGCCGCCCGGATCGGCGAGCGCGAACTCATGGCGCTCGCAGCCGAAGTCGGCTGGGACACGCTCGAACAACATTCAAGGCAGTGGTTCGACTACTCCGAGCGGCTGATGGAGGCCGCGATCCGGCGCCTGCCCAGCGGCCGGGTCACCCGGGCCAGCACGCACGACCCTTTCCCGGGCACGCCGCCCGAAGGCGTGACGATCAAGGTGACGGTCGAGGTCGACGCCGCCGCCGGCCGCATTTCGGTCGATCTGCGCGACAATCCCGATTGCCTGCCAAACGGCATGAATGTCACCGAGGCCAACGCATCTTCGGCCGCGATGATCGGCATCTTCTCCTCGCTCGGCGCCGTTGTACCGCGGAACGCCGGCAGCTACCGGCGGATCAAAATTCACCTCCGCGAGAATTGCTGTGTCGGCATCCCCCGGCACCCGGCGTCGTGCTCGCTGTCGACGACGAACCTCGCGTCGAAGGTCGGCAACGCGACACAAACGGCGATCGCGGAACTGGCCGCCGGCTTCGGGCTCGCCGAATCCGGAACGATCGTGCCGGCTTCCATGGCGGTGATCTCGGGCAGGGACCCGCGCTACGGCGACGCTCCGTTCATCAACTCATTGTTCCTGATGCATACCGGCGGTCCGGGGGCGCCGGAGGCCGATGCGTGGCTGACGACCGTCCATATCGGCGATCTGGGACTCTGTTATCTCGACAGCATCGAGCTGGACGAACTGCGCTACCCCATCCGCGTCGAGGCGCGCGGCATCCGGACCGACACCGAAGGCGCCGGCAAATTCCGCGGCGCTCCCGCCGGCTTTTGCGAATACGGCCCGGTAGGCTCGACGCTGGAAGCCTGGTTTGCCAGCGACGGCACGGTCAATGCTCCCCTTGGTATTCGGGGCGGCGGCGACGGCGGCCGCTCGGCGCAGTTCAAGCGCGACAGGGATGGCGCACTTACCGCGGTGCCGCCTTGCGGAGGTGTCATCCTCGAACCCGGCGAAACCCTGCTCGCGATATGTTGCGGCGGCGGGGGCTACGGCGACCCGCTTCAGCGCCCGGCCGCCTCCGTGGCCGAGGATGTCGCGGAGGGCTGGATCAGTCCCGAGCGTGCGACCGGGACATACGGGGTCGTGCTCACCGGCGGCAGCGTCGTCGACGAAGGGTCCACGCAGCAAAAGCGCCACGATCTCGGCTCGCCTTCGCGCCCGCCGGGAAGCCCAGCCGGATAGGGCCCGCGCCGGACCGGCGCTCACCACCTCGCCTCGGTGACGGCAAGACGGTCGTGGCCTCCCTCCGGCGATAGCCCATCCCGCGTGTTTCCCCAGATGGATTCATGCTTCCCGAAAAGCGGTTCAATCGCGATCTCAAGAACCGCTTCGCCACCAAGGCCTACGCATCCGAGGAGCTGGTCGCCGAACTGACTGCAGCATTCCTCTGCGCTCATCTCGGTATTTCAAGGCGAACATTGCCACGCCAGCTACATCGCCGACTGCACGCGGGGCGTCGGTATTTTTTGATCCGGCTGGCGCCGGATCAGGCGAAATCCGCGCTTGTCACGAACGACACGCCGGCGTCCTTCATCTTCCGCTGCGCTGTATCGAGCGAACCGCCGAGGTCGATCGCGCGGCAGGCGTCGACGATCACGAAGGACTGGAATCCCTGCCCCGCCGCGTCGATCGCTGAATAGGCGACGCAGTAGTCGGTCGCCAGCCCGGCGAAGAAGACCCGCTTCAATCCGCGCTCGCGAAGATAGCCGGACAGGCCTGTCGGCGTCCTCTTGTCGTTCTCGAAGAAGGCGGAATAGGAATCGATCTCGCGGCGAAAGCCCTTGCGCAGGATGAGTTCGACGGTTGCGAGGTCGAGATCCGGGTGGAACGCGGCGCCCGCCGTGCCCTGGATGCAATGGTCCGGCCATAGCGTCTGCCTGCCGTAGTGCAGGTCGACCGACCCGAACGGCTCCTTGCCGGCGTGACTGCTGGCAAACGACAGGTGGCCTTCGGTGTGCCAGTCTTGCGTCGCGGCGTAGTGCGGAAAGCGTTCGGCAAGGCGGTTGATCAGCGGCACGACGGCATTGCCGTCGGCAACCGCAAGCGCTCCGCCCGGACAGAAATCGTTCTGGACATCGATGGCGACGAGGATGTCGGTGTCGGGGTCGCCCTTTATCATGCGGTCCTCACTCGCGGCCGCTTCCATTGACGCCATGCAGGATCGGGCCAGTCTCGATCGCGTCGTTCGAGATTGCTGTTGCGACCGCGCGCACTCTCGTATTTCCTTGTACGTCAACACCGGCGATGGCGACAAGCGCGTCGTCTTCGTAGCGGTGCGATGACGCTTCCAGCGTCCAAGAAACAGGGGGTTCTCATGATAACGCTCTCTCGTCGCGCCCTCCTCAAATCGGGTGCCGGCTTCGCCGCTGCGGCCGTCCTGCCGATGCCCGCCGTGCGGGCCGCCGATCCGGTGAAGATCGGCGTCGTGCAGCCCTTCTCGGGCGGGCTCGAACTGTTCGGCGGTCAGGCCAAGCTCGGGCTCGATCTCGCCGCCGCCGAGATCAATGCCGCGGGCGGCATCCTCGGTCGCCAGGTGGCGCTGATCTACGAGGACGACAAGACCGATCCAAAGACCGCGGTCGAGCGCACCACGTCGCTCATCCGCCGCGACGGGGTCGTCGCCGTCTCCGGCCCGATTACATCCAACAACCGCGACGCGATGATGCCGACGCTGTCACGCTCCAAGGTTCCGCTCCTCTACGCCACCAACTACGAGGGCGGTGGCTGCGATCGGTATCTCTTCTGCTTCAATACCGTGCCGAACCAGGAACTCGAGAAGCTGCTGCCCAAGATGAAGGAGATCGGCGGGCCGAGCTTCTATTTCTTCGGAGCCGATTACATCTGGCCACAGAAGATGTTCGAGGCGGGCGAGAAAATCGTCGCGGGCGTCGGCGGCACGGTCGCAGGCAAGGAATTCACCCCTTGGGGGGTCAAGGACTTTGCCCCGGTGATCCGCCGCATCAAGGACTCGGGAGCCAAGGTGCTGGTCTTCGCCTTGCCCGGCGCCGACGGCATCACGTTCATCCGCCAGGCCGAGGATCTCGGTCTGCTCAAGGACGTCAAGGTCGCTTTCCTAGGCTTCGGCGAGCTCTATCTCGGTGCCTTCGGCGAGGGCAAGGCCCAGGACATGTGGGTGGCGCTGCCGTTCGCTCAATCGCTCCAGACCGATGCCGTGAAGAAATTCGTGGCCGACATCAAGAAACTCGGTGGCGAGAAGACGCCGGTATCCCAGTACGCCTTCACTCACTATGTGTCGCTGCATGCGGCAAAGAAGGCCTTCGAGAAGTCGGGCTCGATCGATAGCGAGGCGCTGGTCAACGGTCTCGAGGGTCTGACCATCGACGGCCCGACCGGCAAGGTGACCGTCGGCAAGGACCATCACGTCACGCTCGAGATGTATACGGCCAAGACAGAAGGGGCCGGTCTCGCCGTCGTGGAGGATCTCGGGCAGATCGCGCCGCAGCCGGGCTGCAGCTAGGGCGGGCAATGGCCGCCATCGCGGAGCGGAGCCCCGCCGTCGGGGCCCCGTTCCTCGAAATCGAGGGCCTGACGAAGGTGTTCGGCGGCGTCCGCGCCGTCGACGGGGTCGACCTTGCGCTCAGCGCCGACGAAATGCGCTGCGTGATCGGGCCAAACGGCTGCGGCAAGACGACTTTGTTCAATCTGATCACCGGGTATTTGCTCCCTACCGCTGGCACGATCCGGTTCGAGGGCAAGGATGTGCCAGGTCGCCCCCTCCATGAGATCGCCCATTCGGGTATCGTGCGGAAATTTCAGGTGCCATCTATCTTCCCGGGCCTCACGGTCGGCGGGAACGTCGAAAGCGCCCTGGCGGCGCGTCCGCGTGGTGGCAGGGCGAAGAGCCCGGACGCGCTCGATCGCCTACTCGCGACCGTGCGGCTGGATGGTCGCCGCGACCAGCGCGCCGGCACCCTGTCCCACGGCCAGAAGCAGTGGCTCGAGCTCGCCATGGTGCTGGCTACCGAACCGCGCCTCATTCTCCTCGACGAGCCCGCCGCGGGTATGACTCGAGCCGAGAAGGGCGAGACAGTCCGCCTGATCGATATCATCCGGCGGGAGACAGCGGTCGCCGCGCTTGTGATCGAGCACGACATGGACTTCGTCGAAGCACTCGCCTGCTCGGTTTCGGTCATGATGACGGGCCGGATCGTCGCTTCGGGAAGCTTTGACGAGGTCCGCGGCGACAAGCTGGTTCGTGAAGCCTATCTCGGACCAATGCGGGGCTGAGGGGCGATGCGCGCTGAAGGCGGACTGAGGGTGGAGGCGCTGGTCGCCGGCTATGGGGGCGGTGTCGTCATCGACGGCCTTGCGCTCGTCGTCGCCGCCGGCGAGACGGTGGCCATCCTCGGCCGCAACGGCGTTGGCAAGACGACCCTGCTTCGCACGATCATGGGCCTCAACCGGCCGAAGGCGGGAACCATCCATTTTTCCGGCGAGCGCATCGACGGCCGCGAGCCCTTCGAGATCGCTCGCGCCGGCATCGGCTATGTCCCGCAGGGTCGCGAGATCTTTGCCGAGCTGACTGTCGAGGAGAACCTCCTCCTCGGTGATCTGAAGGCGCCCGGCGTGGACGACATATATGCCATCTTCCCGGCGCTTGCCGAGAAGCGACGGACCGCCGGCGGGCGCCTCTCGGGCGGCCAGCAGCAGCAGCTCGCGATTGGCCGTGCGCTGATGGGCAAGCCGAAGCTCCTCCTTCTTGACGAACCGTCCGAGGGCATCCAGCCCTCGATTGTCGCTGAGCTCGCCGAGATACTGGCCAGCACTGTTGGCGAGCGCGGCATGGGCCTGGTGCTCGTCGAACAGAACATCGACATGGCGCTTAAGCTCGCGACCCGGGTCGACTTCATGGACCAGGGGAGGGTGGTGGCGAGCGACACCGTTGCAGCCCTGCGGGCGAGCCCGCGCCTCATCGAAGAACACATGGCGCTCTGAGGGCGAAGGCCATGCAACAGTTCGCCACCATGATCCTCGACGGTTCCAACGCCGTCCTCGTCCTGATGCTTGTTTCGCTCGGGCTGGCGATCATCTTCGGTCTGATGAACGTCATCAACATGGCTCATGGCGAGTTCCTCATGCTTGGCTGCTATTCGGTTCTGGAGCTGAGGAATCTCGGCCTGCCGTTCTTCGTCGCACTGGGGCTGTCGCCGCTTATCGTGGCCGCCATCGGCCTGGTCGCCGAGGAGATCCTGATCCGCCGCACCTACCATCGGCTGATCGACACCATCCTCGCTACGTGGGGCCTGGCGCTCATCCTCCGTCAATCGATGGTACTCATCTATGGGCCGGGGTCGTACGCCGTCGCCCCGCCCGAAGTCGGCGCCGTGGTGCTCTTCGGCAGCCCCTACCCTGTCTACCGACTGATCGTCATGGCGGTCGGCATCGCCACCATCGTCGCGACGTTCCTCTTCTTTTTCCGCACTCGCTGGGGTCTCGCTGCCCGCGCCGTCATCGCCAATCGCGAGATGGCCGCGTGCCTCGGCATCAACACCCGCCGCCTGGATCGCGTCACCTTCGCTTTCGGTTCGGGTCTGGCAGGCCTCGCCGGTGCTGCAATGGCGCCGATGATCTCGATCGATCCGAATGCCGGGCTCGGCTGGGTGGTGCCTGCCTTCCTGTCGATCCTGGTCGGAGGCCTTGGGACGATCTCCGGACCATTGATCGGAGCCGCCGGCGTCGGAGGGCTCGACAGCCTGACCGCCGCCTTCGCCTCGCCAGTATGGGCACAGCTTGTCGTTTTCACCGCCGCAATCCTGGTGATCCGCCTCTTCCCCAACGGCCTGGTCTCGCGCCGGCGGCGGGAAGCGTGACGCCATGCGTCTTCCCTCTGCCACTTTGCTCGGCATCGTCGCGCTCGTGTCTTTCGTGCTCATGCCGCTCGTCGTGTCATCCTGGGTGGCGGCGGATTTCGGCGTCTATTTCGCGTACGCCATCTTCGCTGTAAGCCTCGCCTTCTTGTGGGGCCATGCCGGGCTTCTCAGTCTCGGCCATGCCGTCTATTTCGGCATCGGCGCGTACGTCATGAGCATCGTCACGCTGGGCATGATCCCCGGATTGCCCGATCTCCGCTCGACCTGGCTCGGCGTAGTTGCCGCGGTCGTCATTTCTGGCGTCGCCGCCGGCGCTGTCGGTTGGTTCTTCTTCGCCAGCCGCGGGATCAAGGGCGCTTTCCTCGGCATCGTCACGCTTGCTCTCGCAGTCGTCGTCGAGCGCCTCGCGATCAACACCTCCTGGCTCGGTGGCATGAACGGCTTGATGAGCGTGCCGCCGATTAACCTCGGCCTCAACGGTGGCGGCCCCGAACTGTACGACCCGCTCGCTGCGTACTACGTGATGCTCTGCCTGCTCGCCATCGTCATTGCCTTGATGCTCCTGGTCGAACGGTCACCCTTCGGCCTCGCGCTCGCCTCGACACGCGAGAACGAGCTCCGCGCCGCCAGCCTCGGCCACAACGTTACCTGGTTGAAGATACGGGCGTTCGCCATAGGCGGGGCGCTCGCCGGCCTTTCCGGCGCGCTTTTCGTCACGCAGTTCGGCTTCGTGTCGCCATCGCTCATCGGCTTTGCCCTGTCCGCCGACGTTCTTATCTGGGTGGCGCTGGGCGGACGGGATTTCCTGGTGGCCGCCGCGCTCGGGGCGATCGGCGTTCGCTATCTCGAAAGCCGGCTTTCCGATGCCATCGGCGCCGCCTGGCCGCTCGCCCTCGGCGCGCTCTTCATGTTGTCGGTAATCCTGTTTCCAAAAGGCGTATTCGGCGAGGCAATCGCCCGCCTCGATGGCTTTAGGGCTCGGCGTGCCGAACGCTCGTCCGCGGCCGGGCCGACGACTTGACAGCGCCAGGAAGCCGCAGTCAGCATCGCCCATGTTCCTGCAACCAACGTCCCTGGCTGAGGCGCTGAGCGCCTTGGCGAAGCACGGCGGCGTGCTCCTCGCGGGGGGCACCGATCTTTACCCCGCCTGGGTCGACAAATCGCCGCCCGCCTCGGTGATAGATCTCGCTGCGGTGCGCGAACTGCGCGGCATCCATGTCGGTGACGAGGAGATCCGCATAGGTGGCGGGACATCCTGGTCCGAGATTGCGCGCGCCGACCTGCCACCGGCTTTCACGGCGCTCAAGGCCGCCGCGCGGGAAGTCGGCTCGGTGCAGATCCAGAATGCAGGCACCATCGCCGGAAACCTCTGCAATGCCTCGCCCGCCGCGGACGGTGTCCCGCCGCTGCTTGCGCTGGAGGCTGAGGTCGAGCTCGCCTCGATCGCCGGCAAGCGACGCTTGCCGCTCGCCGCCTTCATCACCGGCAACCGTCGCACCGAACGCCGGCGCGAAGAGATTCTCACCGCGATCGTCGTTCGACGCCGGCACGAATCGTCACGGTCGGCTTTCCTGAAGCTCGGGGCGCGCAGCTATCTGGTCATTTCGATCGTCATGGTTGCGGCCAATCTCAAGCGCGGTGCCGAGGGACGGATCATCCATGCCCGCGTCGTGGTCGGCGCAGCTTCGGCCGTCGCGCTTCGGCTTGAGGCGCTGGAGCGGAAGCTGGAAACGGCCCCGGCCAGCGTCCGGGCGTCGTCCCTGGTGACGGCGGAAGACCTCGTGCGGTTGACACCGATCGACGATGTCCGCGCCACGGGTGACTACAGGCGGGACGCCGCTCTTACGCTGGTGCGGCGTGCCCTCGACGCAGCCGACGGAGCAGCCCGTGCCTGAGGCCGATTTCGCCGTCGACTTCTCTCTGAACGGCGTGGCTGTGCGTATCGCCGGCCAGCCGATGCAGCGACTGAGCCGCACGCTCCGCGACAGCCTCGGGCTGACCGGCACGAAAGTCGGCTGCGACGCGGGCGATTGCGGGGCCTGCACCGTGCTCGTCGACAACGCCCCGGTATGCGCTTGTCTCACCGCCCTCGCCCGAGTCGAGGGTTGCGCCGTCACGACGGTGGAGGGGCTGGTTGACCGGCCGGCCGGTGCGCGATTGCAGCAGGCCTTCCTGGCGGCCGGCGCCGCTCAATGTGGCTTCTGCACGCCGGGCATGCTGGTCGCGGCGACCGCGCTTCTCGAACGCTCTCCCGCCCCCTCCGAAGCCGAGATCGGCGACGCGATCGGCGGCGTCCTCTGTCGCTGCACTGGCTATGGCAAGATTATCAAGGCGGTGAAAGCGGCCGCTCTCGGTAGGGCCACCACGAAGCTCCCGGCTACCGCCGGGGCCGCCGTCGGAGCGCGCCTCGTCCGCCTCGACGGTCGCAGGAAAGTGGAAGGCAGCGACATCTTCGGCGCCGACGGCATCCCCGCCGATGCGCTGTGGCTGAAGGTCATCCGCTCGCCGTTCCATCGCGCCTCGTTCGTTTTCGGAGACGTCGCAGCCTTCCTGCGCGACCATTCCGGCCTCATCAGAGTCCTCACCGCATCGGATGTGCCAGGGCGAAATATCCACGGGGTGATCGCGCCCTTTGCCGACCAGCCAGTATTCGCTGCAGGCGAGGCGCGATTCCGCGGCGAAGCCGTCGCTGCGGTCGTGGGTATCCGAACGGCGATCGACAATCTCGATGCCCGCGACTTTCCGGTCAGCTGGCAAGAACTCCCGGCCGTCACGACGATCGACGCGGCGCTCGCCGGGGGTGCGCATCTCGTCCACGCCAATCGCGCCGGCAATATTCTCGTGCGCGGCCGCGTGGCGAAGGGTGACGTCGGGGCGGCACTTGCCAACGCCGATGTCGTGGTCGAAGGAAACTTCGAGACGGGCTTCGTCGAGCACGCTTACATCGAGCCGGAGGCCGGATATGCCGCCCGCGTCGGTGACCGCATCGAAATCGCTGCCTGTACCCAGTCGCCGTACATGGACCGCGACGATATCGCCCTCATCCTGGGCATCCCTCCGGAGTCGGTGCGGATTATCCCGACGGCCGTCGGTGGAGGCTTCGGCTCGAAGCTCGACCTTTCCGTTCAGCCGTATGTCGCGCTCGCGGCCTGGCACCTTCGCCGGCCCGTGGCGCTGGTCTATTCGCGGCCGGAGTCGATCGCCACCACGACGAAACGACATCCAGCCCGGATCTTCGCGCGGCTTGGCGCTCGCCGTGACGGCCGGCTGGTCGCGATGGACTTCGCCGCCGACTTCAACACCGGCGCCTATGCCTCCTGGGGCCCGACGGTGGCTAATCGCGTGCCGGTCCACGCGTCCGGTCCGTACGTCGTGCCGCACTACCGGGCCCTGACGCGGGCCGTGCATACCCACATCGTGCCCGCCGGGGCCTTCCGCGGTTTCGGCGTGCCGCAAGCGGCCATCGCCGCCGAGCAGCTCTACGACGAGCTTGCCCGCAGGCTCGGCATCGACGCCCTTGAATTCCGCGTCAACAACGCGCTGACCGCCAGGGATCCGACGGTTACCGGCCAGGTGCTCGGTGCGGGTGTCGGCTTCAAGGCTTGCCTGGAAGCGTTGCGGGGTCCGTGGCGCGCGGCCCGCGACGGAGCGGCTTCTTTCAACAAGGGCGCTGTCGGGCCGATCCGTCGCGGCGTCGGCCTGGCCGGCATGTGGTATGGTTGTGGCAACACTTCCCTCTCCAATCCGTCGACCGTGCGGCTTGGGCTGAAAGCCGACGGGAGGCTGGCGCTTCACCAGGGTGCGGTTGATATAGGCCAGGGTTCCGACACCGTGATCGCCCAGATCGTTGCCGACGCGGTGGGTGTGACGATCGACCGGATTGACCTGATTTCGGCCGACACCGATCTCACGCCAGACTGCGGCAAGACGTCGGCATCGCGTCAAACGTTCGTCACGGGGCGGGCGGCGGAACTCGCGGGGCGCGCGCTTCGCGCCGCAATCCTTCGCCAGGCGAATGCCGGCGCCGACGCCGGGATCGGCCTCGGTAACGGGTGCGTTTCGATCGAGGAGGCCAGCATCGTGCGTACGATCGACCTCTCGGCCTTGCCCGCGGACGCGCGGGGCTACGTATTCGTCGCCGAGGAGACCTTCGATCCGCCCACCTCGCCGCTCGACGCTGACGGGCAGGGAATCCCCTACGCGGTCTACGGCTTCGGCGCTCACATGGCCGAGGTAGCCGTCGATATGGAGCTCGGCACGGTCAAGGTCCTCAGGATTACCGCCGCGCACGATGTCGGTCGCGCCATCAATCCGACGCTGGTGGAGGGTCAGATCGAAGGCGGCGTTGCGCAGGGGCTCGGCATGGCCCTGATGGAGGAATTCGCGCCGGGGCGGGGCGAGAACCTTCACGACTATCTCATTCCCTCGGTCGGCGACGTACCGCCGGTTGTCTCGATTGTCATTGAAGATCCCTCGCCGGTTGGGCCAATGGGGGCCAAGGGCATTGGCGAGCAGGCGCTGATCCCGACGGCCCCGGCGATCCTGAACGCCATCTTTGACGCGACCGGGGCGCGCATCCGCCGCGTGCCGGCGACACCCGATCGCATCCGTGCCGCCATCCTCGAGACGCGAGGCATGTCATGAGTGTCACCACCGTCGTCGACGACAAGATCCGCTGCGATGCCTGTCCCGTGATGTGCTACATCCGCCCCGGCATGGCAGGGGCATGTGACCGTTATGCCAACGACAACGGCACACTGGTCCGCGTCGATCCGCATGTCCTCCTCGAACGAACCATCGACCAGGGCGGCGTACTCGTACCGTTCGTCTCGGGGAGCGAGGCGTGGAACGGCCGGGTGCTCGCCGAGTCCAGTACTTTCGTCACCGCGATCGGTGCCGGCACGACCTACCCTGACTACAAGCCGGCTCCGTTCATCGTCGCTTCGCAAGTCGATGGCGTCGACATGGTCACCGTGGTGACTGAAGGCATCTTCTCCTACTGTGGCGTGAAGCTGAAGATCGACACGGACCGCCATCTTGGACCGGAGCAGGCGACGGTGCGCGCCGAGGGCGAGCCGGTCGGGCATGTCACCACGACCGAGTATGGTTCGCAGATGCTGTCGCTCGGCGGCGTGCATCACCTCACCGGCGGAAGCAAGAAGGAAGGCCGCGTCACCTGCGATACCCTGCTGGCACTCTGCAACAAGCACGCGGTCGAGCTAGCCATTGATGGCGGGGCCACCGTCATCGCCCAGGCCGGCAAGCCGCCTGTGGTGAACGGAGTCGCCGAGGAGCGGATGCGCGTTGGCTGCGGCTCCGCGACCATCGGCATGTTCGCGAAGCAGTGGTTTGGCCTGGCGGACGACGTCGTGGTGGTCGATGACCACATCACCGGCGTGCTCTCGGAGCACCAGGCGGGCAGGTATCTCGGCATTCCCGAAACGGGGTTGAAGATCAAGGGCCGTCGCTCGACGCCCGGCCGCTATTTCAAGGTTGCCGAGCCAGGCACCGGCTGGGGTGGGACCAACCTTACCGATCCGCTGGCCATCCTCGGTCCCTTCGACAGGAAAGTCGCCTGGCCCGGCCAGCGCATCCTCATGGTCTCAACCACTGGCGAACATGCCGCTCATTTTATCCTCGACGAAGAACTCCGTCCCGTCGAGACGGAGATGCCCGCCTCGCTTCTGGCCGTTGTCGATCGAATCAAGGAGAACTGCGAGCCGGCGCTAACGACCGTCATGTTCATGGCCAGGGCCGGCGGTTCGCTTCGCGCTGGTGTCACCGAGAATCCCGT
Organism: Hyphomicrobiales bacterium; assembly: GCA_038323025.1. Taxonomy (GTDB): domain Bacteria; phylum Pseudomonadota; class Alphaproteobacteria; order Rhizobiales; family Kaistiaceae; genus JAFKKF01. Next base: position 35,694 of record JBBQGL010000007.1, read on the forward strand.
GCGCCTTACGCGTTCCGTGAAAGATGCGTTGACCCGGGTTACCTGCGGCGGCGCTCCCGTCTATGTCTGGCCGGGCGGCGGCATTACCTTCCTGGTCGATGTGACGCGGTTACCAGACGGTGCCTTCGGTTACGTGCCGACGCCGGCACTCGTCGCCCCGATCGAGTTCACGCTGAGCCTGGCCGACTACGCGGCGCTCGGCGGATATGTCGGCGAGGTCCGCTCAATCTCGACGCTTTCCGGCGACCAAGGCCGAAAATACCTGCCGCAAAACGCTCACAATCCGTGGCCGCTTCACAAGGGCTCGTCATGACCCGAGCGGTCGCCGGGATGCTCGACGGCAAGCGGCTGCATCTCCAGGATGGGCCGATCGACCTCATCATCGAGGCGAACGGCACCGGCGAGGCAATCGGCGCGGCGTACGCCGCCGCCGCCGCGCGCTTCAACTCTATCCTCGACGAGCTCTGCCGGGAGCTGCCGCTTCTCCGCTCGGCGGCCCGGGCAGAGGCACCGCCGGAAGGCATCGTGGCGCGGCGCATGTGGAGCGCGGTCATGCCGTATTCCGTCGATATGTTCGTCACTCCAATGGCGGCGGTCGCCGGTTCGGTTGCCGATGAAGTGCTCGGCGTCATGATCGCCTCGGGTGGCGTCTCCCGAGCCTTTGTCAACAATGGCGGCGACATCGCCATCCACCTCAGCCGTGACTCCTCCTGGCGCATCGGCCTGGTCGATCGGCCCGATCGGCCTTCGCTCTTCGGCGCCGCCGTGGTCACAGCAGGCGACGGTGTGGGCGGCATCGCTACCAGCGGCTGGCGGGGCCGGAGCTTCTCGCTCGGGATCGCCGACGCCGTCACCGTCCTCGCCCTTGACGCGGCGACCGCCGACGCAGCAGCGACGATTGTCGCCAACGCAGTTGACCTACCCGGCCATCCGGCGGTGACCCGGATTGCCGCGACCGATCTCCAGCCCGACAGCGACCTTGGCTCCTTCCTCGTCACCCGCGGCGTCGGCCCGCTCGCAGAAGAAGAAATCGCCAGGGCGCTTGCGGCTGGCGCGGCAAAAGCGGAAGAGCTTGTCGATGACCGGCGCATCGCCGCTGCGGCGCTCCACCTCGCGGGCGTGACACGGGTCGTCGACAAGCGCGGCGGCAAGAGCGTGCAGAAACGTAAAGCGACCATCCCCGAACTTGTAGGGGTCTAGTCGGCGAGCGCTGGTGAGATAACAACCGGAACGCCGACAGCCCGGCTTTATGACCTTCCGGGCCGCCGCCGAGCGCGACTTTGGCAGGCGCTGGCGCAGTCATTCGGTCGCCGCGAGCGGATAGGAATCGCCTTCCGGGGCATTGGCCCAGCTCTGCATGGTCTGGCCGCCGTCGATTAGCCAGCCGACGCCGGTGACGTGCACGGATTCCTCCGACGCGAGGAAGGCTACCAGCGCGGCGACGTCCCCGGGCTGGCCGATGCGGCGCAAAGGGATGCGATCGGCGAAGCGCTGCGCGCCCCGCCGGTATTCCGCAAGATCGTGGGCCGGCACGCCGAGCGTGGTCTCGATTACGCCGGGGCAAACAGCATTTACCCGGATGCCGTAGCGCGCGACGTCAAGGGCCGCGATTCGGGTCAAACCAAGAATGGCATGCTTGCTGGCGGCATAGCCGGCGCCGCCGGCGAGGACGTCCCACCCCGCCATCGAGGAGGACATGTTGACCACGGCGCCCCTGATCTTGCCCGCGATCATCGCCCGGAGGGTCGCCGCCTGTACCAGGAACACGCCGCGCAGATTGATGCGGATGATCTCGTCCCAGTCCTCGACGGGAAGCTCGTGCACCGGCGCGACCTTGCCGGCAATCCCGGCATTGTTGAAGAGCGCGTCGAGCCGGCCGAAGCGCTTCACCGCTTCCGCCACGGCCCCATCCACGTCATCCTCCGAGCCTACGTCGGCGGCGATGGCGAGCGCCTCGGAGCCGGCGCGGGTGAAGTCGTCAGCGAGCGCAGTGGCCTTGCCACGATCGCGGTCGAGGATCACGAGTCGCGCCTCTTCCGCGGCAAAGCGCCTCGCAGCCGCCGAACCGATGGCCCCGGCACCGCCGGTGATCAGCACGACCTTGTCCTCGAAACGCCTGCCTGTCGGCCCCATCCCGTATCCTCTCAATAATCGCGCCAGCCAAAGGCCGGCGTGAAGCCCAGCACCTCGCGCGCTTCGGTCAGATCGAAGATCGTCTCGTAGCCGAGCAGCGGGCGCTTCATCACCGTATCCGGATAGGCGGCCTGCACCAGCGCTGCGGTCTCGACGTCCATGAAGGTGTCGGCGGCACTGATGAAAACACGCCTGTGGCCGACGATCGGTCTTTCGACGGCAGCGACGACGGCTGAAGCCGCGTCGCGCGCATCCAGATAGCCCCAAAGGTCCCGGGCGACGAGCATGGCACGGGCCCGTCGGCCGACGACGTCGCGGGGAAATGTCGCCGCCGTTTGTATCCACGGCATGCGGAGGCTGACCGCGCCGAGGCCCGGGCGCCGGCGTACCGCCGCCTCGACGACTTCTTCGCCCAACCATTTCGAAAGCGCGTAAGCGTCCTGCGGGGCAACCGGATGGGCGGAATCCAGGGGTAAATAGGAGGGCGCGATCGGCACCTCGAAGAACGGGTAGCCGAGGACGCTCATCGACGATGCGTAGACCAGCCGCGTTGCGCCGTTGAGCACGGCCGCCTCGACGACGTTGTAGGCCGCGGCCATATTCGTCCTGAATACCAGGCCGCCGGGCAGGCCCGTTGGGCGTGGGATCGCCGCGATGTGAACTATCGTCCGGGCATTCCGTGCAAGCTGCAGCGCGACGCCGAGATCTGTCAGGTCCGCCGTTACGTGATCCCAGGTTGCGCCCGGCGGCGGCGCGACGGCATCGATGCCCAGCACGGTGTGGCCAGCCGTGACCAGGGCGCCGGCGACATGCCGGCCGAGGAGTCCGCTCGATCCCGTCACGATCACAGTCATGCCGGTGCTTTCTGCAATGGTCCGCTCAATTGTTGATCAGGGTGTCGAGCACAAAGCGTCCGAATCGCCCGGTATCGGCATCCATCGCGACGTGCGCGTTCGGCTCACGAAGGGAGCGGAAATTGGTATCGATCACCGTCCGCCCGACGGTCAGGGTTCCCGTGGTCTCGACCGCGACGTAGTAGTCGCGCGTCCGGATCATGTCGGGCTCGATCATCGATGCGATGCAGAGCGCATCGTGGATCGGCGCCGCGTTCTGGTCGTCGAGGTGCTGGTACGAGCGGTATCCGTCGATGCGCTTCTCGACGAAGATCGCCGCGGCTTCGGCCGCCGGCTTGCCCGAAGCGCGAAGCTTCGCGCATTGCTCGAGGCTGATGGTCGCCTTGTGCGTCGCGTCAAGCGGCACCAGCGTCAGGTTGCGGAAACCGGCGGCAAAGACGAGGGCAGCCGCTTCCGGATCCGCCCAGATATTGAATTCGGCCGCTGCCGTGACGTTGGAGACGTCATGGCCGCCGCCCATGATGATCACTTCGGGGACACGATCGACGAGCTTCGGAAAGAGCGCGAGAGCCGATGCGATGTTGGAAAGCGGGCCGACGGGAACAAGGGTAATTTCCTCGGTGGCGTTGCGATAGGTCTCGATCAGGAATTCCAGCGCGTTCGGCTCTTGCGCCCTCGAACGGGCGGCCGCGAGCGGCATCTCGACGAAGTGCACGCCCGGATCGCGGTCCGCCCGCGGAATCGGAAAATCAAGTCGCGCAACGGGCCGGCTGAGCCCGGCATGAACAGGGATGTCGCCTCGGCCGATATGATCGAGCGTGCGCAGGGTATTGTCGGTCGTGTGCTCGATCTCGCGGTTGCCATTCACCGTTGTGCAGGCCACCAGGTCGAGGTCGGGATGGAGGGCTGCGAGCATGATCGCGACGGCATCATCGGTGCCGGTGTCGACGTCGAGGATGAGCTTCCGCCTGGGCATGATCGATCCGGCGATCATTGATGGTCATATGAAATTGATCGTCACGTTTTCCCTTGTCAATCAACCGACGCCCTGGCGGCACCTCGCCCGGCGGCGGCGGTTGCTCCGGCAACCTGGGGCGATCTGGATTGCCTGATATCCGGGCACCATCACCCGATTGACAAAAGTCGGGATTCGCGCACGATTGTATGACCATCAACGATCCTCGTTTTCGGCTCCGGGGAAAGGGCCGGAGCGGGTAACATCGATTTCGATGGACGCGCCTTCGGTACGGAACCTTTCTTCTTCAACGCCAGGGGGTTTTGATCATCATGTCCAGTTGGTCCGGTCGTTTCCTTTCCTTGTGCGGCGCCTCGCTGCTGGTCTGTTCCAGCGTCACGGCCTTCGCCAAGGATGTCTCCATCGCCGCGATTTCCGGTTACTTCGCGCAAGGCTTCGGCGTCTCGATCGTCAACGGCCTGAAAAAGGCCGAGAAGGATCTCGGCGTCAAAGTGAAGCTCATCGATACCGGCAACCGCGCCCTCGACTACGAGGAGCAGTTCAACAATGTCGCCAAGGATGGCGGCTATGATCTCGTCTTCGTCATGGGCTGGGAACTCGTCGACGCGCTGCAGAAGACAGCCGCCGCCTATCCGAACACGAAATTCGTCTTCATCGACGGCGTGCTCGACTCGAAAAGCATCATCTACGCCGACTTCGCTCAGAACCAGGGCTCGTTCCTGGCTGGCGCGCTCGGCGGCCTGATGGCCGAAAAAGGCAGCGCCATCGAGGGCCTCGGCGACGGCAAAGCCATCGGCTTCGTCGGTGGCCGCGACATCCCCGTGATCCGCGACTTCCTGGCCGGATACGAGCAGGGCGTGAAGACGGCGGCACCCGATGTCCGCCTCGATGCGGTCTTTGCCGGGACCTTCGACGATCCGGCCAAGGGCAGCGAGATGACGATGGCGCTCTACGGCCAAGGCTCGGATATCGTCTTCAACGTTGCCGGACCAACCGGCGAAGGCGTGCTTCAGGCGAGCGCGGCGGCCAACAAATACTCGATCGGCGTCGATATCGACCAGTGCGACGTAGCCCCCGGTCACGTATTGGCGAGCATGATGAAACACGCCGACGTGGCGGTCTACAGCCTGGTCAAGGACGTCGTGGACGGCAAGACGATCGAGCCGGGCAGCGTCCATACCTACGATCTCAAGTCCGGCGGCGTCGAACTCCACATCTGTCCGCAGGTCGCCAACAAGATACCCGCCGAGATCACGGCGAAGCTCGACGCGCTCAAGGCGGATGTCGAGTCGGGCAAGATCAAGGTTGCGACGACGACCAAGTAGGCCGCAAACTCGAGGCCGGTGCGAGGCGACGATCCGGAACCTTTGCCGGAGCGGACGGGGCACACCCGTCCGCTCTATCGCGAGGCTCCTCTCGCACCGGCTGGCTTAGTCGTCGTTGGCCTGAGAGCAGATCTGCGCCATGCCTCTCGCTGTCGAATTGAGATCGATCACCAAGCGCTTCGGCTCATTTGTGGCCAATGAGAACGTCAGCCTCGCCGTTGAGCGCGGGAGCATCCACGCGATAATCGGCGAGAACGGCGCAGGCAAGACGACGCTGATGAACGTCCTGTTCGGACTCCTCCAGCCCGACGAGGGGGAAATCCGGATCGACGATCAGAAGGTGGTGCTGCCCAATCCCGCGGCAGCGATCGCCGCGGGCATCGGGATGGTGCACCAGCATTTCAAGCTGGTGCCGTCGCTGACCGTGGCCGACAACGTCTTTCTCGGCATGGAAATCCGCAAGCGTGGCCTGATCGATCACCCGGCGCAGATCGAAAGGACGGCGGCGCTCTCCCGGCAGTTCGGCCTGCAGGTCGATCCGGGCGAGCGGGTTGGCCTTCTCTCCGTCGGCATCGAGCAGCGAATCGAAATCCTCAAGGTCCTGGCTCGCGGTGCCCGGACGATCATCCTCGACGAGCCAACGGCGGTGCTGACGCCGCAGGAAAGCCGGGAACTCTTCCAAACGCTGCGCGGCTTCGTCGCACAGGGCATGACGGTCCTCTTCATCTCGCATCATCTCGAGGAAGTCATGGAGGTTTCCGACACCGTAACCGTCCTTCGTGACGGCAAGGAGGTTGCCACTCGTCCGACCGCCGGGCTCTCGAAGCCGGAACTGGTGCAGATGATGGTCGGCCGCCCGGTGAATTTCGACCGGCGCCCCCGGCAGCCCTCCACCGGCGCGACCGTGCTCGAGGTCCGCGACCTGTGGGCGCGCGACGATCGGCGCCTGGCGGCGCTTCGCGGGGTTTCGTTCGATGTGCGGGCGGGGGAGATCGTCGGCATTGCCGGCGTTGCCGGCAACGGACAGACCGAACTCGCCGAGGTCATCGCCGGCCTGCGGCCGGCCAGTCACGGCTCCATTTCGCTCGCCGGCCAATCCCTGGTCGGCCTTTCGGCACGCGAGATCCGCGCCGCAGGCGTGGCGCATGTGCCGGCCAATCGCCTGCTTCGCGGCGTCGACCGCAACGCATCGATCGCTTCCAATATTCTGATGGGGCGGCAGGGCCAGCGGCCGTGGTCGCGCTTCGGTGTCATCGACCAAACCTATCTCACCGGGCAGACGCGGGCACTGATCACGCGCTTCGACATCCGCACGCGCGGGCCGGACTCCCCGGTCAAGAGCCTGTCGGGCGGCAATATCCAGAAGGTGGTGCTGGCTCGTGAATTCTCCGCAGACGCGCGTTTCCTGCTGGTCGATCAGCCGACGCGCGGCGTCGACATAGGGGCGACCGAGGCGATCCACGGTGAGCTCATGCGTCAGCGCGCGGAAGGACGCGCGATCCTGCTGATCTCGGTGCAGCTCGACGAACTGATGGCGCTCGCCGACCGTATCCTGGTGATTTTTTCCGGCCTCGTGATGGACGATCTGCAGGGCGACGGCGTGAGCGAGGAAGAACTCGGCTTGCTCATGGCCGGGGTCCGCCCCGGTGCGGCTCCGGTTGCAGAGGTGGCGTGATGGCCGACCGGCTCCTCGCCCTCTCCGGACAGGCGCTGGCGATCATGCTGGCGCTCCTGCTCGGCGCCATCATCATTCTGACCATCAACGAGAGTCCGCTGCGGGTTCTCGAGACGCTGCTGCGTGGCGCCTTCGGCAACGAGGAGCGGATTGCAGGCACTCTGCTGCAAACGACTCCTATTCTGGTCTGCGGTATCGCCGCCTGCGTCTCGCTTCGCGGCGGGCTGTTCAATATCGGCATCGAGGGCCAGCTCTTCATGGGCGGCTTCGCGGCGAGCTGGGTGGGTTTCTCCTTCGCTCTGCCGCCTATCGTCCACATGCTGGTCGCGATTGCTTTCGCCGCAATCGCCGGCATTGCCTGGGTCGCGATCCCGGCCTATTTCCGCGCGCGCTTCAACACCAACGAGGTCGTCTCAACCATCCTTGGCAATTACGTCGCCGTCCTGATCACGTCCTACCTCACCATCGAGATCTTCAAACGGCCAGGCGGCCTTCCCGATACCCCGCCGATCCTGCCGTCGGCTTACCTGCCCGAACTCTTCTCCTTCTCGAGGCTCAACTGGGGTCTGGTCATCGGCATCGTGCTTGCCGTTGCGGCACAGCTCTTCTTTCAGCGAACCAGCCGCGGCTATGCGATCACCGAGATGGGCGCCAATCCCAAGTTCGCGGAATACGGGGGGATCGATATCCGGCGGCAGACGTTCCTGGTGCTCCTCGCTTCCGGCGCGATTGGCGGCCTCGCCGGCGGCATTGAGGCACTGGGTGTGCATCACCGTTTTATGGAAGGCTTCGCCCCGGGCTTCGGCTTTGACGGCGTTATCGCTGCGCTTCTTGCCAACGGCAGCCCGATCGGAACAATCGCGACGGCGCTATTCTTCGGAGCGCTGCGGAGCGGCTCACTGCTTCTGGAGGTTGACACCACCGCCTCGCGCGAGATCATCACGGTCATCCAGGCCCTGATCATCCTCGCCGTTTCGGCGCAGATCACCATCCGGCGGCGGGCGGCGGACAGCACCGCCGGGGAGCGCCGATGGAAGTTCTAGAGCGCCTCCTCAATGTCTCGCTGATCGTCGCGACGCTGCGGACGACCGCGCCCATCCTGCTGGTCTCGCTCGGCGGCTCGTTCACGACAAAGGCCGGCATCTTCAACATCGGCCTTGAAGGCCAGATGCTGGTCGGCGCCTTCTTTGCCGTGATTGGAACGATCTTCTCCGGATCACCCTGGATCGGCATGCTCTGCGGGGTTCTGGCGGCGGTCGTCCTCGCCTATGTCTTTGCTCTGCTGGTGGTCACCTTCCAGGCGAACGAAGTCGTCGTCGGGCTGGCGCTCAATATTCTGGCGGGCGGGATAACCGTCTCGCTGCTCAAGGCGATCTTCGGCACGCGCGGCTCGATCTTCGGACATGGCCTGATCGGCCTGCCAATCGTCCATCTGCCCTTCGCGCGCGAACTCGGCTGGTTCGGCCAGATGATCTCGGGCTACACGCCGCTGGTCTATGTCGCATTCCTGCTCGTGCCGGTCCTGATCGTGTTCTACCGCCACACGCGGCTCGGCCTCTACATCCGCGTCGTCGGCGAGAAGCCGGAGGCGGCGGAGGCGCTCGGCATCTCGATCTCGCGCATCCGCTATGTCGCCTCGCTCATCTGCGGCGTCCTCGCGGGCCTCGCCGGCGCTCATCTCTCGCTGGGTTACACGACCATGTTCACGGAAAACATGTCGGCGGGGCGGGGCTTCATGGCGGTTGCGATCCTGATCTTCTCCAACGGCGATCCGCTGAAGATCGTTCTCGGGTGCCTGCTCTTCGGCTTCTCCGACGCACTGTCGCTCAGGCTGCAGACCCTCGGCATCTCGTCCTATCTCGTGCTCGCCGTTCCCTATCTCGTCGCGCTCGCGGCCCTCTTTGCGCTCTCGTATCGCGCGCGGCCGCGCATCATCCGGGAGACCCTTGCAACGATGGGGCGTGTGCTCTCGGTCAAACCGGCTCAGGAATCCAAGGGGTAAGATGGAACGCATCATTCTTGACGTCGATTCGGCCGGCGATGACATCCTCGCCGTTCTGTTCGCCGCGGCCTCGCCGGCACTGAAACTGGAAGGCGTTACGACCGTGACCGGCGCCGCCGGGGGCATCGAGCAAGTGACCAATGTGGTCCTCAACACGCTGACGCTGGCCGGCCGGGAGAATATCCCCGTCGCGGCCGGCGCGTGGCGGCCGATCGTCGGCAATGCAAAGGCCGACATGGAGGCCCCGGTCCATTTCGAGAAACGCCTGGTCGCCCGCTTTGGCGACCGCCTGAAGAGCTTTAACCCCAAGGCGCCGCTTCCAACCATCGCGCCCATCGCGAGGCACGCCGTCGACTTCATTCTCGACACCGCCCGCGCCGCGCCCGGCGAGATCACGCTGGTGACCACCGGTCCGCTTACCAACGCAGCGATGGCTTTCCTGCAGGAACCCGGGCTCGGAAAGCTGCTCAAGCGGCTGATAGTGCTCGGCGGGGCTTTCTCGACGCCGGGCAACATGACGCCGGTTGCCGAATACAATATCTGGGCGGATCCGGAGGCATCGCGCATCGTTCTCAACGCCGATGTCGACAGGATCCTCGTGCCCCTCGACGTCTGCGAGGATAATCGCGCGGCAACCGGCATGCTGACCCGCGACGATCTTGCCGATCTGGCGAGCGTCGCAACCGACAATCCGGTCGTCCGGATGATCGAAGCGGTCTTCCCGATCTACATCGACATCTGGCGCGAGTTCTTTGATCTCGTCGGCTTCCCGATGGACGACGTGATCACGGCCGCGCTTTCCTTCGCCCCCGATCTCTGCGCGATGACGGAGCCCCTGTTCGTCGATGTCGTACTCGACGGGCGCATCGCCCGGGGCCAGACGGTGGCCTATCGCGGCCGGCAGATCCTGCCGCGAAGCGGGCCGAAGACTACCCGCATCTGCACCGGCATCGACGGTCGCCGATTCCTCTCGATCTTCAAGGAAACGATGGCACGCTACGAACGCGGGCGGGTACCGGGGGAGGCAAGAGCATGACCCGGGTCCCTACGCCTGTCCTTCTGGATTGCGATCCCGGCCACGACGATGCGATCGCGTTGGTCATGGCGCATCGATCCAAGGCCATCGATCTTCTCGGCGTGACCACGACCTGCGGCAACGCCGAGGTCGAGAAGACGACGGCCAACTGCCTGCGCATTCTCGAATTCATCGGCGCCGGCGCAGTGCCGGTGGCGCAGGGCTGCCACCGGCCGCTCGCCCGCCCCCTCGTGCTTGGCACGGCCGACGGGCCGAGCGGCCTCGAGGGCTCACCCTATCTTCCGATGCCGACCAGGAAGGTCGAGCCCCGGCACGCGGTCGACTTCCTCGCCGAGCGTCTCCTGGCTCAGCCGGAGCCGATCCATGTGGTCGCGACGGGACCGCTATCCAACATCGGGCTGATGATCCTGAAGCACCCGCATGTCCTGTCGAAGATCAAGCAGCTGGTCTGGATGGGCGGCGTGTTCTACCGGAAGAGCGAGATCATCACGCCGACGGAATTCAACGCCTTCTGCGATCCCGAGGCGCTGAAGATCGTGCTCGACAGCGGGGTTCCGCTCACCATGGTCGGGCTTGACGTCACCATGCAGGTGCTGGTCGAGGCGGCGCAATATGCCGAGTTCGAGAAGATACAAACACCGCTCGGCAAGGTCGTGGTCGACTGGCTGCGTTTTTACGAGAAGCTCCACCGCAATTCGATGGGCGTCGGCGGTGCGCT
>JBBQGL010000008.1:0-45228 GCA_038323025.1 Hyphomicrobiales bacterium
GAGGCGCGTGCCCTTCGGCCGGTCGGGGTCGAACTCGGCGACCAGCTCCTGCAGGAAGGCGTAGTCCATGGTGGTGCGGGCGAGATTGTCCCACACACCTGCAAGAATGCGGGCGCGCTCCTCGGGAGCCTTCTCCGGGAACGCGGCGGCGAGGTTGTCGAGGCCGATCTTGTGCTCGCCGACGAACGGCCCGATCTCGCGCGTCACCACGCTGGCGAAGGCGGAGGCGAAACGGCGGCCGAGCAAGCGCGCGAGCTCGAACTGGAAATGCATCAAGGCGGCGATGGCGCGCTGGCCGATCGCCGAGCGCTTGTCGCCGGAAGCCGGCGGCGCCTCGGCAGCCGCTGCGGCCGGCGCGGGACGCGCGGCGGCGGCCGCCGGCGCGGGCCGGTTCAGCGTGGCAGGCGGTGGGTCGGCGAGATCGGTCATAGGGTGACGATTATCTTGCCGAAGACCTGGCGGGATTCCATGCGGCTCAGGGCAGCATCGATGTCGTCGAGGGCGATGGTGGTGTCGATCACCGGCCGGGCGATGCCGGCGGCCATCTTCGCCAGCGAATCGCGGAGATTGCGGATGGTGCAGCCGAAGCTGCCGATCAGGCGGAGCTGCTGCTGGTAGAGCTGGAACAGGTTGATCTTCGACTCGACGCCGGTGGTCGAGCCGCAGGTGACCAGCGTGCCGCCCCGCTTCAGGCAGAACATGCTCGCCTGAAAGGTATCGGGGCCGACATGCTCGAAGACCACGTCGACGCCGCGCTTCTGGGTGAGCTTGCGGACGACGCCCTCGAAGCGGTCCTCGCGGTAGTTGATGACGTGATCGGCGCCGAGGGCCTTCGCCTTCTCGATCTTGTCGTTCGAGCCGACCGTGGTGATGACGGTTGCGCCCACCGCCTTCGACAGCTGGATGGCGGCGGTGCCGATGCCGCTGCCGCCGGCCTGGACGAGAATGGTCTGGCCTTCGGCGAGCCTGGCGTTGTCGAAAAGCATGTGCTCGGGGGTGCCGTAGGTCACCGGCGCGGTGGCGGCGGCGACGACGCTCACCCCCGGCGGCGCCTTGATGGCGAGGCGCGCGGCGACGTTGACGCGCTCGCGGGCGAGGCCGTCGACATGGAAACCGCGGATGCCGCGCACGTTCTCGCAGAGATTGTCGCGGCCGGCCCGGCATTCCTTGCAGTGGCCGCAGGTCTCGGCGCCGAAGAGCGCAACGATGTCGCCGGTGCGCAGGTCGCCGACGCCGTCGCCGACCGCCGTCACGGTGCCCGCCGCCTCGACGCCGACCACGATCGGCAGCTTGCGCTTGGCGAAGGCCATGCCGCGCCAGCCCCACACGTCGATGTGGTTCAGCGCCAGCGCGCCGATGCGCACCTGCACCTCGCCCGCCGCGGGCGGCGGCGGCTCGTCCATCTCGGTGATCGCCAGCGAACGGTTGGCGAGAAGCTGGAGCGAACGCATCAGGCGGAATCCCTTTCGGCGATGCGCCGCGCGGTCACGCCGGCTCCGCGGCGAAGATGAGGCACGCGTTCTGGCCGCCGAAGCCGAAGGAATTGGAGAGGACCGACTTCACCGACTGGACGCGAGCGTGGTTGGGAACCACGTCGAGGGTGATGGTCGGGTCGGGGACCTTGTAGTTGATCGTCGGCGGGATGACGCCGGTCTGCATGGTGTGGATGGAGAACACCGCCTCGATGGCGCCGGCGGCCGAAAGCGTGTGGCCGATCATCGACTTGTTCGAACTGATCGGGACGCCGTGCAGGCGCTGGCCGAACACGGCCTCCAGCGACATCGCCTCCATCTTGTAGTTCTCGGGCGTGCCGGTACCGTGGGCGTTGATGTACTCGATCTCGTCCGGGCTCATGCCCGCGTCGGCGAAGGTGTTGCGCAGCGCGCCGATCACCGCCGAGCCGTCGGGCTTGGATCGCGTGCGATGGAAATCGTCGGATTTCTCGGCGGCGCCGCGGGCGATGGCGAGGATGCGCGCGCCGCGGGCGCGTGCCGTGTCGTAGTTCTCGAGCACCAGGGCAGCGGCGCCTTCGGCGATGACGAAGCCGTCGCGATCCTTGGAGAAGGGCTTGGCCGCTTCCTCGGGATTCTCGTTGGCATTGGAGAGGGCGGAAAGCAGGAGGAAGCGGATCACCGATTCGGCGGTCACGGAACAGTCGGTGCCGATGCAGAGCGCCGCGTCGGTCTCGCCGCGGCGGATCGACTCGACGCCAAGCTGGATGGCGGTGGCGCCGGAGGCGCAGGCGGTGGTGAGCGAAATCGGCGCGCCTCTGGTGCCGAAGCGATCGGCCAGCTTCTCGCCGACATTGGCGAACATGAACTCGTCGTATTCGCTGCGGTCGTTGGCCGCGTCGGCAACCGCGAGCATGCGATCATAGGCATCGCCGCTCGCCGGATTGGAGGCGCCGTAGAGGCGCTTGCGCGTCTTCCAGTCGACCTCGACGGGAGGGACGGCGACGAAGAGGGGACCGGGAAAATTGCCGGGGCTGCCGATGCCGGCGCCGACGATGGCCTCGTCGGCCGCCATCTCGCCGACGGCAAGCGTCAGCCCGCGCGAATCGCGGTCGAGGTAGTCGATCGTGCCGGCGATGGTGGTACGCAGGTGCGCCACCGGAAAGCGCGAGATGCGATGGATGCCGGAACGGCCGGCGGTGAGCGCCGCCCAGTTCTCGGTGAGGCCGACGCCAAGCGACGACACGGCGCCGATGCCGGTGACCGCCACGACCGGACGGCCCATATGATCGCGCAGACCTGCCGCCATGTTCCGATCTCCTACGCCCTTACGCGACCCGTTCGATCAGGCCCATGCCCTCGCCGCGCCAGATGCCCCAGCAGGTCGCCACCACCGCATCCGGCGGCGCGGCCAACGGCGTCTCGAAGCCGGTCGCCTCGAACGGCCGGTAAAAGCCGTCGCGCGAGAGAGCAAGGGCGGCAAGCCCCACCTCGGCCGCGAAATTCGCCTCCAGGCAGCTGCCAAGGAGGTTCGCGGTACCCCGGACCGTAGCGACCTCGCCGCCGGCGATCAATCCGGCCAGAAGATCGTGCTCCTCGCGGGTCGGACCGGCCATGCCGGTGGCGGCGGACAGCACGGCGAGAGATTTGCCAGGAGCGGCGGCGCGGATGGCGGCAAACTGGCGGGCGCCGTTGGCGGCGGCCTCGCCGGGCCGGCGGGCGCTGCGGTCGGAGAGGACCGGGCCGAGCCTGGCGTAAGGCTTCCGCCCGCGCGCCTCGGCGTGCTCGCGGGCCTCGAGGACGAGAAAGGCGCCGACCGAGCCGAAGATGGCGCCGCCGCCGCGCTCGGGCCGGGCCCAGACCGACAGCGGCTCGCCCTTCCAGCAGAAGCCGCCGCCAACCAGCGTGATCAGCACGTCCTTGCGCTCGGCGATCGACGTGCCGCCGACGAGGAAGACGTCGCCCTGATCGGCGCGGATGCGGCGGGCGGCGACCTCGACGGCGCTCACCCCGGCCGATTCCTCGCCGAGGAACGTGCGCGACGAGCCCGTGACCTTGTGGACGATGGAGATGTTGCCGGCGAGCAGGTTCGGAAGCTGGGCGAGGAAAAGCGTCGGGCGCAGGTCGCTGGTCAGCCGTTCGTTCAGGAATTCCTCGGGGTTCGCCGCCGTCCCGAGGCCCTCGAGAATGCCGGCATCGGCGGCGAAATCGCGCTCGCCGCCGCTCGCGGCGACGATCAGGTGCATGCGCGACAGGACGCCGACATCGCCCTTCAGCCCGGCATCGTCGATGGCCAGGCCGGCGGTGTAGGTGCCGACGCGCTGCCAGTTCTCCATCTGGCGCTGATCGCCCTTCTTGGGGATCTGAAGGTCGAGATTGAGCGGCACCATCGGGTGCACCGGGTATGGCGCACAGATCTTCTGGTCGATGACCGGGTGCGGTACGTCGGCCTCGGCAAGCGCCCGCCAGTGGGCGTCGAGCCCCTCGCCGAGGCTGGAGGTGAGGCCAATGCCGGTGATCCAGACCTCGCGCGTCATCGGCGGAGGGCCCGGTTCACGCGCCGACCGCGGTGACCATGCCGATCTTCAGCGCGCGCGCTTCCAGTTCGGCTTTGAACCGGGCTGAAGGGAAATCCATGATCATCATCGTCATCTCGGCCTCGGCGATGAGATCATTGCCGATGCGAAGCTGGCCCCGGGTGACGGCGAAGCCGGAACCCTCGTGGACGAGATCCGCCTGGCCCTTGAGGATCTGGCCGGGGGTGACGAATTTCCGCACCTTCAGCTTGCGCGAACCGACGAAGAAAGGCATGCGCGTACGCTTGTTGAGCCCCATGATCAGCCAGCCGGCGTTGTGATTCATGGTCTCGAGGAGGAGAACGCCGGGGACGATCGGGTAGCTCGGAAAATGGCCCTCGAAGACGGGGCTCTCGTCGGCTGCCGGAACCACCGACGTGGTCTCGATATGACCCCGCTCGGCGTCGAACAAATCGACGCGGTCGATCATCTCAAAATATTCGAGCCGCATTTCCGGATATCAGGCCGTCTTGGCCGCGACCAGCTCGTCGATCCGGGCGCAGAGATTTTTCAGGATGAAGTAGTCGTCAACCGAGGCGCGGCCCTGATTGACCTCCTCGGTCCAGGCCTCGAGCGGGATCTTGATGCCGAACTTCTTGTCCAGCGCAAAGACGATGTCGAGGAAATCGAGGCTGTCGATGCCCAGGTCGTCGATGGTGTGGGATTCGGGGGTGATCTGCTCGAGCGGGATCTCGCTCGTCTCCGAAATGACCTTGGCCACGACCTCGAACGTCGACGACATGATGTCTCCAGTAACCTTATTGCTGCTTCGGCCAAAGGCATTCCGACCGAAAGCGGCCGGATATTGCAGCGGTCGCATCGGGTTTGCAACGCACAATAGCCGGACGGCTATCCCGGCGACCGCTGAAATACAGAGCTTCCCGGCCTCTGTCCACCTTCTTGGCAGGCGGCGCGGCACGCGGAGGACCCATGGCGGTTGCGCGCGGAGTGGGGGCTTGCCAAGATCGCGGCCCTTCCGCCGGGCGAGGAACGTCGCGATGGTCAGTTTCAGGTTGGCCGCCGCACGCCAGGCCGGCCGGTTCGGGGCGATCGACGCGCTCCGCGGCCTCGCCATCGTGGCGATGGTCATCTACCACCTGTCCTGGGACTTCTCGGCCTATGGCATCGTCGCCATCGACGTGGTCAACGACCCGTGGTGGAAGACTTTCGCCCACCTGATCGCCGGGACATTCCTCGGCCTCGTCGGCTTCAACCTGGTGTTGGCGCAGAAGAACGGTTTCCGGCGGACGCCCTATCTGCGCCGGCTGGCGATCCTGGCGGGCGCCGCGGCGCTGGTCAGCCTCGGCACCTACCTGTTCTCCCCCGACCAGTTCGTCTATTTCGGCGTTCTCCACGAGATCCTGGTGGCGAGCGTGCTCGCCCTCCCCTTCATCCGGGCACCGATCTGGCTGACGGCCATCGCCGCGGTGATCTGCCTCGTCCTGCCCGGATTGCTCACCGGGCCGTCCTTCGATGCGCCGTGGCTGGTGTGGCTCGGGCTCGCGGCGAACCCGATCCCCTCGGTCGACTATGTGCCGGTCTTTCCCTGGTTCGGCGTCGTGCTTGCCGGCGTCGCCTGCGGGCGCCTGTTCCTTGCCTATGGCAGCGAGGAGAGACTGGCCGGCTGGTCGCCCACGGGCCTGGCGGGCCAGACACTCGCCCTCATGGGCCGGTGGAGCCTGGCGCTCTACCTCATCCACCAGCCGATCATGGTCGGCATCATCTATCTGTGGACGGCATTCATCGGGGTCAGCGACAGCGCGCTCAACGACCGCTTCGTCAACCAGTGCTCGGTCAACTGCCGCTCGACCGGCTCCGGCACCAGGGAGGCGTGCGCCTCCGCGTGCACGTGCATGGCGAGCGAATCGGCCAAGGCCGGGATCACCGTCCACGTCATGTCCGGCCGGCTCACCGCAGAAGAAGAGACGATCTGGTCCGGCATCATGGATCGTTGCCCCGTGCCGGAGACGATGCCGCCGCCGGCGCAATGAGGGGGGCTTCGGACCGAATGTCGCAGGGCGCGACACGCCGCCAACGCCGCGCTATCACCGGGGGCAAGGCCCCCAAAGAGCGCGGGACGAGGAGAGGAACGCCATGAGAGCAGTGATCTGCGTCGAGCCGGGGCGGCTGGAACTGATCGAGCGGCCGAAGCCGACGACGCGCGACGGCCTGGTAGCGGTCGACATCAACACGATCGGCATCTGCGGCACCGATTTCCACATCTTCACCGGCCACCACCCGTTTCTCGTCTATCCGCGCGTGATGGGTCATGAACTGTCGGGCACCGTCGCCGAAGTTCCCGCCGGCAGCCGGCTGAGACCTGGGACGCGGGTGGTGATCAATCCGTACCTCTCGTGCGGCACCTGCGTCGCCTGCCGGAAGGGCAAGTTCAATTGCTGCGCGACGCTGAAATGCCTCGGCGTCCATACCGACGGCGGCATGTGCGAGCGCATCCTGATGCCGGAAGGCAACCTCTATCCGGCGGACGACCTCAGCTTCCGCGATGCGGCGATGGTCGAATTCCTCGCCATCGGCGCGCATGCGGTCTGGCGGTCGGAGATCAAGCCGGGCGACCGCGTGCTGGTGGTCGGGGCCGGGCCGATCGGCAACGGCACCGCCTTCTTCGCACGGCTCGCCGGCGGCGATGTGACCGTGATGGACATCTCGCCGGCGCGGCTTGCCTACATGCGCAACACCGTCGGCTTCCCCTCGACCATCGTCTCGGGCGACGGCGCGCTGGACGAGGCGAAGCAGCTGACCGGCGGCGACCTCTTCGACATCGTCTACGACGCCACCGGCAACGCGCGCGCGATGGAGAAATCGTTCGCCTACGTCGCCAGCGGCGGAACGCTCGTCTTCGTCGGCGTGCTGAAAGCCAGCATCACCTTCGACGATCCCGAGTTCCACCGGAAGGAAATGAAGCTGCTGGCAACGCGGAACGCGGTGAAGCGCGACTTCGATACGGTGATGGCGGCGATGCGGGCGGGCCACATCCCGATGGACGCGCTGAACACGCACACGGACACGCTCGCCGGGCTGCCCAAGGCAATGCCGGCCTGGCTCGCCTCCGATTCGCCGCCCCTGAAGGCGGTGGTCACGGTTTGAGGAGGGGATGAGGACCCCGATCGTCCAGTTCGGCACGAGCCGCTTCCTGCAGGCGCACGCCGACCTGTTCATCTCGGACGCCATGGCGGAAGGCCAGGACGTCGGGCCGATCACGGTGGTGCAGACCAGCGGAGCGGCCGAGCACGCCGGCCGGCTCGCCGCCTTCGACGGACGTCCGATCCCGATCGTCATCCGCGGCCTCGAGAACGGGGGGCCGGTCGAGCGCACCGAGCACACCCGGAGCATCGCGCGCGGCCTGTCGGCCGAGTCCGACTGGGCGGAGGTCGAGCGCATCTTTGTCGACGAGGCGACGTCGGCGATCTCCAACACCGGCGATGCCGGCTACGCCATGCCGGCCGACGAGACCATCGGCGACGGCCGGGCCATATCGTTCCCGGGGAAGCTGACCAAGCTGCTCGCGGCGCGTTTCCGGAAAAGCGCCGCGCCGATCACGCTTTTCCCGTGCGAGCTGGTGCCTTCCAACGGCGCTGTGCTGCGCGGGCTCTGCGACGGCATAGCGGAGCGATCGGGCCTGCCCGCGGAATTCCGGACCTGGCTGCGCGAGACCTGCGTCTTCGCCAACAGCCTGGTCGACCGCATCGTCTCAGGATCGCTGGAGCCGGCCGGCGCGATCGCCGAGCCGTACGCGCTCTGGGCGATCGAGCGGCAGCCGCGCCTGCAGCCGCCCTGCATCCATCGCAACATCCGCATGGTCGACGACCTGAAGGTCACCGAGCGGCTGAAGCTGTTCATCCTCAACCTCGGACACACCTGCCTCGCCGAGCGCTGGATCGGCGAGAAGCGCCGCGCCGACGAGACGGTGCGCGAAATCCTTGCCGAGCCGGCGATGCGAACCTGGCTCGATGCGATCTATGACGAGGAGGTGCTGCCGGTCCTCGCCGCCGCAGGCATCGCCGAGGCGCCGGAATACCGGCGCACCGTCATCGAGCGCTTCCGCAACCCGTTCCTCGACCATCGGCTGCGCGACATCGCCGACAGCCATGCCGCCAAGAAGGCGCGGCGGATGGGCGGCATACGGCAGCTCGCGGCGGAGGTGGCGCCTGGGCTGAGGCTGCCGCGCCTGGCCGCGATGGAGAACTCGGGGATCGCGGTGACGCGGGTCGGGTCGTGAAGTTGCCTACCCGGCAATTTCATCGAGGGTGAGGCCAAGCGCCCCGGCAATCTTGCGATACGTCTCGATGGTTCCATCGCGCTTGCCGGTTTCGACCTGGGAAAGGTAGGCGGCAGCAATCCCGGCGGCCCTGGCAAGATCCTTGACGGCGAGACCTCGATGCTCGCGCCAGACCCGGATGCGGTTTTCACCGGCAAGAATCCGATCAACCACCGCGGCGGGAACGAGCTCTTCCTCTCCGGCTGCGAGGGCCTGCTCGAAGCGTCGAACGGCCCGGACGTCTTTCGCATCTTCCGCCGCGGCAAGCAGGGCGCGGTATTCCTTCTCGGGAATAACGACGAGCTTCTCGCCCTTTGGGCTGGTGATGGTCTGAGCATTCATGGATCGTGCCTATCCTGGGGCCTGCCCCTTTTCACTCGTATACGCTCCCACGAGAGCCGATTCGGACAATGGCGATGGTTGTCGCATCCTCGCGGAAGATGACGCGCCAATCGCCGACTCGAAGTCGAAAGAATCCTGCCTCGCCCTTAAGCATTCGGACATTGTTGGCGAGGCTCGTCGGAGAGCGGGCATATTGCTCGATTTTGGCGCGGATCAGTTTCGCCCTGTTTGCTGGCAGATGTGTCAGAGTCTTGAACGCTTCGCGGCTGAACGCGATCTGCTTCATGCCGAAGCGTAGCAGATTGCCAGCAACCGCTCAATCACAATTAGCATTTCGCTAGTTGCGACGACTCGTGTTTGAGCGTTACCGCGACCAGCGCTTGGCGGACATCGCCATCTGCTGCCAGGCGGCCATGAACGAGCGCCGGAGCGGGGGCAGGAAGCGCTCGGCGGCGAGCGAGCCGGGGATGAGGCTCAGCCGCCGCATCTGCAGGGGCGGCTCTTTTCCGAGCTGCGGAGCGGTTTCGGTTTCCGCCTCCTCGCGCGCCTCCTGGACCTTCAGTTCCCTCGGTCGCGGCATGGAGACGATGTTGTAGCCGGAGTCGACGAAGTGAATCTCGCCGGTCACCGCCGACGACATGTCGGAGAGGAGATAGAGCGCCGTATTGCCGATCTCGTCGATGGTGACGGAGCGGCCGAGGGGCGAATGGCGGTTCTGGAAATTGAACATGAGGCGGGCATCGGCGACGCCGGAGCCGGCCAGCGTGCGCACCGGGCCGGCCGAGATGGCGTTGACGCGGATCGCCTTCTCGCCGAAATCGACGGCAAGGTAGCGCACCGAGGCCTCGAGCGCGGCCTTGGCGACGCCCATGACGTTGTAGTTCGGCATCACCCGGGTGGAGCCGCCGTAGGTGAGCGTCAGCAGCGCACCGCCATTCGGCATCATCCTGGCAGCGCGCCGCGCGACCTCGGTGAAGGAGAAGCACGAGATTAGCATCGTCTTCTTGAAGTTGGCGCGCGTCGTGTCGGCGTAGCGGCCCTTCAGCTCGGTCTTGTCGGAGAACGCGATGGCGTGGACGACGAAATCGATCGAGTCCCAGCGCTCGGCGAGCGCGGCAAAGACCTTGTCGAGCGCCGCGGGATCCTCGGCATCCGGATCGAGCGCGACGTCGCAGGGGATGATGAAATCGCTGCCGGCGGATTTCGCCAGCGGGCGCACGCGCTTGTCGAGCGTCGGCGGCTGGTAGGTGAAGGCGAGTTCGGCGCCCGCCGCCGCCAGGGCCCTGGCGATGCCCCAGGCGATGGAGTGGTCGTTGGCGACCCCCATGATGAGACCGCGCTTGCCGTGCATCATGCCGGAAGTCATTTGGTTCTCCCCCGCCCCGCCCCGTACTTCTATGCCGCGTAACGCTGGAGCACCAGCGTTGCGTTGGTGCCGCCGAATCCGAAGGAATTAGAGAGCACCGTGTCGAGCGATACGTTGTCGACGCGTTCGCGCACGATCGGCATGTCGGCGAACGCCGGATCGAGTTCGTCGATGTGGGCCGATTTCGTGATGAAGCCGTTCTGCATCATCAAGAGGCAGTAGATCGCCTCCTGCACGCCGGTTGCCCCCAGTGAATGTCCGGTAAGCGATTTGGTTGCCGAGATCGGCGGGCATTTGTCGCCGAAAACCGCCCGGATCGCCTCGATTTCCTTCAGGTCGCCGATCTGGGTCGAGGTGGCATGCGGGTTGATGTAGTCGATCTTCCCGTCCACGCCGGCGAGCGCCATCTGCATGCAGCGCACCGCGCCCTCGCCCGACGGCGCGACCATGTCGTAGCCGTCGGAGGTGGCGCCGTAGCCGACGATCTCGCCGTAGATGCGGGCGCCGCGCGCCCGCGCATGCTCGAGCTCTTCCAGCACCACGACGCCGGCGCCGCCGGCGATGACGAAGCCGTCGCGGTTGACGTCGTAGGCGCGCGAGGCGACCGCCGGGCGATCGTTGTAATGGGAGGAGAGCGCGCCCATGCCGTCGAAGAGATCCGACAGCGTCCAGTCGAGCTCCTCGCAGCCGCCGGCAAAGACGATGTCCTGCTTGCCCCACTGGATCAGCTCGGCGCCGTTGCCAATGCAGTGATTCGAGGTCGCGCAGGCCGAGGAGATGGAATAGTTGACGCCGCGGATCTTGAACCAGGTGCCGAGGGTCGCCGCCGCGGTCGACGACATCGCCTTGGGGACGGCGAAGGGGCCAACCCGCTTCGGGCCCTTGCTGCGGGTGATGTCGGCGGCCTCGACGATGGTCCGCGTCGAGGGGCCGCCGGAACCCATGACGATGCCGGTGCGATCGTTGGAGATGTCGCTCTCGTCGAGGCCCGAATCGCGGATCGCCTGGTCCATGGCGACGTGGTTCCAGGCGGTGCCGCCGCCGTGGAAGCGCATGGCGCGGCGATCGATCATCCCCTCGGGATCGAGGGTCGGCGCGCCGTGGACCTGGCAGCGAAAGCCGAGCTCGGCATATTTCTCGGCGCGCACGATCCCGGAGCGCGCTTCGCGGAGCGAAGCGAGCACTTCCTGCGTCGTGTTGCCGATCGACGACACGATACCCATGCCCGTCACGACGACCCGCTTCATCCTGGCCTCGATTCCGTCATCCTGGTCGGGGAACCCCCTGCCCCGGTTAACCGCGCGCGGACCTAGCCGGGCGCCGGCGCCGCATCCTTGAAGAGACCCACCTTCAGGTCCTTCGCACGATAGATGGTCTCGCCATCGGCCTTCAGCCAGCCGTCGCCGATGCCCAGCACCAGCCGCGAGCGCAGCACGCGCTTCAGCTCGACGCCATACTGGACGAGCTTCACCTTCGGCAACACCATGCCCGAAAACTTGACCTCGCCGACAGAGAGGGCCCGTCCGCGTCCGGGGGCGCCCAGCCAGCCGAGGAAGAAGCCGAGCATCTGCCAGAGCGCATCGAGACCGAGACAGCCGGGCATGACCGGGTCGCCCTTGAAGTGGCAGGCGAAGAACCAGAGGTCCGGCTTGACATCGAGTTCGGCGGTGATCTGGCCCTTGCCGTGCTCGCCGCCGTTTTCGGAGATCGCGGTGATGCGATCGAACATCAGCATCGGCGGCAGCGGCAATTGCGCATTGCCGTCGCCGAAAAGTTCACCGCGTCCACAGGAGAGAAGTGCCTCGTAGTCGAAGCTCGATGCGCGCTCGTCCATCCCTGCCTGCGTTTCCTTCAACGATGCCGACTGCATGGTCACCAGCTTGCCGGAGTGCCTCAACGAGGCCGCCCCCGAGAGCGAGGAGCTTGTCCGCCTTCTAACACCATACCGATTCCCTCGCCATATATCGGCGAGCGCGGCGGTCGCCGCAACCGCGCTCCTTCCGCTCCGCGGAACGGCAACGAAGTTAACGTCCGGATCGCGGTGCCCGCCGGACTTGCAGCATGCATGATTTGCGGCCTGCAACCTTTGCATTTCGTTGCGCGGGCGGCGGTGGAACCCTATAGTCGCGCCCGTGAAACCCGCGGCCTTGAACCGCGCGGCCAATGGAATACAGGAATGGACCAGGTTTTGATTCCTCATCCCGAGAGGGTGCGGAGCGATGTCCGCGCGATGCTCCGCCGATCCGGCCTGCGGCCGACGCGCCAGCGTCAGGCGCTGGCCGAAATCCTTTTCGGCAAAGGCCATCGCCACATTTCGGCCGAGGGACTGCACGAGGAGGCGCTGATGCAGCGCGTCCCGGTTTCGCTGGCCACCATCTACAACACGCTCCACCAGTTCACCGGTTCGGGATTGCTGCGCGAAGTGATCGTCGACGGTTCGAAGACCTATTTCGATACCAACACCTCGGATCACCATCACTTCTTCGTCGAGGACGACGACGCCGTGATCGACATTCCGGCGGGGAAACTCGGCGTCGGCCATTTGCCCGAACCGCCGGCCGGCTACGAGATCAGCCGCGTCGACGTCGTCGTGCGGCTGCGGCGAATCAAGAGCTAGGGGCGCGATCGCCGGATCATGGCGGGCTACGATCTTATTCTCGCGAACGGCAGGGTTTACGATCCGGGCCGCGGTATCGACCGGGTCGCCGACCTGGCCTTCCGCGACGGCCGCGTCGCCGAGATCGGTGAGCGCCTGGCCCGCAACGGCGCCGACGTGCGCGACGTTTCCGGCAGCTACGTCTCGCCGGGCTTCATCGACCTGCACACCCACGTCTACTGGGGCGGGACATCGCTCGGCGTCGACGCGACCGAGCTGGCCCGGAAGAGCGGCGTCACCACGATGGTCGACGCCGGCAGCGCCGGCGCCGGGAACTTCGCCGGCTTCCGCAAGCACGTCATCGAGCCGAGCGGGGCGCGCATCTTCGCCTACCTGCACGTCTCCTTCGCCGGCATCTTCGCCTTCTCCAAACGGATCATGGTCGGCGAGAGCGGCGACCTTCGCCTGATGAGCCCGGCGGAAGCCGTCGAGGTCGCCAACGCCAACCGCGACGTCGTGGTCGGCATCAAGGTGCGCGTCGGACGGCACGCCAGCGGATCGTCGGGGATCGTGCCCCTCGACATCGCGCTCAGCGTCGCCGAGGAAACCGGCCTGCCGCTGATGGCCCATATCGACGAGCCGCCGCCGAGCTACGAGGAAGTGCTGCAGCGGCTGCGGCCCGGCGACGTGATCACCCACTGTTTCCGCCCTTTCCCCAACACCCCGGTGAGCGGCCAGGGCGCGGTCAAGCAGGCGGTGCTAGACGCGCGCGCCCGTGGCGTCCTCTTCGACGTCGGACACGGCATGGGCTCGTTCGCGTTCAAGACAGGGCGTGCCATGCTCGCCGCCGGGTTCCTGCCCGACACGATCTCATCGGATATCCATGTCCTCAACCTCGACGGGCCGGTATTCGACCAGACGACGACGCTGTCGAAGTTCCTGTGCATGGGGATGCCGCTCGCCGACGTCATCCGCTCGACCACGACCACCGCCGCGGCGGCCATGCGCCGGCCGGACCTCGGCACCTTCGCGCCGGGCGCGCTCGGCGACGCCACCATCTTCCGGGTCGAAGACGGATCCTTTGACTATGTCGACGTCGTCGGCGAGGTCATGCGCGGCAGCCAGCGGATCGTCGCCGACGGCATCGTCCTTGGCGGACGCTGGTGGCACCCGTAGCCCGGCGGCCTCAGTCGATCTTCTCGTCGGCGTAGACGCCCCAGAGCTGGTTCGCCGGAATCCACCCGCTGTAGCCCGCGCCGGAAATACGGCACCAGGAATCGCGGCAGCGGTCGACGGTGCCGAGGACGCCCGGCTCGAGATAGGCGTTGATGGTGGCGTCGGGCGTATCGTCGGAACGGATCGGGTGCGGGTCGCCCTTCTGCCAGGGCGTCACTACCGCGGTGCGCTTGCCCGACAGGAGGCTCTGGAAGACCCAGCCGACGGCGCCGTCGGAATCGCGGATACGGCGCCAGTTATCGAATTCCTGGATGACCTCGATGGGCAGGCCCGGCTTGGTGAAGATCCAGGCGACCTTGTAGTCCTCACCCGGCCCGACGCGGACATTGACCCGGCCCGCCTTCAGGCTGACGAAGCGCGGCACTGGCAGCCCGCTCACCGCTTTTTCGGCTCCCGGCACCGACAATGAAGCCGCCTCGGGCGCGGCGCCCGGAGCAACCATCATCGCCGCAAAAGCCATCAGGCCGATAGATGCCAATCCCCGCCCGAAATATCCCGAATTTTTCCGCATTTTCCACGCCCCGCACGCAAACAGTACCAAGCCTTTACCATTGCGCGCGGAGGGTTAAGGGGACCTGAATCGCGGCGGCGAAACGACGAGATTTCAGGGCGCCGTGGGCGGGTCCGGCGGGGGCGGCGCCGTCGTCCCGCGGATGACAAGGCGGACGGGCAGGAGTTCGCGGCGCGGCGGGCCGCGGTCGAAAATCATGTGGGCGGCGAGGCGGCCCTTTTCGGCGATCGGCTGGTGCACGGTGGTGAGCGGCGGCGTCGTCGCGGCGGCTTCGGCGACATCGTCGAAGCCGACCACGGAAAGTTGCCCGGGCACGTCGATCCCGCGCTTGCGGGCCTCATTGACGACGGCGATGGCGAGCACATCGGACATCGCCAACACGGCGGTCGCATGCGGGGCGAGGTCGAGGAGGGTGGCGGCGCCGGTGGCGGCCTCGCTGTCGTTCAGCGATTCGACGATCGGCACTTCGTCGATCGAAATGCCGGCGGCGGCGAGCGCGTCGCCGTAACCGAGCAGGCGGTCGCGCGTCGACTGGTAGGCGGCGGCGAGCCGGCGCTCGCGATCGACCGGACCGACACGACCGTCGCCGACAAGTTCCAAGGCGAGGATGGCGAAGCGGCGATGGCCGAGGGCGAGCAGGTGCCCGGCAGCCTCGCGCGCGCCGCGCCGGTCGTCGATCGAAATAAAGCCGGCGCCGGGACCGGGGTCGAGGTCAACCGCGACGAACGGCAGCTTGCGCCGCTTCGCCAGTTCGATCAGGCGGTCGCCCTGGTCGAGGCACTGCACGACAAAGCCATCGACAACCGCCGTCTCGATGGTCCAGGCGGCCGACTTCTGGTCCATCGCCGAGATCAGCGAAATGCCGGCGCCGAGTTCGTCGCAGACCTCCGACAGGCCGGCCATGAATTCGCGATTGAAGGGATCCCGGAAGAAGTAGCCGAGATGGTCCATGACGACCACGCCGATGGCGTTGACCTTGCCGGCGCGCAGCAATCGGCCCTTGGGGTCGGGGCCGCCATAGCCGAGGGCCCTGGCCGAGGCCTCGACGCGCTCGCGCACCTCCGGTCGCACCAGTTCCGGCCGGTTGAAGGCGTTGGAGGCGGTGCCCTGGGACACCCCTGCGGCTTTGGCGACGTCGGCGAGCTTGGCGGCTTTCGCCATGGCTTTCTCCAGCCCCTGCCGCTCAATATGGCCGATTCCTTGAACCGATTCAATTTAGCTTGACAGCGGCCGATTGCAGCATATATTCGCTGTATTGAATCGGTTCAATTCATATGAATTGGACTAATGAACCGGTTCATACACCGATTGAATCGATTTGGATAGCTGGACTTGAGGAGATCAAAATGGACCCGCTGGAGGTTTTCACTTTCCTGGCGACGGCAAAGCGCGATCGGCTCCCCGGCGAATCGCTCGAGGATGCCTACTATCGCCGCCACGCACCTTCCCGCGCTTTCGCCACTTTGAGTGCCGTGACCGCGCGGGTCATCGAAGCGGTCAGGGCGCGGCCGGCAAAGGGCGCCGCCCGTCAGGTGGCCGGAGCCAAGGCCGGCTGTGCTGACCGCCCGTTCAACGGATTGGCCGGGTCCCAGGCGTAGCGGATCGTGTCGAAGCGTGCCGCGCGACCATCATAGAGGAGGAGGCGCCCGACGAGGCCCGCCCCCAAGCCGACGATCTCCTTGATCACTTCCAGCGCCTGCATCGAGCCGATGACGCCGACGAGCGCGCCGAGAATGCCCGCTTCGGCGCAGGTCGGGAGCAGCCCCTCCGGCGGCCGCTCTGGGAAGAGACAGCGCCAGGTCGGGTTCGGCCGGCCATCGGCGCCGGATTCGAACGGCCGTAGCGTCGTCAGCGATCCGTCGAACTGGCCGACCGCGCCCACTACCAGCGGGCTCCGCGCGTGGAAGCAGGCATCGGAGACAGCATAGCGCGTGGCGAAGTTGTCCGAGCAGTCGGCGACGATGTCATACGCGGCGACCAGGTCGCGGGCATTGGCGGCGGTCAGGCGAAGCGGAAAGACCTCGGTGACGACATGCGGGTTCAGCCGCGCGACGGCATCGCGGGCGCTTACCACCTTCTTGCCGCCGACCGCGCTGGTGTCGTGGATGACCTGGCGCTGGAGGTTGGACAGCGATACGTCGTCATCGTCGACGATGCCGAGGGTGCCTACCCCGGCGGCGGCGAGATACTGGATGACCGGCGCGCCGAGCCCACCGGCGCCGACCACCAGGACGCGCGCCCGCTTCAGCTTCTGCTGGCCCGGCCCGCCGACATCGGCGAGCACGATGTGGCGGGCGTAGCGCTCGACCTCCTCGTCGGAAAGGCTCATCGTGATTTTCGGGCGGCCATGGTGGAAACCTTCCTGCGGGCGCCAAGCTTACAGGCGCGGCCGACGGCTGACGAGGGAACCCTTCCCGGTCGAAACCGTTCAGCGCCGATGGCGGGCACCGATCTTGCACTCTATCCCCCGAATCCCCTGACCACCGCGGCGGTGGCGAAGCCGAGGAACAAGCGCGCGATGAAAATCCGTATCGGCTTCGATATCGCCTACGAATGCGTGCAGCCGACGCCGATGCTGCTCAGCCTGCACGTCCACCCGTCGCGGCAGCACGACCTGATCGAGCCCGACCTGCTTACGTCCGACCCGCCGCTCGCGATCACCGACTACATCGACGGCTTCGGCAATATCTGCAGCCGGGTGACGCTACCGGCGGGCATCACGCACTTCATCGGCAGCGGGCTGGTCGCCGACAGCGGCGAGCCCGACCCGGTGGTCCCCGACGCGGTCCAGCACCCGATACCCGAACTGCCTTCCGAGGTGCTCGTCTTCCTGCTCGGCAGCCGCTACTGCGAGACCGACCGGCTGATGGAGACGGCGTGGCAGCTGTTCGGCTCGACGCCGCCCGGCTGGGCGCGGGTCGCAGCGATCTGCGACTACGTCCACAACCACGTCAATTTCGGCTACGCCTATGCCCGGCCGACCAAGACGGCCAACGACGTGCATGTCGAGCGCGCCGGGGTGTGCCGCGACTTCGCCCATCTCGCCGTCACCTTCTGCCGCTGCATGAACATCCCGGCCCGCTATGTGACCGGTTATCTCGGCGACATCGGCGTTCCCTACGATCCCTCGCCGATGGATTTTTCCGCGTGGTTCGAGGTCTGGCTCGGCGGCGCCTGGCGCACTTTCGACGCGCGCCACAACAAGCCGCGCATCGGCCGCATCCTGATGGCGACAGGCCGCGACGCCTCGGACGTGGCGATCAGCAATTCCTTCGGGATGACCCGCCTCGCCGGGTTCCGGGTGTGGACCGACGAAGTCCGCACCTGACGTCGCCGGACCTGCCGCAAGTCCGCCACAAGCCGGGGCGAGGTTCGCACCGGTTCGCGACGGGAGGGTGGGGCGATGCGCGGGTTTCTGGCGTTCGCGGCGTTCTTCGTTCTCGTTTCCGCGACGGCGGCGACAGAGGCTACGTGGCCCATCGTGGCGACCGTCGACTATCCGCCCGCCTCCGCAATCGGACCGGAGGGCGGCAAGGCCAGCGTGCACATCTCCGTCGGCGATGACGCAACCGCCGTCGATGTCGAGGTCTACGGTATCGACGGGATGCGCGTCGGCACCGACAACCTCGCCCGCGCGTCCGTGTCGCGACTGGCGAGCGGCGCGGTCCTTGCCTTCGACGTATTCATCCATCCCGGCCCCGGACGATCGTCCCTGGTAGTGACGGCCAGAGCCCATTTCGCCCGCGCCGGCGACGGAAGCGCCGTGCGCACCTTCCCGTTCGGCAACGATAGTGCGGAGCAACAGGCCGAGCATTCGCGCTGCGTCCGCCAGGATCCGGATGGTGTCTGGATCCGCGATCCCGGATGCGAAGACGCCCCGGCCGCTGCTGATGCAGTGCCGCCCACGCCGCCCGGGCCTTCACCGCCGGCGCCGTCGCCGGTGGCCGCCGGCCTGCCGCCGGTGGTGCTCAGCGTCGGCGAGCTGGTGGCGTCCCCGCCGCTCGGGCGGATTGCGCGAGTCGTCGGCTTCGTCGTCGGCAGCTATCGCTGTCCGCCCTGCCCGGACGGGATGGAGTGCAAGCCCTGCGCAACCCCGTCGGCGATCTTCGTGGCGACCGCGCCGGACCATCCTCCGGTCGGGCCCGGCGAACAGCCCGGCGACGCGATCGCTCTCGCCACCGATGAACCGGACCGGTTCGAACCGGGCGTCGAATACCGCTTCGAGATCGCCGTCACCGGCCGCCGCGAGGACCCCTTCGACGGCCGGCTGTTGCGCAGCCAGCGCCCCGACCGCGAGCCGATCTGGACGGACAGCCCCTAGCATCGTTGGTCTAGTGCGCTCCCCGGATTGCGCGTCCTTCGAGGCTCGGCCTCGCGGCCGAGCGCCTCAGGATGGCGATGGGGTTGATGGTGGTCTGATCCGGAGCCTGAAGCCCCCTGATGGTGACCTGATCTGGACCTGAAGGCCACCCCCCGCCGCCGTCCTGAGGTGCGAGCGCGGAGCGCGAGCCTCGAAGGACGCATCTCTCACTGCACGGAGCTCCCGCGCATCAGCTCGATGTCGCGCCGAGCCTCCCTACGCCGGCGCGGGGGCAACGGCCACGACGGCGCCCGCGTGCCACCAGCCGAGGATCGCGCCCATGACCAGCAGCCCGATCAGCAGGTAGCCGTTGTTGATCAGGAAGACTTGCGGCGAGCGGTGCTCATAGAAGATCTGGCCGACGCTGACCGTGGCCACGAAGCCGAGCCAGGCCATGAAGCCGACGATGACGCCGGTACCAAGGCCCCAGCCATAATGGCCGACGAAGCGGGCGAGGATGTAGGCCATGATCAGGTCGCCGATGATCTGCACCACCATCGCCTGCGCGAGGCCGGTTGGCTGCGCGCCTTCCGGAACGCCCATCAGCGCCCGCCACTGCTTGCCGAACAGGGCGGTGTACCAGACGCCGCCGATGGCGAATTTCACCACCGCGGCGACGACCACCGCAATCCAGTTGATCTCGACGGGCATGATTTCCTCCCCGGTTAAATACCCCGGGGGCAGTGAAACGCAAAACGGCGAGGACTTCAATCGGGGTTCGCGCTCCGGCGAACGAGGCGCACCGGAGAGAAGCGCGCTGAGCCGATGGGGATTTCAGGTTGTTCGACGCGAAGGTGCCGATTGCGCTATGCTCCTTATTCCAACCCCATCCCAATGCCATGGCCAACCACCGCTGCTCCCCACATGCACTCCCAGGGCGCGCGTGGCTGAACAGACTCTTTGCCGCGTTGCTCCTGAGCCTGGCGGCCGTGAGCCGGCCCGCCGCTGCCGACGATCCGTCGAAGGTGGAAGTTCCGCAAACGGATCAGGCGCTGGTACAGGGCGCGGGGTTTGCGGCCAATGACGTCGGCTATCTGGTGGTTGATCTCAAGGACAAGCGGGTGCTGGCACAGCTTAATCCGGACCAGCCGTTCATTCCTGCTTCGGTCGCGAAGATCGCGACGATCGCACCGGCGCTTGAAATTCTCCACGGCGACCATCGCTTCACGACGACCCTCAACGCCAAGGGCGACATCGCCGATGGCGTTCTCACCGGCTCATTGACGTTGCGCGGTGGCGGCGATCCATTTCTGACGGGTGACGATCTCCAGGCGATGGCCAGGCAACTGGCGGCAAGCGGGATCAAGAAGGTGGATGGCATGTTCCTCTATGACGACACCGCCCTGATCGACTTGCCGGAAATCGATTCCATGCAGCCAGAAGCGGCGGGCTACAATAGCGGCGTCAGCGCACTCTCCGTCAATTTCAACCGTGTACGTCTCGATTGGCAGAACAACGGCGCCAGTCGTACGGCCACGGCGGCCGCGGTCAGCGAGAATCTGACGCTGCCGCTCGAAAGTGTCGGCGTCACTTTTGCGGACGAGGATTTGCCCGGACCCTATGTGCGCAGCGGACCGCCCTCCGGGGATCGCTGGCTTTTGTCGCCCGACCTGCCGGCTCAAGGCGAGGATTGGTTGCCGGTTGGCAATCCGTCGCGAATCACGGCGGAGGTATTCCGGGCAGCCGCCGCAATGGAAGGGGTCGTGCTGGCCGAGCCGTCGCCGGGCGTAACGCCGGAGGGCGCGCGCGAGGTGGTCCGCCACGAGAGCCGGCCGTTGACCGATATCGCCCGCGAGGTACTGCGTTACTCCAACAACCTGTCGGCGGAATTGATCGGTCTTGCTTCCAGCCGCGCGCTGACCGGCCGCCAGTTGTCCGTAAAGGATTCGGCGTCAGCGCTCGCGGCGTGGTGGCGATCGCACCTGCCGGACAACGACTGGACGGGCCTGTCCCTTGAGAACCACTCCGGCCTGTCGTCGAAGTCGCGGGTGACGCCGCGCCAGATCGTCGTGATGCTTGAAGAGGCCGCCGGGCTGCCGGACGGCGCCGGTTTCCACGACCTGCTGCGATGGAGTGGGTGGAAGGGGGAAAAGGCCTCGGCGCGGGTGAAGACGGGCACGATGTCGTATGTGCGTGGACTCGCTGGCTACATCGACTCGGTCGCAGGCAACCGACTGGTCTTCGCCGTCTTCTTTAACGACGCCGGGAAACGCGCAGCGTTGGATGCGACGTTCGACCCGCGAGTCGTGGCCATCGATGCTCAATCCCGGTCATGGCGCGACCGTGCGCTCACGCTGGAAGAAGCGCTGACGAAGGGCTGGGCCGAGCGGTTCTAGGCGTTGAAGTGGCCCAACGCGGGCCGGGATCAATGGCTTCGGATTCGGACGGCCGGAGTAACGCCAGTTTCGCTGCGCCGGCGGCAGTCCCACCGAAACTGAAGATCGAAACGCCAAAAAGCGGACATCGGGCGGTCTGGCCGTGTCGGGATGAGTCAAATATAAGCACGTCGCCGAGCAGGATCGGCGTAAGCGCTGACAGGCATTTTCACCGGGGCATGGCATGGGAAATCGAATTGTGACGGCGCAATCCACGGTGGCGAGGCGGAAATGGGCACCCCGCGCCATTGTGACGCTCGCGGCGATGGTCGCGCTGACGGCGTTGAGCGCCGGCGCCGAGGCGAAGCAGGCGCGCCAGCCTCCCGAGGCGGCGGCGCCGCGCGATGCGGGCGAGCCGATCATGGCGATCGTGTCGATCAAGAGCCAGCAGGTCACCTTCTACGACGCCGACGGCTGGATCCTGCGCGCGCCGGTGTCGACCGGTACCAAGGGACGCGAAACGCCCGCCGGCGTGTTCGCCGTGCTTGAGAAGGACAAGGACCACCACTCGAGCCTCTATGACGACGCCTGGATGCCGAACATGCAGCGCATCACCTGGAACGGCATTGCGCTGCACGGCGGGCCGCTCCCCGGGTATGCGGCTTCGCACGGCTGCGTGCGGATGCCTTATGGCTTTGCGGAGAAGCTGTTCAACAAGACGCGGATCGGGATGCGGGTGATCATCTCGCCGGACGATGCGGCTCCGGTCGATTTCTCCCACCCGGCACTCCTTTCCCCGAACGCGGAGGCCGTCGCGGCGGCCCCGGCGCGCGCCGAGACTCTGGCTGGCGAGGCCGCTGACGCCGTCAAGACCGCGGCCGAAGCGAAGAAAGCCGCCGCGACAGCGGCGCGCCAGGCGGCATCGCTCGCTGCGGCGTTGCGCAAGCTGGAATTGCTGAAGACACGCGCCGCCAGCCAGCTCGCGTCCGCCGACAAGGCGCTCGTGGCGGCGGATCTGGCCAAGGCGCGGGCCGAGGACATGAAGCAGAAGGCCGCCGCCAAGGCCGCCGACGTGGCGACGCAACTCGACAGGGCTCAGGCGGACGCAAGGTCGGAAGTCGACACCGCCCCGGCACCGACCGAGGCCGCGACCACAGCCGACGAGGCGAAGAAGGCGATCGCGGCAGCGGCGAGCCAGGCAGCATCGCCCGCGGCGGCGCTGAGCGCGCTGGAATTGCTCAAGACCCGCGCCGACGCCCAGCTTGCCTCCGCCGAGAAGGCGCTCGCCGCTGCAGACCAGGCCAAGGCCCGCGCCGAGGACCTCAAGCAGAAGGCCGCCGCCAGGGCCGCGGACCTGGCGACCCAGATCGTGACCGCCGAGGCCGATGCGAAGTCGGGGCTCGACGCCGCCGCCGCCGCAAAGGACGCTGCCAAGGCGGCCCAGGCCCGGATCGCCGAAGCGGCGAAGGCAGCGAGCGAAGCGAAGCTCGCGCTCGAGCCGGTCTCGGTCTACATCAGCCGCGCGACCCAGAAGCTTTACGTGCGGCGCAACACGCACAAGCCGGCGCCGGACGGAGGCGGCGAGGTGTTCGATGCAACCATCGAGGTTCCGGTCACGATCCGCGATCCCAACAAGCCGATCGGCACGCATGTGTTCACGGCGATGGCGAGCAACGACGCGGGCCTGCGCTGGACCGCGGTCACGATCGACAACGCGGACGATGCCAGGGACGCGCTCGACCGCATCACCATCCCGCAGGATGTGCTCGATCGGATTGCGCCGACCGCCCTGCCGCGATCCTCGATCGTCGTCTCCGACGAGCCGCTCAGCCGCGAAACCAACTATCGCACGGAGTTCGTCGCGGTGCTGAGCAACCAGCCCCAGGGCGGCTTCCTGATGCGCAAGCCCACCGTCGACGTCTCCGTTCCGATCGTCAAAACGTCGCGGCGGCCGTTTCTCCGGTTTCTTTTTGGACCGCAATAGGGACTGGTGGTCTGGCGCCGAGTCTCCAGGCGGCCGCTAATAGGATCGGGCCGCAGCGCGCCGTGAACGGGGGCGCGTGTTGTGCCGACGGGCGGGGCGCCCGAGTCTGTCGTCGGAGGGGCGAGGCCTGATCGATGAACAACCTGATCCGTGAGGCCCGTCTCATTCCAGTCACCGAGGCGAACGTCACCATCTCGGCCAGCCCGGTGACATTGCCGGCTCCGGGGCGGGGTCGGCCGCTTGAAATGCGCGTCACAGCCCCTGCGACCGGGCGCGACCTTCCGGTCATCCTGCTTTCGCATGGCCATGGACAGTCCCTCTATCTTCCCTCCAAGGACGGCTATGGGCCGCTCGTAAACTTCTACGCCGAGCACGGCTTCGCAGTGGTCCAGCCAACCCACGCCAATTCAAGGGTGGCCGGTCTCGATCCCGACGCTCCGGGTGGTCCACTCTTCTGGCGTTCACGGGTCGAGGACATGAAGCTCATCCTGGACCAGCTTGGCGCGATCGAAGCGTCGGTGCCGGCAATCGCGGGTCGCCTCGATCGCAGCAGAATTGCCGCCGTTGGACATTCGTTCGGGGGACACACTGTCGGCATGTTGCTCGGGGCTCGACTGACCGATCCCAAGGACGCGGAGGCGACTAACGTCAACATGATCGAGCCGCGCATCACGGCCGGCGTGTTGCTGGCCGCCCCCGGCAATGGCGGCGAAGACGCCAGCGAATTTGCCAGGGAGAATTATTCGTTCATGAACCCCGATTACTCCCACCTGACGACACGGACCCTGGTGGTTGTCGGCGATGGCGATCTCTCCCCGATGCAGACCGTTCGCGGCGCCGATTGGCATGCGGATGCTTACTTTCACGGCCCAGGCTGCGACTGCCTGCTGACTCTGCTTGGCGCGAAGCATGGGCTCGGCGGAGTTGCCGGCTATGATGCGAAAGAGACCGATGACGAGGACCCGGATCGCCTCGCCGTGGTTCAGCGCTTGACCTGGGCCTACCTTCGGTCCGCGCTCTACCCCGAGGATACCGCCTGGCCGGAAGCGTGCAGGGCGCTTCAAGTCCACGCCGGCTCCCTCGGCCACGTCGAATTCAAATAGGTTCTTCTTCCACGTTTGGAGCGCAATGGCCCCTACGCCGTGGCAAGGGACACGACCGAAATC
Source organism: Hyphomicrobiales bacterium (assembly GCA_038323025.1). Lineage (GTDB taxonomy): Bacteria > Pseudomonadota > Alphaproteobacteria > Rhizobiales > Kaistiaceae > JAFKKF01. The sequence goes on from JBBQGL010000008.1 coordinate 24,180, forward strand.
ATGACCAGAAGCAAATTGCTGCGCATGGACAATGTCGGCATCGTGGTGGAATCCCTCGACGATGCCGTCTCTTTCTTCACCGAGCTTGGCCTGACGCTTGAGGGGCGAGGCATGGTTGAAGGAGAATGGGCCGGGCTCGTCACCGGACTGGGCAATCAGCGCGTCGAGATCGCCATGATGGCCACTCCCGACGGCCACAACCGCATCGAGCTCTCGCGTTTTCTGGCCCCGTCGGTAGTGGCCGATCACCGGAACGCCCCGGTCAACGCCCTCGGCTACCTGCGTGCCATGTTCGCGGTGAGCGACATCGACGAAACCCTGACGAGGCTCCGCAAGCACGGTGCCCAGCTCGTCGGCGAAGTGGTTCGGTACGAGGACGCCTACCGGCTCTGCTACATCCGCGGCCCCGAAGGACTTCTGATCGGACTGGCGGAACCGCTCGGCGGCAATCGGTAAGCGATCAGACAAGGGTCTTCTTCCCGCCCGTCATTGACGTTGGGCGGGTCGTCAGCGCGGCCCGCCCGCGGGTGGATTTCAAGCTGCACGCACCGCAAGGCGTCAGCGATCTCTATGCCGAGATATCGCGCCTTGCTCGCAAGCGCACGGAGGCGCGGCGAGCTCCCGGCAGTTCCTAGTCGAGCCCCTCGAACAGCGCGGTGGACAAATAGCGTTCGGCGAAGGACGGGATGATGAGGACGATGTGCTTGCCGCTCATCTCCGGCCGGCTGCCGACCTTCACCGCCGCGGCGATCGCGGCGCCGGACGAGATGCCGACCGGAATGCCTTCGACGCGGGCGCAGATGCGGGCATAATCGAAGGCCTCGGCGTTGGTCGCGGTCACCACCTCGTCATAGACACGGGTGTCGAGGATCTGCGGGACGAAGCCGGCGCCGATGCCCTGGATCTTGTGCGGGCCGGGATTGCCGCCCGACAGGATGGGGCTGTCGGCGGGCTCAACGGCGACGATGCGGATGCCGGGTTTGCGCGCCTTCAGAACCTGGCCGACGCCGGTAATGGTGCCGCCGGTGCCGACGCCGGCGACGAAGACATCGACCGCGCCGCCGGTGTCGTTCCAGATTTCCTCGGCCGTGGTGCGCCGGTGGATTTCCGGGTTGGCCGGGTTCTGGAACTGCTGCGGGATTACTGCGTCGGGGATTTCCTTCAGGAGTTCGTCGGCGCGGCCGATGGCGCCGCGCATGCCGGCGGCGCCGGGCGTCAGCACGATCTCGGCGCCGAGCAGCTTCAGCATCTTGCGGCGCTCGACCGACATGGTCTCCGGCATGACCAGGATGAGCCGGTAGCCCCGAGCGGCGGCGACGAAGGCGAGCGCGATGCCGGTATTGCCCGAAGTCGGCTCGATCAGGGTGTTGGCGCCCGGCCGGATGCGTCCCGATGCTTCCAGCGCGTCGATCATGGCGACGCCGATGCGGTCCTTGACGCTCGCCATCGGGTTGAAGAACTCGAGCTTGGCCAGCAGATGCGCCTTGACGTCCTTCATCGCGGCGATGCGGTCGAGGCGCACGATCGGCGTGTCGCCGATAGTGTCGGTGATCGAATCGTAGATGCGCCCGCGGCCGGGCTTGCGGCCCAACTCAGGGGCCGGCGTGACGCCGGACGCGGCAGGCCTGATTGGTGCTTTCGCCATCGGTGGCACTCCCTCGAAGTCCGGAGACGATCCTAACCCGAAAGCCCGGTCGAACCGAAACCGCCGCCGCCGCGCGAGCTTTCGGGGAGGGACGCAACCTCGACGAGGACGAGCGCGGCGACCGGAGCGACGACCATCTGGGCGATGCGCATGCCGCGCTCGACGACGAACGGGCGGTCGCCGTGGTTGATGAGCGCCACCTTCACCTCGCCACGATAGTCGGCGTCGATCGTCCCGGGCGCGTTCAGCACGGTGACGCCATGCTCGATGGCGAGGCCGGAGCGCGGGCGGACCTGGGCCTCATAGCCCGCCGGCAGCGCGATGGCGAACCCGGTCGGGATCAGGGCGCGGCCGCCAGGCGCAATCGTCAGCGGCTGATCGACCGCCGCGGAAAGATCGAGGCCCGCAGCTCCCGAGGTTCTTGCCGACGGAAGTGAGATGCCCGCGCCGTTCCGAAGGCGGTTCACCCGCAGCTCAAGCCTTGCCACCCCGTCGAGCATGTGAATCCAGCCAGCGCGAGAGTCCGGGCTTCGGTTTCCTCCGAAATCCGGGACCTCACAAGGGCAGTGCCAGGACGATCTGGCTTGTTGGAGAAGAGCGGGGATTACTTTTTAGAAAGCGCCTCGGCGATTTTCGCCACCAACCGTGTGGCGACCGCGCTCTTCTTCAGCCGCGGCCAGTCCTCGACGCCGGCGGCGCTAACCACCCGCACGCTGTTTTCCTCGCCGCCCATGATGCCGGTCCCGGGCGAGACGTCATTGGCGAGGATCCAGTCGGCGCCCTTGGCGGCAAGCTTCTTTTGCCCGTTCCTGATGAGGTCATCGGTCTCGGCGGCAAAGCCGATCACCAGCGTCGGTCGGAGCGTGTGATGGCGGCCGACGGTGGCGAGGATGTCGGGGTTCTCGGCGAGCGCCAGGGGTGCGGTCCTGCCGGAGCCGTCCTTCTTGATCTTGCCCGGCGAAGCCGAGACCGGGCGCCAGTCGGCAACCGCCGCGGCCATGACCGCGACATCGGCGGGGAGCGCCGCCTCCACCGCTTCCAGCATTTCCGCGGCGGTCTCGACGTGGATCGTGGCGACGCCGGCGGGATCGGGAATCTCCACCGGGCCGCTCACCAGCGTCACGCGCGCGCCGGCGGCAGCAGCGGCGGCGGCGATAGCGTGGCCCTGCCGGCCCGACGAGCGGTTGGCGAGATAGCGGACCGGGTCGATGGGCTCGTGGGTCGGGCCCGAGGTAACGAGGACGTGCTTCCCGGCGAGCGGACCGGCTTCGGCCGGGGTGAGCAGGGCCTCCAGCGCCGCGACGATCTCCAGCGGCTCAGCCATGCGTCCGATGCCCGCCTCGCCCGACTCGGCCATCTCGCCGGCGTTCGGTCCGACGAAGCGAATGCCGTCGGCGCGGAGCGCCGCCACGTTCCGCGCCGTCGCCGGGTGGGACCACATCGCCGGGTTCATCGCCGGGGCGAGCAGTACCGGCGCGCGCGTGGCGAGCAGGATGGCGGTAGCGAGGTCATCGGCATGGCCGCCCGCCATGCGTGCCATCAGGTCGGCGGTGGCGGGGGCGACGACGACCGCGTCGGCTTCGCGCGCCAGGCGGATGTGGCCGACGTCGTGTTCGTCCTCGCGGTCGAAGAGGTCGGACCAGACTTTGCCGCCGCTGAGCGCGCCAACGGCGAGCGGCGTGACGAATTCGCCCGCCGCCCGGGTCATCACCGCGCGCACGACGGCGCCGCGCTCGCGCAGGCGACGGATGAGGTCGAGCGATTTGTACGCCGCAATGCCGCCGGCGATGAGGAGAAGGATCGAGCGCGAACGGAGGGGCAAGGTCAGGTCTCCCACGGATCGATGAGATCGATACCGCAATCGTCGAAATCATCCGTGTTGCGAGTGGCCACGGTCATGCCATTGGCCCGCGCGATAGCAGCGATCTGCAGATCAACGGGATCCGTACTTCGGCCACGTTTTCGTCGGGCGACAACAATCGTCGCGTATGTCCTGGCGGCAGCCTCGTCGAAGGGCAGAATTCGTCCGCTGAAGACCGTGTCGAAGATGCGTTCCGCGGAGGACACGATTTCCGCGCGCCTTCGGCCGGCTGGCAATATGGCTACTCCCGCCAGAACCTCGGCAACGCAGACGGCAGTCGTGTACACCGACTTCAAATCCAGGGCTCTCAGCCACTTCACAACCGCCTCGGCCCGCAATCCCTGCGGCTTCATGAGTTCCGAAAGGACATTTGTGTCGACGACAATCACGACGCCCGGCCCTTCCGCGTCCTCGACTCAAATTTGACCGGTCCGCGATGTGAGCGCCGGGAAGGCAGTTCAAATTCTATGCCTCCGATCGGATCGACGATCGCGGCGATGGCATCAGCCAGATTCTCAGGTCCGGGCGCGCCGGCGTTGACCGCGTCGGCCAGAATGCTGCGGACTTCCGCTTCGAGAGACCGATTGTTCATCGCCGCCCGCAGCCTCAGCTTTCGCTTAACATTCTCGCCCAGACTTCTGATGGTCATGCTGCCCATTGCTGCGCTTTCCCGCTGCCAGCCAAGGGTACCCTTTTACGTCCTCGACGCATGCAATGCAATCATTGATATCAGTGCTGTCATTTTGTTTGGCCGATCCGCACTATCTCCACTTGGCTTGCGCCGACGCGCACTTCTGCCCCGACACGCTTGCCGATCAGGGCCGCCGCCAGCGGCGAGGCCCAGGAGAGCGTGCCTTTCGCCGGATCGGCCTCATCCTCGCCGACAATGCGCCAGGTCTGGCGGCGGCCGTCCTCGCGCTCGATGGTGACGGTCGAGCCGAAGTGGACCGCACCATCGGCCGGAAGCGCCTCGACTGGTTCGGCACTGGCGCGGCGCGCCCGCCAGTAGCGGAGGTCGCGGGCAATGCGGGCGGTGGCGATACGATCGTCCGCCGGCGTTGCGGCAAGCTCGCCAGCGAGACGCACGAGCTCGGCATCGATGGCGGCGAGGCCTTCGGGCGTCACTAGGTTGCGATGCGGCGAGACCGGCCGTTCGGGCAGTTCCTCCGCCTCGCCCTCGCCTTCCCTGACGAACGCGCGGCTCATTCCGGTCAGGCGAGCAGGCGCCAGGCGGCGATCACCGCCACAATCGCGATGACGACCAGCGCCACCCTTCCCCAGCGGCCGGCGCGCGCCTCGCTCCTGCCGATGCCGGCGATGGTCTCGGGATCGAGGCGGATGCCGTCGGCGCTCATCCGGTCGAACTCCGCCGACAGGCGCCCGGCGCGATCGGCGAGGCGCGGCAGCTCGCTGACCAGGCGGCCGAGGGCGCCGACGCCTTCGGCGGCCATTTCGAGCTGGCCGGCGGGGCCGAGGTTCCGCGCCACCCATTCGGTGACCACCGGCTCGGATGCCGACCACATGTCAAACTGCGGATCGAGGGTGCGGGCGACGCCTTCCACAACCACCATGGTCTTCTGGAGGAGCAGAAGTTCCGGCCGCGTCTGCATGTCGAAGAGCTCGGTCACTTCGAAGAGCAGGGTGAGGACGCGCGCCATGGAAATGTCGCTCGCCTTCTGGCCGTGGATCGGCTCGCCGATGGCGCGGAGCGCCTGGGCGAAATCGTCGACGGTGTGAACGCCGCCCGGCACATAGCCGGCCTCGAAGTGGACCTCGGCGACGCGGCGGTAGTCGCGGCGGATGAAGCCGAGGAGAATCTCCGCGAGGAAGCGGCGCTCGGGCTTGCCGAGGCGGCCCATGATGCCGAAGTCGACCGCGACGATATCGCCGGACGGGTCGACGAAGAGATTCCCCTGGTGCATGTCGGCGTGAAAAAAGCCGTCGCGGAGCGCATGGCGGAGGAACGACTGGATGAGGCGGCGGGCGAGCCCCGGCAGGTCATGGCCGGCAGCCTCAAGCGCGGCGACATCGGAAAGCTTGATGCCGTCGATCCATTCGAGGGTGACCACGTCGCGCGCGGTCAATTCCCACTCGACCTTCGGCACGCGAAACCCCTCGTCGGCCGCGGTGGTCTCGGCCATCTCGGAGAGGGCCGCCGCCTCCAGCCGCAGATCCATCTCGATGGTGACGCTGCGCGCCAGCGTATCCACCACCGCGATCGGCCGCAGCCGCCGCGAGGCGGGGTCGATGCGCTCGAGCAGCCGGGCCCCGGCGTAGAACGTGGCGAGGTCACGGGCGAAGCGCTGGCGCACGTTCGGCCGGAGCACCTTGACCGCCACGAAGCGCGGGCCGTCCTCGCCGGCGAGCTCGGCCTTGTGGACCTGCGCGATGGAAGCGGCGGCAATCGGCGGCGAGAAGCTGTGGAAGATTGCATCGACCGGCCGGTTCAGCGCCGCCGCGATCGTCGCCCGCGCCTCGGCGTCGGGAAAGGGCGGAATCTCGTCGCGAAGGCGCGCCAGCATCAGCGCCACGTCGGCGCCGACGATGTCGGGCCGGGTGGCGAAGAACTGCCCGAGCTTGACGTAGGACGGACCGAGGCGGTTGAGCGCGGCGGTCAGCCGGTCCGCCCGTCCCGCCTCGTCGGCGTGGCGGCGCTCGAAAAGCCGCGCGAAACGGATGGCGGCGCGCGGGCCGGCGGGCAGCACCGCGGGATCGGCCAGCGAGAAGGCGCCCTCGCGGGCGAGAACGAACCCGGCGACGCCGAGGCGGACCAACGCGGTTACGGTGCCCACCATCAAATCTTCCAGCCGGAATGGATCGCGGCTATCCCGCCGGAGAGATTGCGGCAGTCGACGCGCCCGAAGCCGGCACGCTCGATCATTGCGGCGAAGCGCGCCTGGTTGGGGAAGCGGCGGATCGATTCGACCAGGTAGCGATAGGGCTCGGGATCGCCAAGGACGAGCCGGCCGAGCGCCGGGATGACGTTGAAGGAATAGGCATCGTAGATCCAGTCGAGCCCGCCGACCTCGACGGAGGAGAACTCGAGGCAGAGGAAATGCCCGCCCGGCTTCAGCACACGGAACGCCTCGCCGAGCGCAAGGTCGATGCGCGGGACGTTGCGGATGCCGAACGCGATGGTGACTGCATCGAAGCGATCGGACGCGAAGGGGAGGTGCTCGGCATTGGCCTCGGCGAATTCGAGCCGCCCGCCGAGGCGCTGCGCGGCCGGACGGCGCCTGCCGGCGGCAAGCATCTCCGGGTTGATGTCGGCGACGACGACCCTCGCCTCCGGCGCGCGTTCGAGGATGCGCAGCGCGATATCGCCGGTTCCGCCGGCAAGGTCGAGAACCTCGTAGCCGCTCCGCGTCCGCCGCGGCGGGGCGAGGCGCGCGACGAGGGCGTCCTTCCACAAACGATGGAGGCCGCCCGACATCAGGTCGTTCATCAGGTCGTAGCGGCGCGCGACCCGGTCGAAGACGTCGTCGACCAGGCGCTGCTTGTCGGCCGTTTCCACCTCGCGGAAGCCGAATGAGGCCCGGTCGCCGGAAGAGATCTCTCCTCCCGGGCCGGCCTCCGGGCGTCCTTGCCCGCTGGTGTGCGGTGTGGCGTCTTTCATGAAGCAGCAATAGCCCAACGCATGGCGAACGGCTATCGTCGCCGAGGCTCCGTAGCCCGGATGAAGCGGAGCGAAATCCGGGAACCCACCCGCATTCCGCTGCGCTGCTTGCGGGCTACATCTTCTTCCTCTCCAAAGGGTTAGCGATGCCCGAACTTCCCGAGGTCGAGACGGTCCGCCGCGGTCTCGCGCCGGTCATGGAGGGCGCCACGATCGTCAAGGCGGAGGTGCGCCGGGCCGACCTGCGGCTGCCCTTCCCGGCGCGCTTCGCGCGGCGGCTGGCGGGCCGCACCATCGTCGGCCTTGGCCGCAGGGCGAAATACCTCACCGCCGACCTCGACGACGGGACGGTCCTCGTCATGCATCTCGGCATGTCCGGCTCGTTCCGGATCGAGCAGGGCGACGCCGCGGTGACCGTGGTGAATCCGTACCACAGGCGGTCGAAGCTGAAGGCGCACGACCACGTCGTCTTTCATCTCTCCACCGGCGCGCGCGTCGTCTTCAACGATCCGCGCCGCTTCGGGCTCATGGACCTCATTCCGCGCGCCGGCCTTGCCGCGTCGAAGCATTTTCATGCGATGGGGATCGAGCCGCTCGGCAACGCGCTGGATGCCGCCGCGCTCGCCGGCCTTTTCGCGGGGCGAAAGGCCCCGCTGAAGGCGGCGCTGATGGACCAGCGTCTGATCGCCGGGCTCGGCAACATCTATGTGTGCGAGGCTCTGTGGCATGCCCGCCTTTCGCCGGACCGCCCGGCGGGGTCGCTCGCCACCAAGACGGGCAAGCCGACGGCGGCGGCCGGACGCCTGGTCGAGGCGATCCGTTCCGTGCTCAACGCGGCGATCGCCGCCGGCGGCTCGTCGCTGCGCGACCATATCCGCACCGACGGCGAACTCGGCGACTTCCAGCACGCCTTCGCCGTCTACGACCGCGAGGGTGAGCCCTGCCCGAGGACGGACCGTGGCATCATCCGGCGGAAGGTCCATTCCGGCCGCTCTACCTTCTACTGCCCGGTCTGCCAGAAATAGGAACGCGCGATGACCGTCACCCGGACCTACGAAAATATCCTCATAGAAAAGCGAGGCCGCGTCGGCCTCATCACCCTCAACCGGCCGGCGGCGCTGAACGCGCTGAATGCGGCGCTGATCGGCGAGCTGCTCGCCGCCCTCGACGACTTCGAGAAAGATGACGGCATCGGGGCGACCGTGATCACCGGCTCCGAGCGGGCCTTCGCCGCGGGCGCCGACATCAAGGAAATGGCCGCGCTCACCTTCGTCGAGGCCTATCTGGGCGAGCATGCCGCGGCCGTGGCTCGCGTGGCCGAGATGCGGAAGCCGATCATCGCGGCGGTGGCCGGCTACTGCCTCGGCGGCGGCTGCGAGCTGGCGATGATGTGCGACATCATCATCGCGGCGGACACGGCGAAGTTCGGCCAGCCGGAGATCACCCTCGGCATCATGCCCGGGATGGGGGGGACACAGCGCCTGGCGCGCGCCGTCGGCAAGGCCAGGGCCATGGACATGATCCTAACCGGGAGGATGATCGACGCGGGCGAAGCCGAGCGCGCCGGCCTCGTCGCCCGGGTCGTCCCGGCCGCCGAGCTGATCGCCGAGGCACTGAAGGCGGCCGCGACGATCGCGGCTTTCTCTCTTCCCGCCGTAATGATCTCCAAGGAGGCGGTCAATCGGGCGTTCGAAGGACCCCTCGCCGAGGGCATCCGCTTCGAGCGGCGCCTGTTCCACGCCATGTTCGCGACCGGGGACCAGAAGGAAGGCATGGCGGCCTTCGTCGAAAAGCGGAAGCCCGGGTTCCGCAACCGTTAGTCGGGATGCGTTGACCGGAAGGCCGCGCCACCCTATAAGCACGGCCGAAAAGCGGCCCGGGTTGGCCGCACGAACCTTTTCCGAAAAGAGACAGCATGGCCAATACATCTTCCGCCAAAAAGGCTGCGCGCAAGATCGTCGCCCGCACCGAGGTCAACCGCGACCGCCGCGGGCGCGTGCGCACCTATGTGAAGAAGGTCGAGGAAGCGATCGCCGCCGGCAACAAGGATGCGGCGATTGCCGCCTTCAAGGTAGCCGAGCCGGAAATCATGCGCGCCGCGTCGAAAGGCGTCGTGCACAAGAATACCGCATCGCGAAAGGTCTCGCGCCTGTCGGCCCGGGTGAAAAACGTCGGCGCCTGATATCGGGTTGATTTCGCGACGCTTTGCAACCAACCCGGCCCTTTGGCCGGGTTTTTTGTTTCCCGGCTAAGCCACGCCGGGGCGCGCCGGCGCCACGCGGGGAGCCAAGGCCGAAACCGCGCTGACTCGCATTTCCCTTGTCTATCAAGACTCTGCCGGCAAGTTGGCAAAGCCGGCAGCGGCCGGTCCTGTTTTGAAACGAGTCAAGCAGCCGGCGTAGAAATAATTTTGGCGTGGCAGGCGGGAAACCCCGACAAAGCGAATCAAAGGCTTAACCCTATAAGGGACGGGAGCGGGCGCCTTTCGGGGAGGCGCCTGCAGCGTGGTGTGCAAAACGGGTCTTGATGCCCCTGCCCCCATATGTTTTTCTTCAAGCAAGGACTGCGAAGTCAGTCCAGGGCGGCATAGAAACATCAAATCCAGCACCGGCGGCAGGCCTGTCCGGTATAGTTCGGCTCTCCCAGTGTTATTCTGGGACCTGAACTCTTGGTTCATGTAATTTGAGTAGGCGTTTGAGAGTAATTCGTTTCGTTTTGTCTTAGGCGGCCGGGCGGGCATTCAGTAGATCGTTGACGAAGGTTTTTCGTGCGTTGGAGCATATCTGCGCGCGCAGGGGCAACTATGTCGGAAAAACTCGCCGCCGGTTATGCCGGCGACATTTCAGCAAGAGCCGCCTTCGATGACCTCGGCAAGACGCCCGGCGCGGTTCTGGTCGATGTGCGCACGGCGGCCGAGTGGGTTTATGTCGGCGTGCCGGTTCTCGGCTCGATCGGCAAGGCGCCGCTGCTCATCGAGTGGGATGAGTTCCCGTCCGGCGCGCTGGTCCCCGACTTCATCGGGCGCCTGACCACCGCGGTCGAGAAGCTGCGCCTCGGCAAGGAAGCGCCACTCTATTTCATCTGCCGGTCCGGTAACCGTAGCCGTCAGGCCGCGGTGATGGCTACGGCGGCTGGTTTCACGCGGTGCTTCAACGTGGAATTCGGGTTCGAGGGGCGTCTCAGCCCCGAGCGCCATCGCATGACGGCGGGAAGCTGGAAAGCGGAGGGCTTGCCATGGGCACAGTCATGAGCGTGCGGAGCGGCCTGGCATTCGTGCCGGGCGAGGTTTTGGACAGCGGACCGGCGGTGGCGGCCGGCGGTGCGCTGGAAATGCGGTACGAGGGGGACAGGAAGATGGCGGAAGACCGGCCGAATGCGGAACAGTGGGGGCGGGTCAAACAGCGCCTGCGCGCCGAACTCGGCGAAGATGTCTACACGAGCTGGTTTGCGCGCGTCGAATTCGAGGAGGCCGATACCAGCTCGGTCTACCTGTCGGTGCCGACACGCTTCCTGAAGTCGTGGATCCAGAACCATTATCGCGACAAGCTGCTGGCGCTGTGGAAGCAGGAAAACGATCGCGTCGTCCGGGTCGAACTGGTCGTCCGCGGGACCGTGCGGGCCAAGGCCCAGCCGGCGATCGAACGCACGGTTGAAACAATGCCGGCACCGCAGGCGCAACCCGCCATGCCGCCGCTTCCGCCAATGCCGGCGTCGCAGAAACGCTTCGTCGAGCCGGAGGGGTCGCTGAACGGCTCGCCGGTCGACCCGCGCTTTACCTTCGACAGCTTCTGCGAGGGAGTCGCCAACCGCGTAGCCTTCGCGGCGGCGCGCGCGGTTGCCGAGGCGAGTTCCGCCCGCGCCAACTCGTTCAACCCGCTCTACATCCATGCCGGCGTCGGCCGCGGCAAGACGCACCTCCTCCACGCCACGACGCGCGCGGCGCGGCGCGCCGACCCCAACCGCAAGGTGGTCTATCTGACGGCCGAGTACTTCATGTACCGCTTCGTGGCGGCGATCCGGACCCAAACGGCAATTCCGTTCAAGGAGAGTCTGCGCGACATCGACCTTCTCCTCATCGACGACATGCAGTTCCTGCAGGGCAAATCGGTGCAGCAGGAGTTCTGCCACATGCTCAATTCGCTGATCGACAGCGCCCGCCAGGTCGTGGTCGCAGCCGACCGGCCGCCGGCCGAACTCGAGACGCTGGACGAACGGGTGCGCTCGCGCCTGAAGGGCGGCGTCGCCTTCGAGATCGGCGCGCCCGACCTCGAATTGCGCCGCAGCATCCTCGCCTCGCGCTACCGGCTGGCGCAGGACGCCAATCCCGGTCTCGACGTGCCGGCGCCGATCCTCGAATACGTCGCCCAGTCGGTCGCTTCCAACGGACGCGATCTCGAAGGCGGTCTCAACCGCCTGGTGGCGCAGTGGCAGTTCACCAACCACCCGGTGACGCTCGCCTCGGCGGAGATTACGCTCCGCGACCTGGTCGGCGCCCGCGAGCCGCGGCGCGTGCGGATCGAGGACATCCAGCGCGTCGTCGCCCGCCACTACAACGTCTCCAAGTCGGACCTCCTCTCCAGCCGGCGGACGCGCACGATCGTGCGGCCGCGGCAGATCGCCATGTACCTCGCCAAGGTACTGACGCCGCGCTCGCTGCCCGAGATCGGACGCCGCTTCGGCGGGCGCGACCACACGACCGTGCTGCACGCCGTGCGCAAGATCGAGGAGCTGATCGGGGGCGACAAGACGCTGGCCGACGAGATCGAGCTGCTGAAGCGCCTGATCGACGAGTAGGCCGGCGAAAAGACAAGGGCGGCGGCGGCGCCATGCGGTGGGAATCTCGCCTCCGGATGGCTTGCCGCCCTTGCGCTTTTGGCGCCAGCGGGTCAATTTTCCGGGCCGGGCCTGACGCTTCCTCAGCGGAAGCGCAGCCGTCCCGGCAGGGGCAACTGATATGCGCGTGACCGTCGAACGATCCCACCTCCTCAAGTCGCTCGGCCATGTGCACCGCGTGGTCGAGCGCCGCAACACCATCCCGATCCTCGCCAACGTCCTCATCCGGGCCGAGGGCGGCAAGCTGCTCCTCAAGGCCACCGATCTCGACCTCGAGGTGACCGAGACGGTGCCGGCGGAAATCAGCCAGTCGGGCGCCACGACCGTGCCGGCGCACATCCTCTACGACATCGTCCGCAAGCTCGCCGACGGCGCCGAAGTGGCGCTCGACACCGGAGAGGGAACCCAGCTCGCGCTCCGCTCCGGGCGCTCGCGCTTCACGCTGCAGATGCTGCCGGAAAGCGATTTTCCCGACCTTGCCACCGGCGAGTTCGCCACGCGCTTCACGCTGCCGGCGAGCGGGCTGAAAAAGCTGATCGAGCGTACGCAGTTCGCGATTTCCACCGAGGAGACGCGCTATTACCTGAACGGCATCTACCTGCACGCGGTGACGGTGGCCGGGAAGCCGATGCTGCGCGCGGTCGCCACCGACGGCCATCGCCTGGCGCAGGCGCAGCTCGACGCGCCCCCGGGTTCCGAGAAGATGGCCGGCGTTATCGTACCGCGGAAGACGGTTGGCGAGATCCAGAAGCTGGTCGAGGAGCCCGACACGGAAGTGACCGTCGAAGTCTCCGACACCAAGATCCGCTTCACCATCGGCGCGGTGGTGCTTACCTCCAAGCTCATCGACGGCACCTTCCCCGACTACGTGCGCGTCATCCCGCAGGGGAACGACAAGATCCTCAAGGTCGACAAGGGCGAATTCGCCGGCGCCGTCGACCGGGTCTCGACGATTTCCAGCGAGCGCGGCCGCGCGGTAAAGCTCGCGCTTTCCGACGGCAAGCTAGTGCTTTCGGTGAACAACCCGGATTCGGGCAGCGCCGTCGAGGAGCTCGGCGTCGATTATCCGGCGGACGCCATCGAGATCGGCTTCAACTCGCGCTACCTGCTCGACGTGGCCGGGCAACTGGAGACCGGGACTGCCGAGTTCCGCTTCGCCGATCCCGGCTCGCCGACGCTCATCACCGACGTCGGCGAGGCCAATGCCCTCTACGTGCTGATGCCGATGCGGGTGTAGTACCGCGCTGGCTTTCGCCAACCCTTACGACTTCTCCGCCTATTCCTCGATTTTCAGGGCGGCGATCAAGGCTTCCTGCGGGATGTCGACCTTGCCGAACTGGCGCATCTTCTTCTTGCCCTCCTTCTGCTTGTCGAGGAGCTTGCGCTTGCGCGTGGCGTCACCGCCGTAGCACTTCGCCGTCACGTCCTTGCGCATGGCGCGCACGGTCTCGCGGGCGATGATCTTGCCGCCGATCGCCGCCTGGATGGGCACGACGAACATGTGCGGCGGGATCAGTTCCTTCAGCTTCTCAACCATGCCGCGGCCGCGCGCCTCGGCGCGGGTGCGGTGGACCAGCATGGAGAGGGCATCGACCGGGTCGCCGTTAACCAGGATCTGCATCTTGACCAGGTCGGCGGGCTTGTAGTCGGTGAGGTGGTAGTCGAACGAGGCATAGCCCTTCGACACCGACTTCAGCCGGTCGTAGAAATCGAAGACCACCTCGTTCAGCGGCAGGTCGTATTTCACCATGGCGCGCGTGCCGACGTAGGTGAGTTCCTTCTGAATGCCGCGGCGGTCCTGGCAGAGCTTTATGACGGCGCCGAGGTACTCGTCCGGGGTGAGCACCGTCGCTTCGATCCACGGCTCCATGATCTCGACGATCTTGACCACGTCGGGCATGTCGACCGGGTTGTGGATTTCGATCTCCGAGCCGTCGGTGAGCTTCATCTTGTAGATGACCGAGGGGGCGGTCGCGATCAGGTTCAGGTTGAACTCGCGCTCCAGCCGCTCCTGGATGATCTCCAGGTGCAGGAGCCCCAGGAATCCGCAACGGAAGCCGAAGCCGAGCGCGGCGGAGGTCTCGACCTCGAAGGAGAAACTGGCGTCGTTCAGGCGGAGCTTGCCCATGGCGGCGCGCAGGTCCTCGAACTGGGCGGCGTCGACCGGGAAGAGCCCGCAAAACACCACCGGGATTGCCGGCCGGAAACCGGGCAGCATCTCGGCCGTCGGCTTGCGGTCGTCGGTAATCGTGTCGCCGCCGCGCGTGTCGGCGACCTCCTTGATGGAACCGGTGAGAAAGCCTATCTCGCCCGGCCCGAGCACCTCGGCAACCGTCAGTTTCGGCGTGAACACGCCGACGCGGTCGACGTCATAGGCGGCGCCGGTGCCCATCATGCGGACGCGGTCGCCCTTCTTCAGCGTGCCGTCGATGATGCGGACGAGGACGACGACGCCGAGATAGGCGTCGTACCAGCTGTCGACGAGAAGCGCCTTCAGCGGCGCGGCACGATCGCCCTTCGGCGGTGGCAGGCGGGTCACGATCGCCTCGAGGACGTCGGCGATCCCGAGGCCGGTCTTCGCCGAGATGAGAAGCGCGTCCGACGCGTCGATGCCGATCACGTCCTCGATTTGCTGCCGGACCTTTTCGGGCTCGGCGGCGGGAAGATCGACCTTGTTAAGGATCGGCACGATCTCGTGGTTGTTGTCGATCGCCTGGTAAACGTTGGCGAGGGTCTGCGCCTCGACCCCCTGGCTGGCGTCGACGACCAGCAGCGAGCCCTCGCAGGCGGCGAGCGAACGCGACACCTCGTAGCCGAAATCGACATGGCCGGGGGTGTCGATCAGGTTGAGGATGTAATCCTTGCCGTCCTTCGCCCGGTAGTTCAGGCGCACGGTCTGCGCCTTGATGGTTATCCCGCGCTCGCGCTCGATATCCATCGAATCGAGCACCTGTTCCTTCATCTCGCGGGCGCTGAGGCCTCCCGTCGTCTGGATGAGCCGATCGGCCAGGGTCGACTTGCCGTGGTCGATGTGCGCGATGATCGCGAAGTTGCGGATATTTTCCTGGGGGGTGGCGGACATGGCGCGGTGCTTAGCACCCGCACCGGGCGGCGGGAAGCCTGTTGCAGCGCCACCGTCCGATCTCCTAGGGTCTCTGACTGTCGCTCCTGGGGGCGGACGCCATGACCTTCATCATCCGGCCGGCGGCGGAAGCCGATCTCCCGGCCATCCGCGAGATCTACAACGATGCGGTGGTGAACTCGGTAGCCATCTGGAACGACGCGGTCGTCGACCTCGCCAACCGCAGGCAGTGGTTCGGCGCCCGGGTCGCCCAGGGGTTCCCGGTGCTGGTCGCCGCCGCGGAAGGAACGGCAATCGGTTACGCCTCGTTCGGCGATTTCCGCGCCTTCGACGGCTACCGCTTCACGATCGAGCACTCGGTTTACGTGGCTAGCGAGGCCCGCCGGCGGGGCGCCGCCTCGGCGCTGATCGCGGCCCTCGTCGAGCGGGCGCGCGAACTCGGCAAGCACGTCATGATCGGTGGTATCGCCGGCGAGAACGAGGCCTCGATCCGTCTCCACCGGAAACTCGGCTTCGTCGAGAGCGCCCGCATGCCCGAGGTCGGGTTCAAGTTCGGGCGCTGGCTCGACCTCGTATTCATGCAGCGGAAGCTGTGAAATAAGGGCGGAGCCCGCCAATCAAGGAGCCTCGCATGAGCAAGCCGGTTTGCGCAGTAGTCGGCGTCGGGCCGGGAAACGGTGCGGCGCTGGCGCGGCGATTCTCCGCATCCGGCTACGCCGTCGCCCTTCTGGCGCGGACCGGGGAGGCCTCTGCGGAGCTCGCCGCCGAGCTCGACAACGCGCATTTCTATGCCTGCGACGTCGGCGACGCGGCTTCCGTCGCCAAGGCGTTTGCCGCCGTGCGCGACGAACTCGGCGAGGTCGACGTGCTCGCCTATAACGCCGGCTCCGGCGTCTGGGGCACGATCGAAGAGATTACCCCTGAGGGATTCGAGGCATCGTGGCGGGTGAACGCGCTCGGCACCTTCCTTTGCGCCAGGGAAGTGATCCCGGCGATGAAGGCAAAGGGCGCGGGCAGCATCGTCATCGTCGGCGCGACGGCCTCGCGCCGCGGTGCGGCGCGCACCGCCGCTTTCGCCGCGGCCAAGGCGGCGCAGCGCAGCCTTGCCGAATCGATGGCGAAACACCTCTGGCCGGCGGGCATCCATGTGGCGCTGATCATCGTTGACGGCGTCGTCGACCTGCCGCGCAGCCGCGAGCGCATGGCGGACAAGCCGGACGAATTCTTCGTCAGGCCCGGCGCGGTTGCCGAGACGGCCTTCATGCTGACCGAGCAGGACCGTTCCGCCTGGTCGTTCGAGCTGGAGGCGCGGCCTTTCGCCGAGAAGTGGTAGGGCGGCACCGCCCTCAGTCAGGGCGGATGATTCCCTTCTTCAGGATGAGGTTGCCGTAGAGGCGGCGCTCGCCGGTGGCGACGATGGCGAAGGCCAGCTTGCAGCGGTCGTAGAAGGCGAAGCGCTCGATGCTGCCGACCTTGAAGCCCGGCTCGCGCTTCTTCACCACCTTCTCGAACTCGCGGCAGACGGGGGGCACCTGCCTCGCGTCGTCGACGACCTCCATGCGGAAGGCGGCGATGTCGACGAACGAATCCAGCGGCATCAGGGAAAGGATGGCGTCGGTCACGCGGACCGCGTCGACGCCATCGACCCGGATCAGGCGGCGGGCATTGGTCAGCGCCGGATAGTTGGCGTCGACGATGGCGATTTCGTCGCCGTGGCCCATGGCGCGGAGCGCATGCAGCAGCTCCGGCCCCAGTATCGGATCAATCCCACGCAGCATTTCCTGTCCCCTCCCCAAGCCTCGTTCAAACGAGGCACGATGTTGATATTCCGGCGGCCGGACAACCGGAAAGCGCCGATGTTATGACTGGCCGAGGAACTTGTCGTAGTCGGCGACCAGCAGGTGCCAGGGCTCCTCGTCCTCCTCGATGGTGGCGAAGCGGCCAAGAGGCTCGGCGAAGACGTTGTCGGTAAGGTCGTCGTTGACGCTGGAAACCTCGCCGATCAGCACGCGCTCGTCATCGACCCAGAAGCGATGCCAGACGCCGGGATAGAGCGTGATGCTTTCGCCGGGACCGAGCGTCAGCTTGCCGCCCGCCGGCAGGCGGCGGAGAACGCCGTCGGTGGGCACGACCACCTCGGCCTTCGGGTCGGGATTGCCGTCGCGGTCCGACATGAACAGTTCGAGGGTGAAACGACCGCCGCCGCGATTGATGATGTCCTCGGTCTTGATGTTGTGGCGGTGGTTGGGGTTCATCTGGCCGGGACGGCAAAGCAGGAGCTTTTCGGCGTAGAGCATGCCCTTGCCCTTGGCGAGGTCGGCGGCGCGGCCGTTGCGGAGCGTAAACAGGAAGATGCCGAAGGCGTCGAAATCGCCCTTGCCGAAATCGGTGATGTCCCAGCCGAGGCGCTGGTCGACGATCGCCGCCGCGTCCTTTCGCCGCCGCTTGAATTCGGCCGGCGTCCAGAAGGCGAACGGCGGCAGAATGAAGGAGAAGGAGCGGATAAAATCGTCCGCCCGGCGCATGATCTCGTTGACCTCTGAGCGTTTCATCCTCGGCCCTCCCGGTTCCGGCTTCTTCTTCTGACCGGGCGCGATGTTGGCCGAAGCGGCCCGCCACCGCAAGGCGGCGGCGCTTATCCGCTTGCGCCGGCCGGCGTCCCCATACCATCATCGTATCCGGTTCCGCCCGGCAGGCCGGCGGCCAGCACCCGACAACGAAATGAGGCCAGCATGGAGACCCGTCCCCTTTGCGCCGGCGGACCGGCGGTGTCGATCGTCGGCCTCGGCTGCAACAATTTCGGCGACCGCATCGACCTCGCAGCGACCACCAGGGTCATCGACCGGGCGATCGAGCGCGGCATCAACCACTTCGACACCGCGGACACCTATGGCGGCAGCAAGGCGGAGGAGTTCATCGGCTCGCTGCTCGGCGAGCGGCGGAAACGGATCGTGCTCGCCACCAAGTTCGGGATGCTCCCCGACGCGACGCCGGGGATACGCGGAACGCGCGCTTACGTGATGCGGTCGGCGGAGGCGAGCCTCAGGCGGCTGAAGACCGACTGGATCGACCTCTACTACATGCACCAGCCGGATCCGCAGACGCCGGTCGAGGAGACGCTGCGGGCGCTCGAGGACCTGGTCAAGGCCGGGAAGGTCCGCCACGTCGCGGCCTCGAATTTCAGCGCGGCGCAGATCGACGAAGCGGTGGCGGTGGCCAAGCGCCTGCATTTCGCCGGGTTCGTGCTGTCACAGGACGAGTACAGCCTCCTCCAACGCGGCATCGAGAAGACCCTCCTCCCCACGCTTGAGGCCAACGGTTTCGGCCTCGTGCCGTTCTTCCCGCTCGCCGGCGGGGCACTCACGGGCAAGTATCGCCACGGTGCGCCGCTGCCAGCCGGCGCACGCCACAACCGCGCAGGGGGCAACCAGTTCCTCGACCCGCACTGGCAGACGATCGAGAAGCTCCGTGCCTTTGCGGAGAAACGCGGCCACACGCTCCTCGAACTGGCGATGAGCTGGCTCGCGCGGCGGCCGCGCGTCGTCTCGATCATCGCCGGCGCGACGCGGCCGGAGCAGATCGACGCCAACGTGACGGCCACGGAATGGAACCTGTCCGCCGCGGAAATGACCGAAATCGACGCAATAACAGGCGGTTAGAGACGGGCTGGTAACCGGCGGCTGCCCGCCTTACGTGTTCGGGCGAGGAGAGGACGATGACCGGCGAAGTCCATCACATCGTTTGCCCGCATTGCGACGGTGTCAACCGCGTGCCGGCAGCCAAGCCGGCGGCCGAGGCCAAATGCGGCCATTGCCACAAGGCGCTTTTCAGCGGACATCCGGCAAGCGTTTCCGCTGCAAGCTTCGACAGGCATCTTGGCCGGAACGACATCCCGGTCGTCGTCGATTTCTGGGCCGAATGGTGCGGGCCGTGCAAGATGATGGCGCCGCATTACGAGCGCGTGACCGGCGAGATGGAGCCGCAGGTGCGCTTCCTGAAGGTCGACACCGAGGCTGAGCCGCAGCTCGCCGCGCGCTACGGCATCCGCGGCATCCCGACCCTCATCGTCTTCCGTGGCGGCAAGGTCGTGGCACAACAGGCGGGGGCCATGGACGCGACGCGGCTGCGGACGTGGCTGGCCCAGCAGCTGGCGCGGGCAGCCTGACGTCCGTCCGTCCCTGGCGGCGAGCAAGTTGATCGGTATCAAACGAATCCCTTCAGCCAGCCCGCATGATCGCTGGCGGGAGGGTGACAGATGCGCGGGGACACGAGAAAACTCTACTTCGTCCAGTGGCTGAGGGTGTTCCTCATCGCGCTGGTGGTCGCGCATCACGCAGGGCAGCCCTACGGCCCGACGGGGGGTCGCTGGCCGATTGACGACCCGGCGAACGCCGAGTGGCTCGGCGCCTTCTTCGCCGTCAACGCCGCCTTCTTCATGGGCTTCTTTTTCCTGATCGCCGGCTACTTCACCCCCGGTTCCCATGATCGGAAGGGCGGCGCTGCCTTCGTGCGCGACCGCCTGGTGCGGCTTGGCATTCCGCTGGCGTTCTTCACCCTGGTCGTCTTTCCGGTGGCCGGCTATTTCTCCGATCCGCCTCCCGTCGGCTTCCTCGCCTTTTATGTTTCCGAATACATCGGCGGCTGGCAGCTCGAGATGGGACCCCTCTGGTTCGTGGCCCAGCTCCTCTTCTACTCGCTGCTCTATGCGCTCTTCCGCGTGCTGCTCGCCCGCCGAGGGACGAGCCACGGGCGAGCCTACCCGGTCCCGGGCGACTGGCAGATCCTGGCCTACGTGCTCGTGCTGGCTCTCGCAGGCGCGGCCGTCCGCATCTGGGCGCCGCAGGATCGCTGGGTCCATCTGTTGTGGCTCATCCCGACCGAACCGGCGCACCTTCCGCAGTATGTCAGCATGTTCGTCATCGGCATCATCGCCGGTCGCGGGCAGTGGTTTTCCGCGGTGTCGGGACCGCTCGCCGCGCGCTGGTTCACGTCGGGCGTCGTCGCTTTCGCGATTATGGTTGCCGCCGTTGTAAACCAGCCCCGCCTTCCCGCCTGGCTCGACACTGGAATCCTCTGGGGATTCATCGAAGCCTTCGTTTGTGCAGGGATGATCCTCGGCCTGCTCGCGCTCTTCCGCACCCGGTGCAACCGGCCCGGACGCTGGCTCGATCGCCTCGACGCAAACATCTACGGCGTCTACCTGATCCACATCTTCATCGTGGTCGCGCTACAGTCCGCGATCCTGGCCGAGCCGTGGTCGGCTACCGCAAAGTTCTTCTTCGTCGCCACGCTCGGCATTGTGCTCAGCTTCGCAGGCGCGGCGGCGTTACGCCGGATTCCGGGCCTCAGCCGCGTGATCTGAGCGAGGGCGACTAATCCTTGGCGCGCTCGGAGTAGGAGCCGTCCTCGGTCATCACCACGATGCGGGTACCGGGAACGATGTGGCCGGGGACGAGCGTGCGCACGCCGTTGGAGAGGAGCGCCGGCTTGTAGGACGAGGAGGCGGTCTGGCCTTTCATCGTCGGCTCGGTCTCGACGACCTCCAGGGTCACGCGCTGCGGCAGCTCGATGGCAATCGCGGCGCCCTCGTACATGGAGAGCTTCACCGTCATGTTTTCCTGGAGGTAGGGCGCCATGTCGCCGACGATATCCTTCGGCACCTGCACCTGGTCGAAGGTTTCGCCGTTCATGAAGGTAAAGCCGTCGCCGTCCTGGAAGAGGTACTGGTAGTCGTGGTCCTCGACGAAGGCGCGCTCGACCTGCTCGGTGGTCTTGTAGCGCTGCTGGGTCCTCACCCCGTCCGAAATCCGGCGCATGTCGACCTGGGTGGTCGGCGTACCCTTGCCGGGATGGAAGTTTTCGGCGGAGAGGACGACGAAGAGCTTGCCGTCGACTTCGACGACGTTGCCCTTGCGGAGCTGGCTGGCGATGACTTTCAAGGGGACCTCGGCTATGGCTGGCCCGCGTCCGCGGGCCGTCAATCGGCGCGGACATTAGCGATTTTGCCGCCAA
>JBBQGL010000009.1:0-41924 GCA_038323025.1 Hyphomicrobiales bacterium
GATGTCTTCAACCCGGCGCGACTCGCTCCCCGGGATCCAGGTTCCATCGAGACTGTTCACCGTGAGCAGTCGTGCAAAATCCACCTCGGCCTTGTCGATATCGTTCTCGACGGTCCTGGCTTGCCGGGGATCGAGGAGCCATTCGGCGATTATTTCCCGACTTGGCGCCAGGTAATAACCGATGACGCGGGCCCGCGACCTTGCCGCGAGTGCCAATGCAACCTGAGTGTGCCGACGTCCTGCGTCGGATCCATCAATGCAAACAAGGATGTCGCCGAACTGCATTCCAGCCTCCATCCCGCTCGGCCTCGATGCGGGTCTGCCCACAATGGACGCCTCGACCAGAGAAGCCCCTTCGAGGCCGATTGGCATTGATCCCGGTCAAACGAGAACACCCGCCATCGGGCGGCTTCCCGGGATTTCTGTCGTGGCGGGGCGTCCTTGCGCCGCGTGGTACCGTTCAGCCGGCCGTGCTCAAGCGCGCGCTCCAGGCAGTGGTTGATCGCGGTGCGAGTCATGCCGCAGATGCCGGGCGACGGCGCCGGTGTCGAGGCGAAGGCCGTGACCGGGTTC
The DNA here is from genome assembly GCA_038323025.1 of Hyphomicrobiales bacterium. Taxonomy (GTDB): domain Bacteria; phylum Pseudomonadota; class Alphaproteobacteria; order Rhizobiales; family Kaistiaceae; genus JAFKKF01. Next base: position 574 of record JBBQGL010000009.1, read on the forward strand.
TTCCGAGAGGCGGAGCGATCCCTTGATCGGCGCGATCGGGTTCGCGACCAGGCGATCGAAGTTCACGATATCGCGGTCGGGGGTGAAGTATTCGAGGGCGAGGCCGTTGGGCGATGCCGCGACCAGGTGCGAGTGGATTTCGGGCGCCCAGTGCGGCGCCACCGGCACATCGAACCCGGCCGCCATTTGCGCGATCCGCCGCCACTCAGTCACCCCGCCGCAGACCGTCGCGTCCGGCTGCAGGATGTGGACCGAACGCTCGTCGAGGAACTGCCGGAACGGCCAGCGCGTCGATTCGAGTTCGCCGGTGGCGAGCGGGATCGGCGTGCGCTTCGCCAACTCGGCGAAGTTGGCCGCGCTGTCCGGAAGAAAGGGTTCCTCGAGCCACCAGGGATCGTGAGGCGAGAAGCGCTCCGCGGCGCGGAGCGCATCGATCAGGTTCGACCAGGCGTTGTTGGCGTCGAGGGCGAGGCGCCCTTCCGTTCCGATCATTTCGCGCGCGAGCCTGACCCGGGCCGCGTCGATCGCGAGGGGGCGTCCCCCCACCTTGATCTTCACGGAGTCGAAGCCGCGCGCGAGATAGGCGCCGATTTCCGCCTCGAGGTCCTTCAGGTAGTCGTCGGAGGTGTAGTAACCGCCTGAGGCGTAGACCGGGACCTCGTTCCGGAATCCGCCGAGCAGCCGGTAGAGGGGCACGCCGGCAAGCTTGGCGTTGAGGTCCCAGAGCGCGATATCGAGGGCGCTCATGGCGCGTAGCGCCGCGCCCCTGCGCCCGAGAAGCAGCGTCCGCTGGTAGAGCGCAGCCCAGAGGCCTTCCGTCATCCAGGAATCCGTGCCGCGCGCGAGGGGCGCAAGATGCTCCTGCACGATCTCGTGGAAGACGCGGGCGCCGCCGGGAAACCGGCTGCCCAGCCCGTAGCCCAGCCCGAACGTGCCGTCCTCGCCGATCGCCCAGACGAGAATGTACTCGCGCTCGGTGACGGCGGCAGTGGCCCACGCCACTGGCTTGGTCAGCGGGACCACGGCCACGGCGCTGCGGATTTCGACGATCTTCATGCGAGCCTGCGGTTGGAGAAACTCATCGGGCGCTGCGGCCGCCATCGACCGGGACGGCAAGCCCGGTCATGTAGGCGGCGTCGCGGCTGGCGAGGAAGACCGCGACCGCGGCGACTTCATCCGCCGTCGCCATGCGCCCGAGCGGATGCTTGGCGACAATCGCCGCTTCCGCGGCGGCACGGTCGGGAACCGCGGCGAGGTAGTCGCGCGTCATGCGGGTGTCGATCGCGGCCGGGCAGAGGCAGTTCACGCGGATGCCGCGGCCGGCATAGTCCAGGGCCAGCGACCGCGTCATCGCGACGACGCCGCCTTTCGCCGCCGAATAGGCGACGAGCCCGGTGTTGCCCCGGATGCCGTTGATCGAGGCGTTGTTGACAATCGCCCCATGTCCTTTGGCAAGCATTCCCCCAATGACCGCCCGGCAGCCGAGATAGATGCTGGTGAGATTGACGAGGATCGCCTCGTCCCATAGCGCCCTGTCGGTGGCCTCGAGATCGCCGCGCAGGGTGACGCCGGCGTTGTTGAAGAGTATGTCGACGGGGCCCACTCTTCGCGCGGCGTCGTCGACGACCGCCGCCCACTGCTCGGTCGACCGGACGTCGAGGATAGCGGACAACGCGACGGGGGTGCCAGCGAACGCGTCGCGATCGGCGGCGTGCTCGACCGTCGCGACGACGCGGCAGCCTTCGGCGGCGAAGCGCTTCGCCGCCGCCAGGCCGACCCCGCTGCCGGCGCCGGTGACGAGCACCACCTCGCCGTCGAAGCGCATCAGTCGATCACCCACCCGCCGGCGATGATGATGGTCTCGCCGGTGATGTAGCTGGCGTCCGGGGAAACCAGGAACGCAACCACGCCGGCAACCTCTTCCGGCTTGCCGATTCGGCCGAGCGGGATTTCCGCCGCCCGCTTCTGCAGCATTTCGCCGGGCTTCAGGCCCTGCTTTTCCACGCCGATCTTCTGGTCGAGGATCTGGTTGAAGGGGGTGTCGATGAGGCCGGGCGCGACCGCGTTGACGGTGATGCCGCGCCCGGCCAGCGCGCGGGCGAGCGTCTTGGTAATGGTGATGAGCGCCGCCTTGGTAGCGGCGTAGGGGGCCGAAAGCGTGCGCCCGTCGACGCCCGCGACCGAGGCGATGTTGACGATGCGGCCGTCGCGGGGCAGGGCGGATTGCACCTCCTGCGCGAGGAAGAATGCGCCCTTCAGGTTGAGGTTCACCGTCGCGTCGAAATCGGCCTCGCCAATGTCCGGGAACGAGGCAATGCGGAGGATGCCGGCGTTGTTGACGAGAATGTCGATGCGCCCGAAGGCCTCCGTCACCTCGGCGACGACCTTCTTGATCGCGGCGACGTTTCCACAATCCGCCACGAAGGGCTTCGCCCGGGCGCCGAGTTTCCTTGCGGCTGCGGCGACGCCCTCGCGATTGATGTCGATGACTGCCACCGAGGCGCCGTGGCGGGCGAGACGCTCAGCGATGGCGAAACCGTTGCCCTGCGCGCCGCCGGTGACGATCGCCACCTTGCCGTCGAGAAAGGGCGTGTGTCCGAAGCTGTCCATGAGTCCTACCTCTTCTTTGGCCGGCCGGCGGCCTCGCCGACGCGGGCCCGCGCGATCGCCGCGCTCTTCAGAAGGCGCGAGCCGGCGGCCTGGAGATGGGCGACAACCGCGGCCTTTGCCGCCTCGCCGTCGCCGGCGCGATAGGCGGCGAGGATGCTCATGTGTTCGTCGGCCACGTCGGTCTCCTCCTCGACGCCCCGGCTGAGATAGAGGCGCGCGTAGTGCACGTGCGGCTGCATGTCGTTGTAGACCTGCACGAAGACGCGATTGTCGGCGCTGGCGACGATGGTCTGGTGGAATCTGGCGTCGGCATTGTTGAAGCGCGCGTACTTCCGATAGTGGTGGCCGAGCCCCGAATTGCCCATCTCCTCCAGCGCCGCGGCGAGGCCGGCAATGGTTTGCGGATCGCGGCGAGGAGCGCCCTTTTCGGCAGCGGCGCCTTCCAGCATCACGCGGAAGTCCACCATGTCGTAAAACCAGGCGTCGTCGTGGATGGGCGCGGCCGAGTAGCCGATGTACGGCGCAAAGCTCACCAGCCGCTCGGAGAGCAGCCGGGCGAGGGCTTCGCGGATCGGGGTTGAGCTGACCCCCAGTTCAGCCACCAGTTGATCGATGTTGATGCGCGCGCCGGGAGCGATCGTCTGGTCGAGGATCTGTTCCTTCAGTGCTTCGTAGGCCTGGGTGGTCAGTCCGCTGCGGCCGATCGCGGGTCGCACAATGACGTTTTCATCCATCCCGTCAGCCTATCTGCACGCGCCATCCCGCTTCCTGTATCATGCATGATCGCGGGAAATCAACTGGGTGCCTCGCGCCGGTCTCGACATGGACGACAGCAAATATTGAAGCCACGGCATCGATGGTGAAGATGAACTCCTTTAACTTGACAGGCCAATCGTGCATGATCCATCTTAGCCTTGAACAGGCCGACAGAGTCTGGGAGCGCAGGATGAAACCCGAGGACAAGCACACCAGGGCGGCCGTGTCGCCGCCTCGCAACGGCGCGCTGTCGCGGATTGCGCCCGCCACCGTTCTGGCGGCGCTCGGACTGCCGCGCGCCGGCAGGGTCTACGACCTTGGCCTCGAGTTGAACGACGTCATCCCGAGCAATCCCGCCTTCACACCGCTGGCGCTGAACTTCACCCACACGCCCGAAGAGACCGGCGCGGATTCGCCCTTCCAGTTCTCGGCCGACTCATTCGGCGGAGGCCTGCATATCGGCACCCACATGGACGCGTTCATCCATGTCCAGGCCCAGGACCGCATCTATGGCGGCGACCTCGCGCGTGATGCCCGCACCGACCGCGGCTGGAAGAAATACGGGATGGAGACGATCACGCCGATGATCGGCCGCGGTCTGATCCTCGACATCCCGGCGCTGAAGGGGGGCAAACGGCTGGCGGATGGATACGAAATCACGATCGCGGATCTGAAGGCCGAACTCGCCCGCACAAGCCAAGCGATCCATCAGGGCGATTTCGTCATCGTGCGCACCGGCAAGATCCAGGACTGGAACAATCCGGCGGCCTTCCAGGCCTCGGAACCGGGCGTCGGGCGCGATGCGGCGATCTGGCTCTACGATGCGGGGATGGCGGTTCTGGCTACCGACACCACCGGCACCGAACCGCTGCCCTTCGCCGACGCCGCCGCGACCACGCATCGCGCGATGCTCGTCGATCGCGGCGTTCACCTGCTCGAGAACCTCTATCTCGAGGAGGTCGCTCGCGACGGCATCCGCGAGGGCCTGTTCATCAACCTGCCCCTGAAGATCACCGGCGCCACCGGTTCCTGGATCAGGCCGGTGCTCGTTGTCTGAGCGCATGGCAAACGCGGCGAAGAACCCGACGGCCGTCCTGCCAGGCGCGCCGGTGGCGGAACCGGCCGCCGAGGCGAGCGATCCCGGCCGGATGGGGTTCGCCAGGCGTCATCTCCGTTTCGACGAATTGGGAATCCTGCTCGCCGCGGTGATGTTCTTCATCATCGGCGCGCTCAGCAACCAGTACTTCCTGACCCTCGACAACCTCACCGGCATTCTCCAGAGCGTTACCTTCCTCGGCTTCCTCAGCATCGGCGTTGGCCTGGCGCTGATGGCCGGCGAAATCGATATCTCGGTCGGCTCGGTCTATGCGCTCTCGGCCATCGTCACCGCGCTTCTCCTGAAGAACGACTACGGCTTGCCGCTCGCCATCGCCGGAGGACTTGGCGTCGGGCTCGCCTGTGGTCTCGTCAACGGCGTCGTGGCCCAGGTCATCAACGTCTCGGCGGTGGTGGTGACGCTCGCCACCCTCGGCGTCTATCGCGCGCTGACTCTCGTAATCGCCGGCGGCTCGCCGGTCACCGGCATGCCCGACACGCCGGAATTCTTCGACGTTTTCGGGCAGGGCGGCATTGGCGGCGTATCTTTTATTACCGTCCTCTTCGTGATCGTGGCGGTTGTCGCCGAGATCGTCCTCCGCAAGACCGCTTTCGGCTTCCGCCTTCTCGCCGTCGGTAGCAACCCGGTCGCGGCCCGGCTCGTCGGCTTCCACGTCGAGCGCATGCGAATCGTCCTGCTCGCGCTTTCAGGACTCCTCGCGGCGCTCTCGGGGGTTTGTTCGGTGGCCTACCTGCACACCGCCGGCCCGACAGCGGGTGCGGGCTACGAGCTTACCGTCCTCGCCGCGGCGATCATCGGCGGCGTCCAGTTGACCGGCGGACGCGGATCGATCGTGGGCGTCATGCTCGGCCTCTGCGTCATCGGCATCATCCAGAATCTGATCGTCCTCTGGGGCATCTCGCCCAACTGGACGCAAGGGGTCTCCGGCATCGTCCTGATCGCCGCCGTGACGGTGACCTGGCTGACCCGGCGCGATCAAACCAAGGGCAATCCGATTATCAGAGCGTAGACGGCGGAATACCCGCCGGACCAACACACAGGGAGGAAACCATGTCAGACGAAGACAAGAAATATCGCCTCAACCGACGCGATTTCGGTCGCATGCTCGGCCTCGCCGGATCGGCTGCCGCCGTCGGCAGCGTCGGCGGAATCACGCGGGCCGCCGCCGCCGAATCCGACTGGAAGGGCTGGATCAAGGCCTATTACGGCAAGCCGGTCAAAATGGCCGTCACTTGCTACAACACCAGCAATCCTTACTTCCTGCCGACCAAGGTTGGCGCGGAAGACGCTGGCGCCCAGCTCGGCATCGACCTGCAGTGGACCGGCGTTCCCGACGCCAACACGGTCAACCAGATCCAGCAGTTCCAGCAGCTGGTGAATACCGGCTACGAGGCGATCGTGGTCATCCCGCTCGAAGCCGACGCCTGGATCGCACCGATCAAGAAGGCGACCGACGCTGGCGTCATCGTCGTCACCGCCAACAGCGACTCGCCGCAGAGCGCTCGCGAACTCTTCTTCGGCCAAGACCTCGTCGGCGCCGCCGTGGTGCAGGGCCAGATGCTGGCGAAGCTCGCCGGCGGTAAGGGCAAGGTGGCGCTCACCAACTGCGCCCCGGGCCTTCTCGCTCTCGACCTGCGCGTCAAGGGCGCCAAGGAAGGCGTTACCAAGGGCGGGCTCGAGGTCGTCAACACCTACAACACCAACCCCGCCGACATGGCCGCCGAACTGTCCACGGTGAAAGACATCCTCAAGGCGAATCCCGACCTCGCCGCGATCATGCCGCTCTGCGGGCCGGACACGGCCGCCGCCGGCTCGGTGCGCAAGTCCATGGGCCTGAAGCAGCCGATCGTCGGCACGGACCTCATGTACCAGACGCTCGAGCTCATCAAGGAAGGCCATATCGACGGCACGGTCGGCCAACAGCCCTACCTGCAGGGCTACCTGCCGGTCATGTACGCTTACCAGCGTGCCATCCTGGCGGCGCCGAGGCTGGCGCTCCCCGACGGCAACTACTTCATGGCGAACGAAATCGTCACGAAGGACAACGTCGATACGTTCCTCGTCCGCGAGAAGCGTTTCCAGGGATGAGCGATACCGCCGGGCGCGTGCTCCTTTCCGCGCGCGGCATCAGCAAGCGCTTCGGCGGCGTTCGCGCGCTGCATGACGTTGCGCTGGACGTGCGCGCCGGTGAGGTCCATGGCCTCATCGGCGCGAACGGCGCCGGGAAGTCCACCCTGATCGGGATCCTTTCCGGGGCAATCGTTCCGGACAGCGGGACGCTTTCCGTCAACGGCCGTCCCGTCCCGCCCGGAAGCGTCGGCGAAGCCCGGCGCGCTGGGCTTGCGGTCGTGCATCAGGAACTGATGCTCTTTCCCGACCAGACGGTCGAGGAGAACGTCGCCGCCACCGCCTTGCCCACGCGGGGCATGGGCTTTGTCGACCGCCGCGCCCGGCGCCGCCTGGTGACGCGGGTGCTCGACAGCCTCGGGGCGGTCATCGATCCGTCGCGACGAGTGGCCGAATTTCCGCTGCCGCAGCGGCAGCTGGTCGAGATCGGGCGGGCGCTTTGCGGCGGCGGCAGCCTCTTCGTCCTCGACGAGCCCACCTCGTCGCTGTCGGCGCCGGAGGCCGCCGGCCTGTTCGCGACGATCCGGGCGCTGGTGGATGAGGGCGCGGGCGTCGTCTTCGTCTCGCACCGTCTCGACGAGGTGTTCGCCATCACCGATGCGATCACGGTGCTGCGCGACGGCCAGGTCGAGGGCGTATGGCGAACGAAGGAGGTCGACGTCCCGACCATAACCCAGGCGATGGTCGGCGATCTCGCCAACGAGCGCCCGCCGCGGGTCGAGACCGCCGGGCCCGTTTCCATGCGATTGAAGGGTGCGGCCGGCCCCGGCGTCGCCCCGCTCGATTTTCAGCTCCGCGCCGGCGAGGTCGTGGGATTGGCCGGGCTGGATGGTTCAGGCACCGCGACGGTTCTCGAAATGCTCGGCGGCGTCGTTCCGGCGAGCGGCGGGATCGAGGTCGGCGGCGCGCCGGCGCGCTTCCGGCATCCCGCCGACGCCATCCGCGCCGGTGTCGTCTACATGCCGCCCGACCGGAAGAAAGGCGGTCTCTGGCTCGATCGTTCGCCGCTGTGGAACATCGCCGCGGCCAACATGCACCGCAAGTCGCCCTTTGCCTGGCTGCATCCGCGCGAGATGCGCCGCGTCGGCTCGCTGCGCCTCGATCAGGTAGGGGTGCGGGCGGTCGACCGCGAGCAGCCGGTGGCGCGCTTTTCCGGCGGCAACCAGCAGCGCGTCATGTTCGGGCGCGCCATCGATATGGAGCCGAAGGTGCTCCTCCTCAGCGATTTCACCCGCGGCGTCGACGTCAAGGCCAAGGCCGCCATCCACAAGCTGGTGCGCGACCTCGCCGGGCAGGGCATGGCCATCTGCCTGACCTCGTCCGATCTTGACGAGTTGCTCGAGGTCGCCGACCGTCTCGTGTGCATGCGGGCCGGCCGCATCATCGCCGAGGGTCCTTCGGCGGGCTTCGATGAATTGCGTCTCCTGTCCCTCGTCACCACCGGCGCCGCGGCGCCCGCAGAGGAGTGAACAATGCCCACCCGCATTGTCCGCGTCGAGCTTACCCGCTTCAGCTTTGAACTGGAGGGCCTGGGCCTGCCCTCCCACGGCGCCGCCGGTGTCGGCAATCTGGTGGCGAAGAAGGGGAGCCGGCTGCCCTTCCAGCGCTGGGCGATCCGCATCGAGACGGCGGATGGCGCGCGCGGCGAGTACGTGACCCACTGGATCGGGACGCTTGCCGCCTTTGCCCAGGCGGCAATGCTGGCGCCGCACCTCATCGGCCGCGATCCAGATGCCCGCGAGGAAATCTGGCAGGATCTGCGCCGGGAGGTCCGCGCCTACGATCACATGGGGCACGGGCCGATCGATATCGCGCTCTGGGACCTGCAGGCGAAGCGGCTGAACACCTCGGTAACGCGCCTCCTCGGCGGTTTCCGCAAGCGCCTGCCCGCCTATGCCAGCACCTACCATGGCCAGGACGAACCCGGCGGCCTCGATACACCAAAGGCCTTCGCCGACTACGCGGCAGCCTGCAAGGCGCAAGGTTTCGCCGGATTCAAGATTCACGGCTGGCACGACGGCGACACGAAGCGCGAGATCGCTACCCTCCTTGCCGTGCGCGCGGCGGTCGGCGACGACTATCCGCTCATGTACGACCCGGCCTCGGAACTGCGCACCTGGTCGGATGCGCTCCGCGCCGGCAGGGCCTGCGACGAGGCGGGCTATTTCTAGTACGAGGACCCGTATCGCGACACCGGCGGCGCCGTCGAGGGTCACAAGCGCCTGCGCGAGCGGCTGACGACGCCGCTCCTCGTCTGCGAGCACGTCCGTGGCATCGAGGCCAAGGCGGCCGTTATCCTCGCCGGCGGCGGCGACATCATCCATGCCGACCCGGAGTACGACATGGGCATCACGGGCGCGCTGAAGATCGCCCATTTCTGCCAGTCGCTTGGACTCGACGTGCAGTACCATGCGTGCGGCCCTGCCCACCGCGCCATCATGTCGGTGACGCCCAATACCCACTTTTACGAGTTGGCGCTGATCGGGCCGGACATGCCGAACGCGGTGCCGCCGGTCTACGACCAGACCTATTCGGACCAGCAGGAGTCGATCGGCCGCGACGGCTCTGTGCCGGTGCCGGACGGACCGGGTCTGGGCGTCGCCTACGACTGGGATTTCATCGAGCGCAACAAGGTCGAGCACCTGGTGTTCAAGGGGGGCTGAGGGGACAGGGTGAGCCGAGTATGTCCGAACCATCGGCATGCTCGGTCGTGTTACGGCGTCCCCTTGAGCCGGGCTACTTCTGCTCGGACGACCAGGGAAAGTTCACGTACTGATCGCGCGTGTCGTAGCAGATGTTGCCGTACATTTTCAGGTAGGCGTCCCGTCGCTTCGGGTCGGAATAGACCGGCGCCGGATTGGCGAGATCGGCTTCGTACTGAGCAATGTTGGCGCTGGTCAGGGCGATAGGGAGGATGTCCATCGCCTGCGGGACGCTCTTGCCCTCAAGCCAATCCGCCGCAAACTGCCCCATGGCGTAGCCAAAAACCGGCGAGGACAGCGAGATACTTGCCTTGAAGGGACTGTCGCCCTTCTTGATCTCGGCCACCGCCTCGGGCTCGCCGTCGATCCCGCCAAGAAACTGATCGGGCCGGCCCTTGCCGGCGGCGCGCAGCGCCTGCAGCGCGCCGAGCACCACCGCGTCCGCGCCAAGCACGACGTCGATATTCGGGTTGGCGAGGAGGATGGTGTTCATTGTCGCGAAGCCGCCCTCCTTGTTGACCGGTCGGGGCGCGATATCGGCGATTATGGTGACGCCGGGAACGGCATTCAGGCCGTCGCGCATCGCCTCGAACCTCGGCGCCAGGAACTGCATCGAGTCCTGGGTCAGCAGAACGACGTTGGCTTTGCCGCCGAGCTTCTCCTTGATATAGGCGACAGCAACATCGGTGAGGACCTTTCCGGTTGCATATTGCGGCGCATTCAGCAGCAGCGTTGCCGGCGGCGGTACGACGGTGCCAACGAAACTCCCGGACCAGATGACCCTTTGAAGAATGGGGGTGAGGGCTACCGGGTCGGGCGAGGTTGCGACCAGTCCGCCAACCCTGGCATCCAGAAACGACTGGATCTGGCTTATCGCCTTGGCCACATCATTTTCAGCCAGCGCGCGGCGATACTCCAATCCGCGGTCCTTAGCGGCCAGCGACAGGCCGTGGTCGACCCCTTGCAGGAATTCGCGCTCGTTTTCCTGGACGTAAGCCAGCACCCTCGCAAGACCCGGTGGCGGGCTGCAGGCGGGCGCGCTTCTGTCGAAGGCGGGGAAGACGGTTGGCCTGGTGATGCCGGAGCCGCCTTCCTCTGCGCTGGCGAGCGTCGTTCCCGCTACCACCAGATTCGCTGCGAAAACGACGCGGGACAGGGTCGGCCACCGACACGCGAGTATTTTCCGACAGGGCGACATTGCAGTTCCTTCCGAAGCGGCGGCCAGATGCAGAGCGAGCCGATTCAACCGGTTTTCACACCGGCTTCCCTCGCGCCCGGCGGATTTTTCACTTTTTTACGCGCAACAGTCTACTGCGCGGGGGCGGGCTGGAGGTCGACCGACGCGAAAGTCATGCGAGCGGCCATCCCGGGGTGCCGCGGCTGATACTGGATCTCACCCCCGATGCTCGCAGCCATGGCTTTCACGATGCGCGAGCCGAGGCCGGTACCCTGTGCCGGCGCGCCGTCCACGCGGCCGACGCCGTCATCCTCAACCACGAGTTCTATCCTGTCGTCCGGCGATCTGCCCACACTCACCCGCACCTCCCCGGCGCGCTCAGGGTAGGCATACTTGAAGGCGTTGGTGACCCACTCCGTGACCACGACGCCAACGTTGATGCTTCGGTCGGTTTCGAGCTTGATCGGCTCAATATTGTATTTGAGGGAGATCTCCTTCCCCTCGCTTCGCAGCGACACCTTCAGCTGATCGAGAACGCCCGACAGGTATTCGTCGAGGGATACCGACCGGGCGTCCTTGGAATCGTAAAGCCGCCGGTGAACGAGCGAGATCGCCATGATGCGGGCCTGCGTTTCAGACAAGGCCCGCTTCGCAACCTCGTCTCCCATTGCCTTGGCCTGGAGACTGACCAGGGAGGAGACCAGGGCGAGGCTGTTGGCCACCCGATGATTGACCTCGGAGAGCAGCACTTCAGCCCTGTCCCTCGCCTGACTGAGCTCCGCGGTCCGGTCGGAGATGCGCGTTTCAAGACCGATGTTGAGTTCGCGCACTTCATCCCGCGCTTCGCGAAGCTGCGCGGTGTAGCGCAACAACACGAACCCGGCGCCGGCCACCATCGCTATGATGATCGCGGCCGAGATCGCCGCGGCCAGTCGAAGCCAGCTCGCGTTTGCGCGCTGTTCGCCGACGCCCGCCGTCAACCGCGCGTCCGCCTGTGCGATGATACCGGCGACGAAGACATTGCCTTCATCCATGAGGGCTTTGCCCTTGTTGGTCCGGATGATGGCGAGGGCTTCCTGGTCCCGGCCCTCGCGCTTCAGCGATATGGTCGCATCCATCTCGCCAAACTTCTCCGCTACGAGCGCCGAAAGCCGTTGCATCGGAACCGCGGAGTTGGGGTAGGGGGCAAGCAGCCTCCCCAGCGTTCCGAGTTCCCGGTTGGCTTGGGTCTTCGAGGTCATATAGGGGGCGAGATAGATCTCGTTCCCGGTCAACAGGAAGCCGCGTTGAGCGGATTCAGCCACCTGCACTGCGTTCCTGAGACTAACGGCGGCGGCGCGTGTATCCCGAGCCTCGATCGCCTGGTCAAAGTAGACCTGCGCCCTCTCGCTCAACCAGAATGTCATCCCGACGATTCCGAGGAGGGCGAGAAACCCAACCAGGAGGTATGCGAAGGTGGTGGTTCCGGCGAAGCGGTCTGAGATCTTCATCTGTGATGCTGGACGGCGATCCTAAGAATGGCGAATTCGTGTTCCGAAGAGTTGAAGCATCGGAACCAGTTCAAGCTCCGCCGGCAGGTGAACCGGCATGCCTTCCTCTATGTCCCCGATCAACGACATAAGCAGAAATTGTGACCTCCACCAAACGGTGGATGCGCACCGGACGTGATTTCCTTCTCACGCAGGTCATTAGTCGTCGCCCGCGGCGAACGCGAGCTTTCCGGTTGCGGCGACGTATTTTTGACGCGGGTGGCGGGACCCTCGCTGAATCCGGGTGTCTCCCCGGCATGTGGCCGCCGGGTTCCGGCGACTTTGTCGCCAGCCGGGGGATTTGCAGAAATGTATTCCCGAACCCTGCTCCCGCGCGATGCTTGCTTAACGCGACAAAATAAATCACGAAAGTAGGGTAAGTTCGCTCGCTACATGAGGCGAACGTCAAAATGCACCGGCCTCCTTGCCTGGTCGCCGCAACACTCGGGGAATCCTGAAATGCTCAAACTCGCCAGTTCCAGCCTGTCTTCGCGTGGGTTCGCCCCGAGAGGGCTGGCAATCTCCGCCGTCCTCTTCGCGATGGGGACGGGCGCAGCGGCAGCTGCAACCGCGTCCGGACCCATCATCATCGGCGTGGTTGAAAGCAAGACGGGCTTCATGTCGGCTTACGACGGACCCCCGAGCCAGGGCATCGATCTCGCCGTCAAGGACATCAACGCGGCCGGCGGTGTGCTCGGCCGGCAGCTCCAGGTAATCCGCTTCGACCAGAAGACGGATCCGGCGCTCGCGGCCACCGGAGCGACCACGCTGATCGACCAGGGGGCGGTGGCGATCATCGCGGCCTGCGACTTCGATTTCGGCTCGCCCGCCGCGGTCATCGCGAACTCGAAGCAGCTTCCGGCAATCTCGACGTGTGCCGGTGATCCGAAGTTCGGGGCGCAGGGGATCGGTCCCTATGCCTACTCCATGGCGCTCGGCTCCAACTACCAGGCCGGGGCCCTGGCCGAGTGGACCTACACCAAGAAGAACTGGCACACCGCCTACGTCATCACCGATACGACGGTCGAGTACACCAAGGGCCTCGCCAAGCATTTCAGCACGGCCTTCACGGCGCTCGGCGGCAAGGTCGTCGGCGAGGCGAGCATCTCGATGAAGGACCTGTCGATCGCGGCCCAGATAACCAATCTGAAGGCGCTCAACCCGCAGCCCGACCAGATCTTCATCGCCTCCTTCGTGCCTGATCTGACCAGCGCTGTGAAGCAGCTGCGCGCGGCCGGCGTCAACACGCCGATCGTCGGCGGTTCGGGCTACGACGGCGAAGACTGGACGAAGGCCATTCCCGGCCTTTCCAACGTCTATTTCGGCGCCGAAGGCTACACCTTCGGCCCGGCGGTCGCTCCGGAGTGGGAACTGACCCAGAAGTACACGGCGGCCTATGGCTCGGCGCCGACCAGCAATACCTTCCTCACCGGCTATGCGGTAGTACAGGCACTGGCCGCCGCCATAGCCCAGGCGGGGACGACGGACGGCGTGGCGGTCAACGACAAGCTGACCAATCTCAAGGATATTCCGACCGCGCTCGGGCCTCTGTCCTACACTCCGGACAATCACGCACCGCTGCGGCCGATGGCATTGAATGCCTTCGACGGCGGCAAGGAAATCTTCCTCGAGTTCGTGACCCCGACCAAGTGGCCGGACGCCTTCGCTAAGTAGACCGCAACTATCGGACAACTTCGGGCCGCCGACCTGCGAGACAAGGATGACGGGGCGTGCTCGAGGCGAAGAACATATCGGTCCGGTTCAGCGGCATCGTCGCGCTTGACGGCGTGGATCTCACCCTCGCCAAGGGTGAGATCCTCGGCCTCATCGGGCCGAACGGATCGGGCAAGACCACGCTCCTCAATGTGCTCAGCGGATTCGTGAGGCCCATCTCCGGGCGGGTCAGCATTGACGAGCGGGACATGACCGCACGCCCGCCGCCGGCGATGAGCCGAAGCGGCGTCGGGCGAACCTTCCAGAGCGTCCGATTGTTCCGTCGCCTGACGGTTCACGACAACATCCTCCTCGGCTTCCTCGGCGCGGGGCTGCCGCGCCGGGCGGCTGGCGTTCAGTGCCGCGAGCTTCTGGCGCAGTTGCGCCTGACCGATCGGGCCGAGTCTGCCGCCGGAGCACTGCCCTACGGCGAGCAGCGTACCGTGGCGCTCGCCCGCACGCTCGCAACCGGCCCGCGATACCTGCTGCTCGACGAGCCGGCCGCGGGGCTGAACGACGCCGAGAGCGACGAGCTGCTGCACACGTTGACCGCCCTCCATGCCGAGCGCGGTTTTGGCATGATCGTGATCGAGCACGACATGCGGCTGCTCATGTCGCTCTGCCAGCGGATCCACGTCCTCGATGCGGGGAAGACGCTGGCGGTCGGCTCGCCGGAGGAAATCCGCGCCGATTCACGGGTGATCGAGGCCTATCTCGGCGCGCCGCGGAAGCGCCACTGACATGCTCGCCGTCGAAGACCTTCACGTATTCTACGGCCGCGTCGCCGGCGTCCGCGGCGTCACGCTTGAGGTGGCGGAAGGCGAGATTGTCGGGCTGCTCGGACCGAACGGCGCCGGAAAGTCGACGACGCTGGCGGCAATAGCCGGTCTGGTGAGGGCGCGTTCCGGAAGGGTCCTGATGCGCGGCGAGAACCTGCTGCGCCTGGTTCCCGAGAATGTCGTGCGCATGGGGGTCGCCCTCGTGCCTGAGAACCGGCGGATTTTTGGGCACCTCACGGTCCAGGAGAACCTTCAGCTCGGTGCGACCATCCGCTCGGATCGCGCCGCAGTGGAGGAGGACGTCCAGCGGGTGCTACGCCGCTTTCCGGTGCTGCAGCGGTTGTACAAGGCATCCGCCGGCGGTCTTTCGGGAGGCGAGCAGCAACAGCTGGCGATCGGGCGGGCCCTGCTGTCGCGGCCGAAGCTCCTGCTTCTCGACGAGCCTTCCCTCGGGCTCGCGCCCTTGCTGGTCGACCGGGTCTTCGAGGCCATCGCCGAACTGCGCAAGGAGGGCACGACTATCCTGCTTGCCGAGCAATACGTTGCGAGGACGCTGGAGGTTGCCGACCGCGTCTACTCGCTCAGCCGCGGCAGGGTGGCTTTCGCCGGCCCCGCCGCTGCCTTGCGGGACTCGGCCGATTTCGAGACCAACTATCTCCTCGGACTGGCGCCGAGCAGCGCGGCGGCGTCATGATCACCGCCATCAGCTATCTCATCGACGCCATCAGCCTCGGCAGCCTCGACGCGCTGATCGCGCTTGGCATCGGCGTCGTCTTCGGGTTGATGGGCCTGGTCAATTTCGCCTACGGCGACATCATCACGCTTGGTGCCTATACGCTCGTCGGCACGATCGCGGCCCTGTCGTTCCCGTTCGCCGCCGGCATCCTGGTGCTGGTTGTCGTCACCGTCGCCATCGCGCTGGTCATGGAGCGGGTGGCCTTCCGGCCGGTGCGGGAGGCTGATCCGACGACCATGCTGATCACCTCCTTTGCCCTCTCCTACACGTTGCAGAACCTGGAAATATTGGTGCTCGGCGCACGGGCGAAGTTCGTGGCCTTGCCGCCCTTCTTCTCGAGCTTCACTACCCTCGGTCCGCTGCAGATACCGAACCTCAGCCTGTTCGTGATCGGCATGACCGTCGTGCTGCTGCTCGGGCTGCGCTTCTTCCTGAAGCGCACGTCGCTCGGCGTGCAGATGTCGGCGGCGGCGGCCGATTTCGCCATGGCGCGGCTCCTCGGGGTCAGGGCCAATCGCGTGATCGCCATCGCCTTCGGGATCAGCGGGCTGTTTGCCGCCGCCGCGTCCTTTGCCCTCGTCGCGCAACTCGGCCAGGTGAACCCGACCCTCAGCGTCCTCCCCGTCCTGATCGGTTTCGCCGGAGTGATCATCGGCGGGCTCGGTTCGCTCGCCGGAGCGACCCTTGGCGGTTTTGCCCTGGGCTTCCTCACGACCATCCTGCAGGCGGTCCTGCCGGCGTCCCTCAGCCAGTTCCGGGACGCGGTCCTGTTCACGCTGGTGATCGCGTTCCTGCTTGTCCGACCGCAGGGGCTTCTGCCCGGCCGCTCCAGCGTGGAGCGCGTCTGATGAGCGCACTCCGCACCGCCTGGAACCAGTCCGCGGTCCTGATCGTGCCGGCCGGGCTGGTAGCCCTGGTCGCGGTCCTCTGCGGTCTGTTCGCCGACGGCGCGACGCAGTCGATCGTGCGCTCGGCGCTGATCGAGCTGATCCTGGTGGTCGGCCTCTACATCTATTCCGGCAACTCGGGGATCATGTCCTTCGGCCAGACCAGCTTCATGGCCATCGGCGCCTATGCCAGCGCCCTGCTCACCGTTCCGGTGATGCAGAAGCAGTTCCTGTGGCCGGATTTCCCGGAAGCCGGGAGCTTCCTGCTCCAGGTCCAGGTCCATCCTGTCCTCGCCGCATTGGCGGCCGGGGTATTCGCGGCGGTCATCGCGGTCATCGTCGGCTTTCCGCTGATGAAGATGTCGGGCTTCCAGGCGAGCATCGCCACCCTCGCGCTGCTGATCGTGATCAACGTCATCATCGCCAACTGGAAGGCGGTCACCCACGGGACAAGCACGATCATCGGCGTGCCGCCGGTGGCCACGCTCTGGAATACCCTGGCGGTTGCGGAAGCGGCGATCGTGATCGCCTACCTCTACCAGGTCTCGGGTCGCGGCCTTAAGCTGCGCGCCGTGCGCGAGGACCCGCACGCGGCCGCCGCGATCGGAATCAGCATCGTCCTCGAACGCATCGCGGCGTTCGGGCTCAGCGCCTTCGTCGTCGCTATCGCCGGCGCGCTTTACGCCTACACCAACCCGTTCTCGTCGGATTCGTTCTACCTGACCCTCACCTTCTACTCGATCGCGGTCCTCGTCATCGGCGGCCAGTTCAGTTTGTGGGGAGCGGTGCTCGGCACCACGATCGTGTCGACCTTCACGGAACTGACGCGCCACGCCGAAACGGGGATGCATATCGGGCCGCTGGAGATCGTCATGCCGGTGGGGACGACCGAGGTCGGCCTTGGGATTGCCATGCTGCTGGTGCTCGTCATCCGCCCGGCGGGTATTGCCGGGGGGCAGGAGGCTTCGTGGCCATGGCTCCTGCTGGCGCGTCGGCGGGCACGCCGGCTCACGGATGCCGCGGCGAGCATGGGTGACCTGACCACGACACGGGTATCGCCGCCCGACGGCCGTCCCGGCGCTGGATGACCGTCTCTTTTGCCAAGATCGTGAAATGCTGCTTCCAGTTCAGGAACCCAGGGGAATACCGATGGAATACGACTACGTCTTCAAGGGCGGCCGCATCGTAACCGCGGAAGGCACCGCTGCGGCGGAGCTCGGCGTGGCCGGCGCCAAGATCGCTGCCATCGGTACCGGCCTTCGCGGGCGTGAGGTGATCGACGCCACGGGTCTGCTCGTGCTTCCGGGCGCGATCGATCCGCACACGCATTTCGGCCTCAGCATCGGCACGATGGCGACGGCGGACGACTACGAAAGCGGTTCGCGTGCCGCCGCGTTCGGCGGAGTGACGAGCTTCATCAATTACGTCTTCCAGGAGCCGGGGCGCTCGCTCGTCGAGGCGGTCGACGGCGAACTGACCAAGGCGGTCGGCCGCACCCACCTGGACTTCGGCTTTCACGTCGCGGTCACCGACCCTGACGCGATCGACCTCAAGGTCGAGCTGCCGGCGCTGGTCGCGCGCGGCGTGACCAGCATCAAGATCTTCACCGCGGTGGAAGGCTGGCAGCTGCACCGCCGGCAGATGCTCGAGGTGATGCAGGCCGCGGCCGACCTCGGCCTGATCGTCAACGTGCACGCCGAGGACGGTCCGCTCGCCAGCCATCTGACCAAGCGCCTGGTGGCCGAGGGGAAGCGTCACGTCCGCTCGCTTCCCGACGCGCGCCCGCCGGATTCCGAGGCGCTGGCGGTCAGTATCGTGAGCACCTACGCCGAGGCGCTCGGCTGCTCGGTCTACATCGTCCACCTGTCATCGCGAAAGGCGCTGGAAGTGACCAGCGCGGCGCGAGCCCGCGGAGCGCATGTCTTCGTCGAAACGCGGCCGATGTACCTGTACCTCGATCGCAGCCGGTACGAGCTTCCCGGCGTCGAGGGCAACAAGTTCGTGTGCTGGCCGCCGTTGCGTGAGCCGGACGACCAGCGGGCGCTCTGGGATGGCCTCGCCTCGGGCGCGATCCAGGCGTACGGCACCGACCACGTGCCGTGGACTGCGGCGCAGATGATGTCGCCCAAGCTCGATTTCAGCCAGATTCCGGGCGGGGCCTCCAACGCCGAAACCAGCGTCGGGATGCTCTTCAGCGAGGGCGTCGGGAAGGGCAGGATTTCGCTTCGCCGGTTCGTCGAGCTGACCTCGTCCAATCCGGCTCGGCTCTTCGGCCTCTATCCCTCGAAAGGCTCGCTCTCGGTCGGGGCCGATGCGGATGTCATGCTGATCGACCCGAACCGGCGCTTCAAGGTCGTCACGGCCGAGATGCAGTCGAAGGGCGACCTCGACCCCTATGACGGCTATGAGTCCACTGGCTGGCCCGTGCTGACGATGGCGCGCGGCGAGATCATTGTCCGCGACGGGGCGATCCGATCGGCGCCGGGGCGCGGCCGGTATATCGCCCGCAGCCGCCACGAAGCCATCTGATGCCGGGGAATTCCTGCCGATGAGCGTCCATCCTCTCCGTTCGGTGGTCGATCTGGAGCGCGTGGGATCGCGCGAGATCGACGACCTCGTCGCTCAATCGGGCCCGGCCCGGCGCCTCAAGCTGCGCGGCGGCCCGGTGCTGGCGCTGCCGGAGCATGTGCGGGAAACCGCGATCGCAGCCCTCGCGGAGCCGGATCGCCGGCCGGCGCGCGGCCTTCCCGAGTTGCGCGAGGCGATCGCCGAACGGTTCCTCGCCGATGCCGGGACAAAGGTCGATCCCGCGCGGGAACTGCTGGTCACCAACGGCGCGATGCAGGGGCTGAGCTCGGTGTTCCGGGCGTTGCTGCAAGCCGGCGATGAGGTCGTCATCCCGACCCCGACCTTCTTCTTCGACGGCGCGATCAAGCTCGCCGGAGGAACTCCGGTTCATGTCCCGTGCCGCGAGGAGGACGATTGGGGATGGGACATCGAACGGATCACGGCCGCCGTTACCCACCGAACCAAGGTGCTGCTGATCTGCAATCCGACAAACCCGACCGGTTTCCTGCCGGGCCGGGAAGACCTCGCCGCGATCGTGAGCATCGCCCGGGCGCGCGACCTGCTCGTCGTTTCGGACGAGTCCTACCACCACTCGTCCTATGGCGAGCGCGACTTCGTCAGCATCGCGAGTTTCGCGGAAGACGCCGACCGGCTGGTGACGGTCCGCAGCCTCAGCAAATCGCATGCGCTGGCGAACTGGCGGATGGGGTATGTGCACGCGCCGGCGGAATTGCTCGCGGCGTTCGCCAAGATCGTCGAATGGGAATGCCTGCATTGCGGCTATGTCCAGCAGCGCGTTGCGACCGCGGCGATCACTGGCCCGCAGGACTGGCTCCTCAAGGTCAACGACGAGTATCGCGGCATTCGCGACCGGCTGATGCCGGCGATCGCCAAGTCCGAATGGCTCACCTGCGTGAAGCCCGCCGCGGGGCCGTTTCTGTTCCCGGACCTCAGGCGCGCCGAGGAGAAGACGGGCGTCGACGGCTACACGCAGTTGCTGGCGCTCGGCATTCCGACGGTTCCGGGCCGGTATTTCCACGGCGCCGGGCATGTCCGCCTGCCCTTCGGGGCAGATGCGGAAACCGTCGCCAGACTGGCGGAGCTTCTCGAGCACTTCACCCCCAATCGGGGCTTATAAGTGGCGGAGCTTGGGGGTTCGGCGGAGTATCGGCTGGGTGTCGACATTGGCGGTACTTTCACCGACATGGTGGTCGTCCGCGACGGCGGAGCGGTGACCACCCTGAAGGTACTCTCCTCTCCGCCTGATTTCGGCAGGTCGGTCGTATCCGGCCTCGAGCAGTTACTTCGCCTGGCGGGAATAGCCTCCGGCGCGGTGCGCAGCATCCTGCACGGGACGACCGTGGCGACCAACGCCATCCTAGAGGCGCGTGGCGCGCGCACCGGCCTGGTGACGACCACGGGATTTCGCGATGTCCTCGAACTCGGCCGGATGCGCCACCCGTCGCTCTACGACATGACCTGGCGGAAGCCGTTGCCGCTGGTGCCGCGCCGGCTGCGGCTCGAACTGGACTTCCGCATCGACGCGGCGGGCAAGGTAACCGCTCCGCTGAATGATGCCGAGCTGGCTGGTGTTGCCGGCCAATTGCGCGAGGAGCAGGTCGAGTCGGTCGCCGTCTGCTTTATCAATTCCTACGCCAACCAGGACGTTGAGAAGACGATCGCGGCTTCCCTGCGCTCCCTTCTGCCGGGCGTCCCCGTGTCCGCTTCGGCCGAGATCCTTCCCGAGATCAAGGAGTACGAGAGAACCAGCACGACGGTGGTCAACGCCTACGTCCATCCGCTGGTCGACCGGTACATCGTCGACCTGGAGAAGGGGCTGTACTCGCTGGGTGTCCGCGGCAGCTTCCAGATCATGCAGTCGTCGGGGGGACTCATCGACGCCGGCGAAGCGCGTGCGCGGCCGGTCCAGATGATCGAGTCGGGGCCTGCGGCCGGCGTCATCGCGGTGCGGGCGCTGGCGACCCGGATCGGACGGCCGAATGTGGTGAGCTTCGACATGGGAGGCACGACCGCCAAGGCGTCGCTGATAGAAAACGGCGAGCCGTTCGAGGCAGCCGAATACGAAGTGGGCGGCGGCATGAACACCGGTCACGGACTGACCAGGGGCGGCGGATACACGATCCGGGTTCCGTCGATCGACATCTCCGAGGTCGGCGCCGGCGGCGGCAGCATCTGCTGGATCGACGGCGGCGGCTCGGCCAGGGTCGGCCCGCAGAGCGCCGGCGCCAGCCCGGGGCCGGCTTGCTATGCCCACGGCGGAACGGCGCCGACGCTTACCGACGCCAATGTCGTCCTCGGCTACCTCAGCCCGCACCAGATCGCCGGCGGGTCGCAAGCGATCGATTCCGGCCTCGCCCATGCGGCGATTGCCGAGCATTTCGCGGCGCCCCTCGGCCTCGAGCCGCTGGAAGCGGCCTACGGCGCGTACCGCATCGCGGTCGCGGCGATGAGCAAGGCCGTCAAGGCGGTGACCAGCCAGCGCGGCCGCGACCCGCGCGACTTTTCCCTCGTCGGGTTCGGCGGAGCCGGCCCGATGTACGCGGCGGCAATGGCGGCTGAATTCGATATCGACACGGTAGTCATTCCCCCGCGGCCGGGATTGTTCAGCGCCATCGGTCTCCTCGTCGCGGACGTGCAGCATCACGCGGTTGCTTCGCTCTCGCGGCGGTCCGGCGTTGCGGCGGCGGACCTTGCGGCCCGGTTCGCCAGACTGGAAACCGAACTGCGCGGCCGTTTTGAGCGGGATGGATATGCCGCCGCCGCAATTTCCATCGAGCGCTTCGCCGACATGCGCTATCGCGGCCAGTCGTCGGAGCTGCGGATACCCGTTGCAGCGGGCCAGCTCACCGAACAGACGGTCGCCGCCCTCCACGAACGCTTCGAGGACGAGCACGAACGGACGTTCGGCCATCGCGGGTCTCAGCACGCGCCCGAAATCCTGAACGTTCGGGTGCGGGCCCATGTGGCGGCGGCCGGCACCGGCGCCAGCGACATCCTTGGCTATCGTGCCACTCCGGGCGAAGACGCGGCGGGTTCCGTACGCAACGCGTATTTCGGGCCTGCGGTCGGTCTTGTCGCCACGCCGGTGACGTCGCGCGCCGGCCTCGCCGGCAAGCCGGCGGCCGGACCGATGATCATCGAAGAGATGGACGCCACGACGCTGATACCGCCCGGCTGGACAGTCGCGCTCGACCCATTCGGCGACCTCGTCATGGAGCGGGCACGATGAACGCCCGGTTGGCGCCTTCCCCGATCGCCGACCCGATCACCTTCGAGGTGGTGAAGGGCGGCCTTGAGGCGCTGGCGGACGAGCTCGCCATCACGATCGTGCGTACCGCCCATTCCCAGGTGGTGCGCGACAACATGGATTTCTCCACGGCGGTTTGCGATGCCCACGGCCAGGTTGTGGCGCAGGGCTGCGGCATTCCCCTGCACCTCGGTGCGCTTCCCGATGCGCTGGCGACCCTGGTGCGAAAGTACGCCGGCAACATAAACCCCGGCGACGTTTTTATCCTGAACGATCCCGACGAGGGCGGCATGCATCTGCCCGACATCTTCCTCGTCAAGCCCGTCTTCATCGGCGGCGATCTGATCGGCTATGCGGCGTGCGTCGCGCATTTTCCGGATATCGGTGGCAGGACCGCCGGCGGCAATGCCGTCGATTCGACGGAGATCTTCCAGGAGGGGCTCCAGATCCCGCTCCTGAAGCTCTTCGATGGCGGCCGGCGCGACGAGACGCTGATGGCGATCCTGCTCCGCAATGTGCGCATTCCCGAGGTCGTGCTCGGTGACCTGGAAGCGCTGCTGGCGGCATGCCACGTCGGCGAGCGCGGATTGATCCAGCTCGCGGAACGCCACGGCAAGGAGACTCTCGCGGTCATCATGGAGCGATTGCTCGCCTACAGCGAGCAACGCTTGCGCTCCGAACTCTCCGCCATGCCGGATGGCGACTACTCCTTCGAGGACTTCATCGACGACGACGGTTTCGGATCGGGACCCATTCGCATTGCGGTCAAGCTCACCATCGCCGGCGACCGCATGGTCGCCGATTTCGCCGGAACGTCGGGGCAGGTGAGATCCGCGCTGAACGCCACGCCGTCCTTCACGCGCGCGGCCGTCTATGCCGGGGTGCGGTGCGTGGTCAGCGACGATATTCCGAGCAACCAGGGCTTCTACCGGCCGATCGAGGTCAGGATTCCGCTGGGCTCGATCCTCAATGCCGAGCGACCGGCGGCGCGCGCCGCGCGCGGCCTCACCGGCTTCCGCGCCTGCGACGCGGTGCTGGGCGCGCTGGCCCAGGTTTGTCCCGGCCGGGTGCCGGCGGCGGGCGAGGGCGGGGCCACCATGCTGTCGTTCGGCGGCACCTATGCCGACCGCCGGGCATTCGTGTTCGTCGACTTCGTGCCGGGCGGCTGGGGCGGGCGGAAGACTGCCGACGGCGTCGACGGGACGAGCCCGCTCGCCGCCAATGTCACCAACATTCCGGTCGAGGAAATCGAGCTGGATCAGCCGATCCGGGTCGAGCGCTACGGCTTTGTCCCCGACAGCGGCGGCGCGGGACTGTATCGCGGATGCCTTTCGATCGTGCGGGAACTGCGGTTCCTCGAGAAGGAGGGGACGCTCCAGATCCGTTCGGACCGCCGCCAGCATCTTCCTTACGGCCTTCAGGGCGGAGCGAATGGAACCCCGTCGAGCAACGTCTTCAACCCGGGCCCCGAGGAGCAGGCGCTGCCGACCCACGTTAGCCGGCGTGTGAAGCAGGGCGATGTGATCCGCCACATCACCGCCGGCGGGGGAGGTTACGGCGATCCGCTGGAGCGCGATCCCGCGCTGGTGCTGGACGACGTCCTCAACGGGAAGCAGACGGCGGCATACGCCCTCGACCAATATGGCGTAGTCATCGCTCCCGACGGCGCCGTCGACGGCCTCGCGACGCGCGAGGCGCGCAAACGGGCCCGCGCGGCGCGTTCCGGCTAGCTTCGTCCGTCCGCACCCGCGATCATGAGATCGCGGGTGATCCAGATGCCGGCGGCGCTGCCGGCGGCGATCGCGGCCGAGACCTGGTGGATCGTCCCGGCCACATCACCGGTGGCATAGACACCGCGGATTGTGGTCTGGCCCTCCTTGTCGACCTCGACCATGCCGCCGGGCGTCAGCGCGACCCCGAGCCTCGCGATCATTTCGGAGCGCTGGCGGAGAGGGGTTTGAATGAGCAGGGCTTCGCGGCGAAGATCGGTCCCGTCGTCGAATACGATCCGCTCGAGTTTTGGACGGGCTCCCGCAGTCGGAAGGCCATGGACGAGGCGGGCGATGGTCCTGCCGGCGATCAGGATCCCGGCTGCCGCCAGCCGCTCGCGGTCGGTGCCGCCCGGTTCCTCGCCATTGGCAAGAAGCACCACGTCATCGCTCCAGGCGCGCGCGAGCAACGCCCGGTCGACGTTCGCGGTGTCGCCGCCAAGGACGCCGATGGACCGCTCGCGGACCTCCCATCCGTGACAGAACGGGCAGTGAAAGACCGAATCGCCCCATAGATCCGCCAGTCCGGGCAGGTCGGGGACGACGTAGTCCATGCCGGTGGCGAGGAGCAGGCGTCGGGCGCGCGCCGTGGCACCGGAGCGGAGCGCAATCTCGAATTCGCCATCGCGGATCCGCCGCGCCTCTCCGACATCGTCGCGGCGAATTTCGACCGAAGGGAGTTGCGCAAGTTGTTTCGCGGCGAGCGCATAGAGCGCTTCCGGCGGAACGGCGTCTTGGCCGAGCAGCCCGCCGACATGGGGCGCCGGACGGTTCGACTGCATGCCGGCATCGATAAGGAGGACGCGCCGCCGCGCCCGCCCGAGGACCAGCGCGGCGCCGAGGCCGGCGGCGCCACCGCCAATGATT
Organism: Hyphomicrobiales bacterium; assembly: GCA_038323025.1. Classification (GTDB taxonomy): domain Bacteria; phylum Pseudomonadota; class Alphaproteobacteria; order Rhizobiales; family Kaistiaceae; genus JAFKKF01. Next base: position 25,179 of record JBBQGL010000009.1, read on the forward strand.
ATGCAGTCGGGTTGCTCGATTGAATCCATGAGGCCACCATCGCGAATGAGCGTCAGGATCGCAAGGCGGCCGGAAGTGTTCCTTATGGCCGACTCGCGCCGTGCCCGAGGTTGGCGACGGATCGGGGCGACGGGGTTCAGCCGAGCGCCCGCCTCCGCGGACCCGGGGCTTACTTTCCCCGAAGCAGTTGATACGTTCCGCGGACTAACCACACCCGGGGTACCCTCATGCTTTCCGCCGAACTTGCCGACCGCCTGCGGGCGATCGATACGCCGACCATTTGCAACGCGCTCGAAGTGCTCGCGCCCGGACGCCGCAGCGTCGGGTTCAATCGCCGCCCGCTGGTTTGCCCCTTTCCGGAGCGCCCGGCGATCGTGGGCTATGCACGGACAGCCACGATCCGTTCAAGCGAGCCGAGCCCGTCGGGGGATGCGCGCGACCCGCATCGCCTACTACGAGTATGTCGAGAAGGGGCCGCGCCCGAGCGTCGTCATCATGCAGGACGTCGACGGGCCGGATCGCGGCCTCGGTGCCTTCTGGGGCGAGGTCCAGACCAACGTCCACCAGGCGCTTGGCTGCGCCGGAGTGGTCACCGACGGTTCGGTGCGCGACATCGATCAGATGGCCAAGGGCTTCTTCGTCCTCGCCGGCTCGATCATGCCGTCACACGTTCACGCCGACATCGCGGATTTCGATCGCCCGGTGAGCGTGGCCGGGATGCTGGTCGCGCCGGGCGAGATCGTCCACGCCGACCGCCACGGAGCCGTGGTCATCCCGGCCGACGCGGTGATGAAGCTCCCCGAAACCGTCGACCTGCTCGTCCGCCGGGAGAAGGTGATCCTGGACGCCTGTCGCCGGCCGGGCTTCAGCACTGCCGACATCCGCGCCGCGTTCGAGCGGATGAGCGAAATCCACTGACGGCGGATCAGCCGGCTGCGTCGCCCCTCAGGGTGGCGAGCGCGTCGCCGAGGGCGGCCTGCAGGAGCCCGGCGTCCGTACGGTAGGAGATGCAGCGGAAGCCCTTCGCACGCCACTCCCTCGCCATGTCGATTGAGGTGGCGAGAAAGCCGGCGGCCTTGCCGTGCTTGTCGCAGGCGGCAACGAGACGAGTGACCGCTTCCGTGAATTCCGGCCGGTCGAACTGGGCGGTGATGCCGAGGGAATCGGTCAGGTCGTAGTGGCCGAGCCAGCCGACATCGATCCCCTCGACGGAGAGAATCGCATCGATGTTGGCTATGCCGGCAGCCGTCTCGACCAGCGCGATGACGAGCGTGCGCTCGTTTTCCTCCCGCGCCTTTGCCGTTACGTCGCCGCGCTGGTAGTCGTCATGGCCGACCCCGAAGCCAAGCCCGCGCCGGCCCCGGGGACGATAGCGGCACCAGGCGGCAAGCTGCTCGGCCTGTTCCTTCGTCTCCAGCATCGGGACCATGATTCCCATCGCCCCGGCATCGAGCACCGGAGCGATGAGGTGATAGTGGTGCCCCGGTACCCGCACGAGCGGGGCGATGCCGACGCCACGGGCAAAGGCGAACTGCGCCTTCAGCACGTCGATGCCGACGCCGCCATGCTCCATGTCGAAGAGGACGAATTCGGCGCCGGCGTTGGCGGCGATCTGGCAAAGACCCGGCGAGAAGAATTCGACGGCGAACATGCCATAGACGGTATCCCCGGCTTTCAGGCGGCCGCGTATCGGATTTGGACGCATGGGGATCGCCTTTTCAGAGATTGCCGACATCGACGCCGAGCGAGGCGCCGGCGGCCCCTATCTGCGCCCGCGTCTCCTGATCGAGCGGAATGCCGTTTGTCCCGCGCTCCTGGCGCGTGCGCAACTCCACTTCACCGGGAAGCAGGACGGCGCCACCGGGCTCGATCGGCGGCGACGCCCGGGTCCATTCCATCAGTCGCGCCAGGTCACCCTCGAAGAAACCGTTTCCGGCGAAGGCCGCCGGGTCGAGGACGACGGAGGTCATGTTGTTGACCAGCCGGTTCGCCGTGGGCGCGGAGGGGTTGCTCGCGAAGCCGCCGGTGAGCGATCCGGCGAGGATCTCGCAGAACAGCGACAGGCCCGATCCCTTGTGGCCGCCAAACGGCAATATCGCGCCTGCCGGCTTCGCGTAGAAGGCCTTCGGATCGTCGGTCGGGCGGCCGGTGCCGTCGAGGATCTGGCCGGGCGCGATCTTTTCCCCCCGGTTGAGCGCGACCTGGATCTTGCCCTCGGCCAGCACCGACGTGGCGATGTCGAGGATGAGGGGCGGGCCGCCCTTCACCGGCGCGCCGGCGGCAATCGGGTTCGCCGAGAGGCGGCGGTCGCGGCCGCCATGCGGGGCGACCAGGATGCCGTACCCCGACGTATTGACGAAATGGAATGAGACGTAGCCGGCCGCCGCCAGCTGTTCCGGCCAGGCGCCGATGCGGCCGAGGTGGCCGGAGTTGCGCAGAGCCGCGACGGCGAAGCCGAACTTGCCGGCGCGTTCGCCGGCAAGTTCCATTGCCTCGCGGCCAATCACCTGGCCGTAGCCGAAGCCGCCGTCGAGAAGCAGCGCCGGGCCGCGGTCGCTGACCAGCTCGACGTGACGGTTGGGCAGGACCTGGCCGGCCTTCGCCCAGTCGACATATTTCTTGATGCGGATGACGCCATGCGAATCGTGACCGGCGAGGTTCGCCTCGACGAGGTGATCGGCAATCAGCCGCGCTTCCTCCGGGCTTGATCCGGCGGCGGCGAAGATACTCGCTCCGACGTCTGCCAGCTCTGCCGCCGGGACGCGGGCGCGCTCGCTCTTTTCCATGTCGCTCACCTGATCCCTTGCCTCACACCGGTCTGTTCAGCCGGTCATCTCAATCGCCACTTCGACCGCCTCGATCAGGCTCTGCTCCGATGCGATGCCCTTGCCGGCAATGTCGAAGGCGGTGCCGTGATCGACGGACGTGCGCACAAAGGGCAGGCCGAGGGTCACGTTCACGCCGGTGAGGGCGGTCCATTTGCCGGTTGCCGCGTCGACCTTGAAGCCCAGCAGCTTGATCGGGATGTGGCCCTGGTCGTGGTACATGGCGATCACGGCATCGAAGGCGCCGGCAAGCGCGCGGACGAAGATGGTATCGCCGGCGAAAGGCCCCGATACGTCTATACCTTCGCCATGCAGCGCAGCGATGGTGGGGGCGACGACCTCGGAATCCTCGCTGCCGAACAAGCCGCCTTCGCCGGCATGCGGGTTGAGCGCGGCGACGCCGATGCGCGGCCGGGCGATGCCAAACGTCTGAAGCGCCGCGACGGTCAGCTTGATCACCCGGGTCAGGCGAGCCGGCGTCACGAGAGCCGGAACCCTGGAAAGGGGCACGTGCGTCGACACGTGCGAGACCCGCAGCTTGTCATGGATCAGCATCATGCAGGTGCCCGGGCTTCGGGCGAGATCGGCGAGAATCTCGGTGTGGCCGGCGTAGGGGTAGCCGGCGAGATTGACCGCCTCCTTCGAGATCGGGCCGGTGACGATGGCATCGAGGCGGTGTTCGACGGCATCGCGGATCGCGCGCTCCACCGCGGCAAAGGCGAGGCGGCCCGATTCCGGGGTGATGGCGGCGACTTCGATCGGCGCATTGGCGGTCGCGGTTTCTACCAGGCGAAGCGCAGGCCACGTCGCCTCCGCCCCGGCATCAACGATCTTCAGCGGCATGGCGAGCATCCTCGCCGCATCGGCGATCACGCTCGCGGTGCCGTAGGCGATGGCGACGTAGTCGCCAAGGTCGCTGCGCCGGGCAAGCTTGTCGAGGCCCTTCAGCATAACCTCGGGGCCGATCCCGGCGGGATCGCCCATGGTGATGCCTATCCGCTTCTGCTTCTTCACGGGAGGTGTCTCTGCATGGCGCCCAGCACGTCGGCAAGCGTGTGCTCGTCGCCAAAGGCGCCGGACTTGGAGAGCACGGCGGTCCCCTGCCAGCGTCCATCCGGAAAGGACGAAAGCGGGATTCCCGGGCGCCATTCGCCGACCGTGTCGAGTCGCGTCGCGCCGACCGCCCTGGCCAGGCGCATCAGGGTGTCGCCGCCGCCGACGATCGCAAGTCCTGGAGGTTCCATCGCGCCGATCATCTCCGCCAACAGTTCTTCCAGAAGCGCCTTTGCGGTTTCGCGCGAAAGGTTGGGCAACTCCAGGGCGAGGCACGCCCGGCCGTGTTCTCGCAGCCTGGCGGCGAGTGCCGCGACCGCAGCTTTTGCCCCGTCCAGCGAAGCAAGTGGCACCATGGCCGCGGGAAACGCCTCGGCGAGGTGTCGGACCTGTCGAGCGGACGCCGGATGCAGGCTGCCGATCAGCACGAGGGTCGATGCGGCAGGCGGCAATGCGGCGGGGCTGTGCGGTCCCGCCAGGGCACGGGCCAGTCCCGCCGAACCGCACCAGAGAATGGGGTGAGTGAGGTTTTCAGTCGATGCGGCGATCCCGGCGAGGTCCTCTTCGCTCTCCGCATCGCACAGCAGCACGCCGCCGCCGCCTGGCTGCTCGCCCCGCTGGATGAGGCGCGAGGCGATAGACCGCTTGCGCAACTCGTCGCGGAGCGAGGGCCCGACCGGGGTCCACCGGCCGGACGAGCGGGCGTATTGCCGCCCGCGGCGCATGATCCTGTCCTGGGCCGGGAACGCCGGAGCGACCACCACCGAGCCGAAGGGGCCTTTGCCGCCGCAGACCGCGACCTCGGCGACGGTATTGCCGCGCAGGAGCGAGTCGACCTTCTTGTAGCTGACGCTCCCTCCGAGCAGGCGCGGGAGGAGGCCGGCGACCGCTTTTTCGGCTTCGGTCGCCGGCAGATCGCGCGTCTCGCTATCGATGGAGAAGCCGACGCCCTCACCAATGTCGCGGCTGGCCCAAACCGCCCGTATCGGGCTGGCCGGGGTGGCGAAGGCGGCGGCCGCGTCGAGCGCGCCGGTCAGATCATCCGCCAAAATCGCCACCTGACCGGTCACCCTTGCACTCTTCTTCTCTTTACGGCCGCGATATCGCGGCAAATCCCGGTGCATGACGGTTTACCGGCGGGGAAGGGGAACCGTCGCCCACCGGATGCCGTCGGCGATCTCCAATCCCGGGGCTATGGAATATTCTGGCGTATATTGGCATAGGATGATGCAATCTTGTCAATATCGCTCGGCTTTGGTGAAATGGTTGCATGACCAACGTCCAGCGCGAGTTAGTCGAATTGATGCCTCCCACAAGCGTGTGTGATACGCCTGACCGCTTTCCTCATCTGGCCGGCGCGCCGGGAGCGTCACCATGATCGCAGCCCAGCGGCGTGCCCTGATTCTGGAGCATCTGCGCCATCACGGCGCGGACTCGATCTTTGCCATGACGCGGACCATCGGCGTATCCCCGTCGACCATCCGCCGCGATCTCGATTTCCTGACCCAGGGCGGCTACATCGTGCGCAGCCACGGTGGCGCAACGCTGAGCGAAGGCTTGCGCACCACCTTCGAGCCGGAGCGGGAGATCGGCGCGCAGATCGCCCATGCGGCGAAGGTGGCGATCGGAGCACGCGCCGCCGACCTGCTCGAGTCCGGCCAAAGCGTCATCTTCGACTCCAGTTCGACGGTGCTTGAGGCGGCAAAGGCAGTCGTGGCGCGCAAGCTGAAGCTGACGGTGTGCACGAACGACATCGGGACGGCCAGCGTGCTGGCCGAATCTCCGGCCTTGCAGCTGGTCGTCCTCGGCGGCACCAACCGCTTCGGTTCGCTTACGGTGATGGGCGATCCCGGGCTGTCTTTTCTCGAGCGCATCCATGCCGACGTCGCCTTCATCGGCATTCACTCGCTGTCCGGCGGGCGCCTGTCGGATACGTCCATCGACCTCGCCGCGATGAAGCGCCGGATGATCGACAGCGCCACGGTGGCGATCGTGCTTGCCGATTCATCGAAGTTCCGGCACCTCGCCTTTTGCGATGTCGCGTCGTTGAGCGAAATCGACTCGATCGTCACCGACAGTTCCATCACGGAGGAGGACCGGCGCATCCTTGCAGACGCCGGCGTCGCGCTGATCGAGACCGCGCCGGTGCCGGCGGCAGTGCCCCGGACCGGCAGCTAGCTACGCGATGGCGGTGGCGAAGCGATAGACGGTCTGCGAGCGATAGGTCTCGCCGGATTTCAGCAAAACCGAGGGAAACTCGGGCCGATTCGGCGAGTCCGGATGGTGATGCGGCTCGAGGCAGAAGCCGTCCGACTGGCGGTAGAGGCCCCTCGCGCCCGCCAGGGTCCCGTCAAGCAGATTGCCGGTATAGAGCTGGAGGCCCGGCTCGGTAGTGTGGATCTCGAGGATGCGGCCGCTCAGCGGTTCGGACACCCGCGCCGCGAATACCAGGCCCGCGCCGGCTCCCCGATTAAGAACATAGTTCAGGTCATAGCCGCGCCCCGCGACCATTTGGGGATGCGGAACGCGAATGCGCTCGCCGATTGTCGCCGGGCGGCGAAAATCGAACGGTGTGTTCGTCACCGATGCGATCTCGCCGGTGGGTATGAGGATGCCGTCGGCCGGCGTCCAGCGATCGGCGTTGATCTCAAGCCGATGGGAGAGAACATCGCCGGAGCCGTCGCCGCCGAGGTTGAAATAGGCGTGGTTGGTGAGATTGACGATCGTGGTCCGGTCGGTCGTGGCCTGGTAGTCGATGGTGAAGGCATCGTCGTCGGTGAGGCGGTATTCGACCGCGACCGACAGCGTACCCGGATAGCCTTCGTCGCCGTCCGGGCTTGTGTGAAGAAGACGGGCGGCGGCGCCATTCTCGGCCGCGATCGGTTCGACGGACCAGACCGCCTTGTCGAAGCCCTTGCGGCCGCCGTGCACCGAACTCGTCCCGTCGGTCGGATGCAGCCGGTATTCCACTCCGCCGATCGCGAAGCGCGCCCTCGCGATGCGGTTGGCGTAGCGTCCGCAGATCACCCCCAAATAGACGGACTGGGTGGCGTAGGCGGCGGGATCGGCGAAGGCGAGGACGACATTGTCGAAATTGCCGGCGCGATCGGGAACCTCGATGGCGATGATCGCGCCGCCGATCGGGAGGAAGCGGACCGTCATGCCGTTTCGATTGCGGAGAGTGTGGATTTCCAGCGGCGACACTGCCATCCCGATACGCCTTCGACTGGAGCCTTTGCTGCGACAGGCCCGCTCATGCGACTTAAGTCACGCCAATTCTACCAAGCTCTTTCACTTCAGATCAAATTATGCCACCTTTCGCCGCCAGAACGGTCCGAGAACCGTCTGACATGGGCACAAGGGAGGAAGAACGTGCAAATCATCAATCGACTTTCGCTTGCCGTGATCGGCGCCGCCCTGTTCGGGCTCGCCGCCGGTGCGTTCGCGGATACCGCGTCGGCAGCCGGCACCAAACGCGTCTGCGTGAGCTGGCGCCACTTCCAGGAAGAGCGCTGGCGCATCGACGAGGCCGGCATCAAGTCGGTTCTCGATCCGGCGGGCTACACCTATGCCAGCGCCGACGCCCAGTCCGACCCGCAGAAGCAGCTGACCGACCTCGAGAGCCTGATCTCTTCCGGCTGCGACGCGCTGATCGTGCTTGCCCAGGACTCGAAAGCGATCCTGCCCGGGCTCGACAACGCCAAGGCCGCCGGCATTCCCGTGATCGCCTATGACGCGCCGGTCGATTCCGCCGACGCCCTGTTCGTGAGCTTCGACAACGTCGCGGTCGGCAAGCTGATGGCCGACGCCATGGTCAAGGTGAAGCCGAACGGCAACTGGGTGCTGATCGAGGGCTGCGCCTGCCATACCATCGTGCCGATCTTCCGTTCCGGCCAGATGGAAACCCTGAAGCCGCTGATCGACAAGGGCGACATCAAGGTCGTCGCCCAGCAGAACATCGAGGACTGGAAGCCGGATCTCGCGCAGTCGACGATGGAGCAGATCCTGACCCAGCAGAACAACAAGGTCGACGCGGTGCTGGCGATGAACGACGGCATGGCCGGCGGCGTCGCGGCGGCGCTCGCCTCGCAAAACCTGCTCGGCATTCCGCTCTCCGGCCAGGATGGCGACAAGGCCGCGCTGAACCGCATCGCCAAGGGCCAGCAGACCGTGACGGTCTGGAAGAACTCGTACCTCCTCGGTCAGGCCGCGGCCAAGGCGGCCATCGAACTCGCCGGCGGCAAAAAGCTCGCCGAGGCGACCGGCGTGACCACCTTCAAGACCGAGAGTGGCAAGGACCAGCCGGCAATCCTGCTGAAGCCGATCGCCATCACCAGGGACAACCTCAACGAGGTGATCGACGCCAAGTGGATCGACAAGAAGGATCTCTGCCAGGGCGTCAGTGCCAACCCGCCCGCCGCCTGCAAGTGAGGGCGTGCACGTTCGATGGCTGTAGCTTCCGCCCGTCTTCGGACGCTGTCGGATCACGTTGCTCAGGCAGCCGGGCTCGATGCCCGGCTGCTTGGCATGATGATCGTCCTGCTGGCGATCTGGCTTGGCTTCGACATCCTGACCGGCGGCATCTTCCTGACCGCCCGCAATCTGTTCAACCTTTCCCTGCAGGTCTCCGTCGTCGGCATCATGGCCTGCGGCATGGTGCTGGTGATTGTCGCCCGCCAGATCGACCTTTCGGTGGGCTCGCAGATCGGCTTCATCGGCGTCTTCGGGGCCCTGCTGCAGAGCGAAATCCTGCCGATCGACGGGGCCGCCACCTGGTGGATCACCTGCCTCGCCATGCTTGCGGCGGGCGCGATCATCGGCGCCGTGCAGGGCGCGCTGGTCGCCTATGCCGGAATTCCGTCCTTCGTCGTGACCCTCGGCGGGCTCCTCTTCTTCCGCAATGCCGCGTACCAGATAAACGAGGGGCGCACGATTTCACCGCTGAACGAGACCTTCCAGCTTCTCGGCGGCGGGCTGAACGGCACCATCGGCGCCGTATGGAGCTGGATCGTCGGCCTGTTCGCCATCGCTGCGGTCGTCCTCGTCGTCGCCCGCAGCCGCCGCCGCCGGCGCGGCCACAAGGTTGCCCAGCGGCCGCTGTCGATGGATGCGATCATGGTCGGCGTGTGGACGCTCGTGATCGTCGGCTTCGTCATGGTGATGAACGGCTACCAGCAACCCGCCACCGGCATCGTCATGGGCATCGCCATTCCCGTGCTCATCCTGATGGCGGTGGTCGTCGCGATGTCGCTGATCGCCCGCAAGCACCGCTTCGGCCGGCACGTGTTCGCCATGGGCGGCAGCGGGGAGAGCGCGGAACTCGCCGGCATCAATACGCGCTGGTTGCTCGTCCTCGTCTTCACCGTCATGGGCGTGCTGTGCGGCCTCGCGTCGATCGTGGTCACGGCCCGCCTCAATGCCGGCGCCAGCGTGACCGGCACGATGACCGAGCTGAACGTCATCGCCGCTGCGGTCATCGGTGGAACCTCGCTCGCCGGCGGGGTCGGCACGATCTACGGTGGCCTCGTCGGCGCCCTCATCATGCAGAGCCTGGAGAGCGGCATGATCCTGATGGGAGTGCCGACGCCGATGCAGAAGATGGTGCTGGCGCTGGTCCTCATCCTCGCCGTCTGGATCGACATGACCTACCGGCGCAGGCGGCTGGCATGAACCCGGAACCGCTGGTCCAGTTCCGGGGAATCACCAAGACGTTCGGCGGCGTTCACGCGGTGGACAATGTCAGTCTCGACCTGATGCCGGGCGAGGTGCTTGGGCTTCTCGGCCATAACGGCGCCGGAAAGTCCACGCTGGTGAAGATCCTGTCGGGTGTGTTTCTCGCCGATGCCGGCGAGATCCGTATCGGCGGCGAACCGGCGGTCATCCGCTCCACCCGCGACGCAAAGGCGCTCGGCATCGAGACGATCTACCAGAACCTGGCGCTCTCGGAGAATCTCGACGCCGTCGCGAACCTGTTTCTCGGGCGCGAGATCAGCGGCCGTTTCGGCTTCATGAACGAGGAGGCGATGGAAGAGGCGGCGCGGGCGACCTTGCACCGGATAAAGCTGCGGCTGCCCTCGCTGTCGAACCTGGTGGCGAGTCTCTCGGGCGGACAGCGTCAGGCGGTTGCCATCGCGCGCGCGGTGCATTTCAATGCGCGGGTGCTCATCATGGACGAGCCAACCGCGGCGCTCGGGCCGGAAGAGACGCGCAAGGTGGGCGCGCTCATCCGCGAACTCGCCAGCCAGGGCATCGGGATAATCCTCATCAGCCACGACATCCACGACGTCTTCGATCTCGCCGACCGCCTGTCGGTGATGAAGAACGGCCGCGTTGTCGGCACGGTCGCGACCCACGAGGTCGATCAGGATCAGGTGCTGGCGATGATCATTGCCGGCACGATGCCGGCAAGGGCCGCCCGGTGAGCGTCGACGCCCATATCCACTTCTGGCGGCTGGCGCGCGGCGACAATCTGGCCCTGTCGCCGTCGATGTATCCGATCTACCGGGATCTGGAGCCGCCCGACCTCAGGCCGCATCTTGATGCGGCGGGAGTTCGCCGGATCATCGCCGTGCAGGCGGCCGAGACGCTGGCGGAGAACCTCTACACCCTTGGCCTCGCGCGCCGTTTTCCGTGGATCGCCGGGGTGGTCGGCTGGATCGACCCGGCCTCGCCCTCGGTGATCGAAGAGGTCGCGGCGCTCTCGTCCAATCCACGCTTCAAGGGCGTGCGGCCGGTTCGTGACGACAATCGGAGCATCGCCTGGATGCTCGATGCCGGTCTGGAGCCGGGATGGAAAGCATTTTCCGATGCCGGACTGGTTCTCGAATTCCTGGTCCAGGACTACCGCGACGTGGCCCTCGTGACCGAGTTCGTTACGGCCCACCCGGCGATGTCGGTCGTACTCGACCATTGCGCCAAGCCCGACATCGCGGGCGGCCGGTTCGAGCCATGGGCGGCCGATATCGCGGCGCTCGCCCGCCACCGCCAGGTCGCCTGCAAGCTCTCCGGGTTGCTCAATTGCGCCGCGCCCGGCGCCGGCGCCGCGGCGCTCGCGCCATATGCCGGGCGTGTGCTCGAGGTGTTCGGCGCCGATCGCGTCGTGTGGGCGAGCGACTGGCCCCCGCTTGAACTGGCCGCCACCTACGGCGACTGGCGCCGGGTCAGTCTCGAACTCCTTGCCAACCTGACTCCGGCCGAACGGCTTGCCGTGCTCGGCGGTAATGCGGAGCGGATTTACCGGCTCGCGCCCGATGGGAAAGAGACCTGAGCATGCCAGCCAAACCGAGGATCGGGTTCATCGGCGCCGGGCTGATGGGCCACGGCGTCGCCCGCAACATCATCGAGCGTGGCGGCTATGAGCTGACGATTCTCGGTCATCGCCAGCGCGAGCCGGTTGACGATCTCGTCCGGCGCGGCGCGCGGGAGGCGCGGAGCGTCGAAGAACTGACGGCGGCGAGCGACGTGGTGCTCGCCTGCCTGCCGTCCCCGGTCGAGGTCGAGGCGGTGTTTCTCGGTGCCGGCGGACTGGCCGCGCACGCCCGGCCAGACATGACGTTCGTCGACCTCACCACAAGCGATCCGGCCGTGACGCGCAAGGTCGGCGCGGCGCTCGCCCCGCAGGGCGCCCATCTCATCGATGCCGCCCTCGGCCGCACGCCGAAGGAGGCAGAGGCAGGCCGCCTCAGTACCTATGTCGGCGGCGAACCCGCGGTCATCGAAGCCATGCGGCCGATCCTTTCCAGCTTCGCGGATACAATCGTCGTCTGCGGGCCGCTTGGCGCCGGCACGACCTGTAAGGTGGTCAACAATTCCATCACGATCGGCATGGCCGCGCTGATTGCCGAGGGTTTCACCACGGCCGCGAAGCTCGGGGTCGATCTTGGGGCGCTCGGCGACGTTCTCTCGGCCGGCGGCGCCGACGGGCGCATGTGGAAGATGATGGAGCCGTGGATCCGCGACGGCGATGACAGCCATCTCAAGGGGACGCTGTGGACCGGCGCCAAGGACCTGCGCACGTATGGCCGCATGGCCGAGGGCGCCGAGGTGGCCGTCTTTGTCGCGCAGGCGGTGAGCCAGACCCTCCGCCTCGCCCTCAACCAGGGCCATGCGGATCGCTTCCTGCCGGTTCTCCCGGGGGTCATCGCGGCCATCAACGGCGGGAAGATCCGCGACGTCGAGTAACGGGGCGGCCGCCTAGATTTCGACGAGGCCCTCGGCGGACAATTCCCGCCAGAGCTCATCCGGGATCGGATTCTCCAGCGCCGTGGCGGCCGCGTCGACCTCGGCCGGACCAACCATGCCCGGGATGACCGCTGCCACGGCGGGGTGGCGGAGCGGGAAGGCGAGGGCCGCGGCGGGCAGGGGCACGCGATGGCGGCCGACGACGGCTTCGATGCGCCGGACCCGGTCGAGAACTCCCGCAGGCGCCGGCGCGTAATTGTAGCGCGCGCCGGCGATAGCTCCGGTCGCGAGGATGCCGCTGTTGAAGGGGCCGCCGACGATGATACCGATGCCGCGTTCGAGACAGAACGGCAGGAATTCCAGACCCACTTCCTGTTCGAGAAGCGTGTAGCGGCCGGCGAGGAGCACGCAGTCGATGGGAGCGCGCTCGGCGAAGTCACGGCAGACCCGCCACTCGTTGACGCCAAGCCCGATGGCGCGAACGAGACCCCGCTGCTTGAGATCCGCCAGCGTCCGGTAGGCGCCGTCAAGGGCCGCCGAAAAGGCCGCGGGCTGGCGATCGCCATGCGTCCACCCGTCTATGTCGTGAATGAGAAGCACGTCGATGCGGCCGAGCTTGAGGCGCTCCAGACTCTCCTCGAAAGACGCGACGGCTCCTTGCCGGCTGTAGTCGAAGACCACCTCAAGGTCGTGGGCGGCGACTTTGCCCGCGGGTGGGCGGAGGAGCCGCCCCACCTTGCTGGAGATCACGAATTCGTCCCGGTTGCGCGGCGCGAGCGCGGCGCCGAGGCGCAGCTCGCTGCGGCCAAAGCCATAGAGCGGCGCCGTATCGAAATAGCGAACGCCGCGCTCCCACGCCGCATCCACCGTTCGGCGCGCGGTGGTCCCGGCGTCCGGCGTATCGAGGTGCCCGACCGGCCCGCCGCCAAAACCCAGTTCCGTCACCAGGACGCCGGAGCGCCCGAGCGGCCGTTTCCCGATCTTCGTCGTCATCGGCGCTAGCGCAGCCAGTTCCTGACGTCGGCCAGCGGGAACTGCGACAATCGCCCGTTCTTCTTGGTGAGTCCCGGCGGAACCGGTTTCTTCACGCCGGGAGGCAGGCCAGGGCTCGGGCCTGTAATCACGACTTCCGCGCCTCCGCCGAAAAAGCTGCCGCCGCCTTCAGCCTGGACCAGGGCGTACAGTTTCGCCGCGTTGGCCGGAGCGAGACGCACGCAGCCGTGAGAGACCGCGGATCCGAGACGACCGGTCTGATAGGTGCCGTGAATCGCGTTGCCTTGTGCCGTGAAGAACATCGCGTTGGGCATTGGCGCATCGTCCCACTCCTTGGAAAAATAGGTCTTCTCCATCCGGAAGATCCGGAACGTGCCGCTCGGCGTCGCGTAGCCGGGCTTTCCGGTTGAAACGGCCCAGTTGTAGCGCTGGACGCCGTTCACCGTGACAATCATGCGCTGGGTGGCCTTGTTGATATTGATGCGTATGTCCGCGCTGGCTGCGCTCGCCATAGCCAAAACGAGCCCGGCCGCAGCCAATACTGTCCTGAAATATCGCACGCCAGCCACTCCCGACCATTGCCTCTTCACCATCCAACAAGAGGGTCGGTTTGAAAACTAAAAACTCCGTGTTCGAAGTCCGGAATCTCGCTGCAACCTGTCGGTGGCTGTTCGGCGACAGGCGGGATTTGTCGGACGATCTTTCGTCTAGGGGATTCGTCGGCCGGTATGGCATTTCGCCGGTGGCGTTGAGCCACCGGCCGTTTTGGCTGGCCTTGCCGCTCGCTACCAGATCGACTGCAGCGCCGGTCCGGGCTGACCGAACCAGTGCGAATAGTTCTCCTGGTAGGCACCGCTCGAGATGTAGAATGAAACGAACATGTCGAGATAGCGCAGGAACTCGGGATCGCCCTTGGCGACGCCGATCGCCTCGGGATCCGAGGTGTAGATGTCGGGCAGGCTGATGAGGCCGGGGTTCTGCTTGGCGGCATAGTCGATGAGGGTCGAGTCCTCCATCGCGGCGTCGGCACGCTTCTGCTGGAGAAGGAGAATCGCCTCGGGCGCGAAGGAGTCAGTGTAGACCAGTTCGGCGCCGGGGACTTTCGCCTTGACCAGCGCTTCGTTGGTCGTGCCGCGGCCCACCACCACCTTCTTGCCCTTCAGGTCGGCGAGTGTCTTCACGCCGGTGTCGTCGCGGGTCAGGATCTTGATGCCCGACCGCAGGTAGGGAATCGTGAAGTCCACCGCCTTGGCGCGTTCGAGGTTGGCCGTCATGTTGGCAACGACGACGTCGATCTGGCCCGACTGCAGCATGGTAATGCGGACGGCGCCGGAAACCTCCGTGATCTCGAGCTTGACGCCGAGCGCATCGGCAAGGCGCTGGGCGACGACGACGTCGTAGCCGACGGGGTTGTTGTCGGCATCGCGGAAGCCGATCGGTTCGCCGGTGAGGGCGATTCCGACCTTGATGACGCCGGCCTTCTGGATGTCCTCCAGCTTGCCTGCGCTCGCCGACGTGGCGAAGCCAAGTCCGGCGACGAAGCCCGCCGCGACCGCTATTTGCCTGAACACAGTCATTGGATTTCCTCCTCCTGTTTCTTCTTCCCAACGAACGATCGCCGCCGCCCTCAGGCGGTGTCGGCGGTACGGCGCTCGGGGCGCGCCATATCCGGGGTCCAGAGCCAGTACGAGACGGGCTCCCTCTGCTTGTAGCAGACCACCTTGTGTCCGCCGCGGGTGTCGATGGCGTGGATGGTGACGGTGCCGAGCTGGCCGCCCTCCAGCGCCGCGAGGTCCTCGAGTGCGGCGTCGACGGCGTCCGCCAGCGACAGGCCCAGCTGCATCGAAAGGACGATGGCGCGCGCGGTTCCGGCGCGGATGGTCATTTCACCGGTGTGGGTGCAGGCGGCGGCGCCGTAGCGGGCGTCGGCATAGGAACCGGCGCCGATGATCGGCGTGTCGCCGAGACGGCCGGGATACTTCCACGCCCAGCCCGACGTGCTGGCGCCGGAGGAAAGGTTCCCGGAGGAATCGACGGCGAGATAGACCGTGGTGTCGCGGACGAGCTCGGGGTCGGTCGCGGCTTTCGCCAACTGGATGAGGTCATGGTCAGGCTTGGCGCGGAGCTCTTCCGGCGACACTTTCAGCTGTCGCAGCAGGGCATGCCAGTTCTCCGTGACCACCGGATCCTCGCTGCCGGCAATCGGCTCCGCCCCGATCTCGCGCGCAAACCGCGCCGCGCCCTCTCCCACCAGGATTTCGTGGGGCAGGCGATCCATCACCGCGCGGGCGACGCTGACGGGATGGGCAAACCCCTCGAGGGCGCCGACCGCGCCGGTGCGGCGCGTGCGCCCGTCCATCACCGCGGCATCGAGCTGGAGGACCCCGAGGATGTTGGGCCAGCTGCCCGGTCCGACGCTCCGCACCTTGGGGTCGGCCTCGACAAGGCGGATGCCGGCCTCGATGGCGTCGAGCCCCGCGGCACCCGCACGCAGCCGTAGGGCAGTCGTCTCCACGCCGGGCGCGCCTTCGCCGTTGGCGAGCAGGATCATGCCTTCTCTTCCCTCTGGTGGATCATCTTGGTGAGGAAGCGCTGGATGCGGGGGTCCTGGGCGTTGCCGAAGAACTCCCGGATGGGCTGGTCGGCGACGAGACGCCCGGCCTCCATGAAGACCGCACGGTCGGCGACGCGGCGGGCAAATTCCATCTCATGGGTCACCAGGATCATGGTAGTGCCGGCCTTCGCCAGCCGCTCGATAACCGTCAGGACCTCCGACGTCATCTCGGGGTCGAGGGCGGAAGTCACCTCGTCGAGGAGAAGATGGCGCGGCTCCATGGCAAGGGCACGGCAGATGCCGACGCGCTGCTGCTGGCCGCCGGACAGCTGTGCCGGGTAAGCGTCGGCGCGATCGCCAAGCCCAACCATGGCGAGGAGGTCGCGCGCCTTGGCTTCGGCCACGGCGCGCAGCTGCTTCAGGACGACCGTTGGAGCGAGGCTGATGTTGGCGAGCGCGGTCATGTGCGGATAGAGGTTGAACTGCTGGAACACCATCGCCGACGACGTCCGGATTTTGGCGAGGGCGGAGCGGTCGCGCACCGATCTGCCGTCCACCCTTATGTCGCCCTTGGTGAGCGGCTCAAGACCGTTGATGCAGCGGATCAGGGTGCTCTTGCCGCCGCCGCTCGGGCCGATCACGGCCACGACCTCGCCGTCGGCGAAGTTGACCGAAACATCCTTCAGGACTTCGACCGTGCCGAAGGATTTGCTGACGTGCTCGACCTCGATCACGGCGCGCCGTCCAGTCCGATGCCGCGGGCGCCGCGCGCCTTCAGCCGTGCCTCGGTCCAGTCGGCGAGCATCGACAACGGCTTGGAGACGATGAAATAGCCGATGGCCACGATCGGCCAGATCTTGAAAGGAGCAATGGTCCGCAAGTTGAGATTGGTGCCGATTTTGGTGAGCTCGACCACTCCGATGATCGAGACCAGCGAGGAGACCTGCAGCTGGCCGACCGCGAGGCTGACGGCCGGCGGGATGATCGCGCGTATCGCCTGCGGCAGGATCACGTAACGCATGGTCGCGAAATAGCCGAGGCCATAAGCGCGCGCCGCCTCCCACTGGCCGCGCGGGATCTCCTCGATCGCCGACTGGACGATGACCGTCATGAAGGCGCCGGTGTTGATGCTGAGGGCGA
>JBBQGL010000010.1:0-41389 GCA_038323025.1 Hyphomicrobiales bacterium
GAGGAACGTAGGTCTTCCCGGCGACGCGGTACGGCTCGCCAAGGCTGTAGTGCCCGCCGCCCTTGGGGACGTGACCGCTGAAGGCAATCGGTGCGCCGCCAAAGCCAAAATCTTCGGCCGATGGCAGTTCCGAGCAGCCAGCCAGCAACCCGGCCGCAATCAACGGCGCCGAAACGCGTGCAGCCCACGAAATGCTGAGCGCCGCACAAGGCCAGCGTTTCGCGTTCAGCATCAGGACGCCGATCCCGCTACGGGAGCGCCGCCGTCTATCTGACCGACTGCAATGAGCCTGAAATGGAGAATCGCTTCGCCCCCGCTATCCCCTGGCACCCCTTACCGGCCAGATTCAGAATCAGGCCAGCCCCGAGGCAATCAGCGTAGTGAATCAAACCTCCGGCCCTTTGGCAAGCGACTATCCTTGCCTTGATTCAATGTGCCCGCCCTGGCGTGACGAGCCGTTAAGAATGGCCGCTGGTGCGAATGGACCGGCAAAAAGCGGAAGGCGTAGCTTGATTGGCGGCCGATACGGCTTACCGGGCACAGCCATTCCATGACGCCATTTCATTTTGAGAAGACCGGTGCCGGCTGGCTGGCGGATGTGCTGCCGGAGCTAAGAGACCTGCCGTCGCCGCCGGAGGCCGCAAGAATCGAGAGTCGCGCCCAGGCGAGCAACAGTCTCGGTCCGAGGCCCCTGTGGAGCGGCTATCGCTCGCTGACGAACTATCCGACGGATACGAAAGGCACGCGGTCGTCAAACGACGTTCGCAGCGCGCCCACCATGGGTCGCTTCTTTGCGTGGATAGCGGCCGAAAGGAAGCCGGACGTGATCGTCGAGTTCGGGACCGCCTTCGGCGTCTCGGGCATGTACTGGCTGGCAGGGTTGAACGCGGCTGCAACCGGCACCCTCTTCACGTTCGAGCCGAACGCCGATTGGGCCTCGATCGCGGACGCGAACCTTTCCGCGATTTCACATCGCTACAGACTGACGGTTGGGACCTTCGAGGATCACGTGGCGTCGACGCTCGACGGTCGCGGCATCGATATCGCCTTTGTGGATGCCATCGCCGCTCATCCGACCCTGCCGCTCCCCTGCTACGTTCGGGTCACCAATCTCGCCAACGGCCGCTCGATGGTTGTGCGGGTCAACGACCGCGGGCCGTTCACGCGCGGCCGGGTCATCGACGTGTCGTCCTCGGTGGCAGAACTCCTCGACTTCAAGCGGGCGGGTACTACGCGCGTTCAGGTGAAGTACGTCGGCCCGGCGGACGTCGACGGCAACGACCGGCGGATGCTGCTCGCGTCCTACCAGGGTCCGGGCGCCCGGGGCACGACTGAGGTCGCCGACGGGCGGCCCGGTGTGATTCTGGCATCGGCGCCCGCGGCAAGGTCCCGGCCCGCAATTGATTTCGGCATCGCGGATCCCGGGCCTGATAACGGCAGCGACGATGCCTTGGCGCCTTTCGTTCTGCGCGCCGGCTTCGCATCTTCCTACGCGGCCCCGAATCCTCTGACCCCCGCCCAGTCGGCCGCGGCCAAGCTCGCGGCGGGTGCCGCTGACGCTCCCGCTCGGCCGGTTCCGGCAATCATCCAGCTCGGCTCGTTCTCCGATCCGGACAATGCCGATCGGACGCAGCGGATGTTCGAGCGCTACGGCAAAGTCGTTGTAGTCGACCGCCTCTCGAACTCCGGCGCGCTCAGGTCCGTCCGCGTGGTGATCGAGGATCCGGCCATCAGGCCCGAAACCGTGATCGCAGCTGCCGAAGCGGCAGGCCTCACCGGCGCTTACCTGGTCAAGCGCTAGGCGATTTCCCCTCGTTCCGGAGCCGGGCGGCGTGATCGCTGCCGTCGGGCTCGTTGTCCGTTCATGCCGCGCCTGCTACCTGTTCTCCTCAGGGGAGGGGAAATGGAAACGGCCATGACCGAAAAGCCGGCTGCATCCTCTTTGGCCGCCGCACTGCTGGCGCTCGCCCTCGCCGTTTTCGCCTTCCCGGCACACGCCGACGTCTTTGCGACGAGCGCCCCCCGCGCCCTGCTCATCGATCTCGAGACCCATACGGTTCTTTTCGAAAAGGACGCCGACGCGCGCATGCCGCCGGCGAGCATGAGCAAGCTCATGACCTCGGCGGTGATCTTCGAGGCCATCCGCGCCGGCAAGCTCAGCCTCGATCAGGAATTTGTGGTCAGCAAGCGGGCGTGGAAGGAAGGCGGCGCCAACTCGGGTGGCTCCACGATGTTCGCCAAGCTCGGCAGCTCGATCAAGGTCGCCGACCTGATCAAGGGCGTGATCATCCAGTCGGGCAACGACGCCTGCATCGTCATGGCGGAAGGAATGGCCGGAAGCGAGACCGCCTTTGCGGCCCTGATGAATGCCGAGGCGGCGCGCATTGGCCTCGCGAATTCGCACTTCGCCAACGCCAGCGGCCTCGACGATCCGGCCGAATACACCACGACGCGCGATCTTGCCCGGCTCGCTCAATACATCATCGAAACCTTCCCCGAGTTCTACAAGATCTACGGCGAGACCGAGTTCACCTGGAACAAGATCAGGCAGCCGAACCGCAATCCCCTCCTCGACATGAAGATCGGCGCCGACGGCTTGAAGACCGGCTACACCGAGGCCGCCGGCTACGGTCTTGTCGGATCGGCGGTGCAGAACGGCAGGCGGCTCATCCTCGTCGTTGCCGGCACGGGCTCGGCCAAGGAGCGCGCCGACGAAAGCCGCAAGTTGATGGAATGGGGTTTCAATACCTTCGAGAAGATCGACCTTTTCGCGAGCGGCGCCGTCGTCGGCGAAGCGCGGGTATTCGGGGGCGTCGCCGGCCACGTCGACCTCGTCGGCAAGGGACCGATTGGCGTGCTTGTGCCCCATGGAGGCCGCGCCGCGCTGAAAGCCGAAGTGATCTATCGCGGTCCGGTTCCAGCGCCGATCGTCGCCGGTCAGCTGATCGGGCTGGTCAGGATTTCCGGTGCCGACGGCGTCACCAAGGTGCAACCGCTTTACGCTGCCAGCGACGTTGCTGCCGGCCCGATGGCGGGCCGCGCTTTCGATGCCTTGTCCGAGTTGCTGCTCGGCTGGTGGTAGCCGACGCCAGCCGCTATATCACTCGGCAGAATGGCAGGCAGATTCATAACCTTCGAAGGCGGGGAGGGGGCCGGGAAATCGTCCCAGATCAAGCGGCTTGCGGCACGGCTGACGGCCGCGGGCAAGACGGTCACCTCCACGCGGGAGCCCGGCGGGACCCCGGGCGCCGAGGCGATCCGGCGCGTGCTCCTGACGGGCCTGGCGCAGCCGCTTGGTCCGGAGGTTGAAGCGATCTTGTTTGCGGCGGCCCGCGCCGACCACGTCGAGCGCCTCATCCGGCCGGCACTCGCCAACGGCGACTGGGTGCTGTCGGACCGTTTCGCGGACTCGACCCACGTTTACCAGGGTACCGGCGGGGCCGTGGACGCGACATTCCTTGATACCCTCGACCGAGTGACCATAGGGGGCACCCGTCCCGACCTCACGTTCATCCTGGACATCGCGCCGAACGAGGGCCTCGCGCGGGTCGCGGGCCGGCTGGCCGGGGCGAATGGAGGAAATCCCGACCGATTTGAAAGCGATGCACTGGCGGTCCATGAGCGCAGAAGACAGGCGTATCTCGATATTGCCGCGCGCGATCCCGGCCGCTGCGTGGTCATCGACGCTTCGCAACCGGAAGAGGTCGTGGCGGATAGCATTTGGCTGACGGTCAGGGCCCGCCTCCTCGATCGCACGGCTGCCTGAGCCGTGGCCGACCCCGGTAGCCTTTCGCGCCTCGACAAGATCGGGGATTGGCCCGCGCCGGAAGAACGGCCGGATTGGTTCGGGGCGACCGTCGCCGAGCGGACCTTGCTCGACGCCTATCGCGGCGGCCGCATGCACCATGCCTGGCTGCTCGGCGGCCCGAAGGGGATAGGCAAGGCAACCCTGGCGTATCGCTTCGCCCGCTTCGCCTTTGCCCATCCCGATCCGCGCTCGCCGGAAGCAGCCGGCGCCACCGATCTTTCGGTGCCGGCTGACCGGCCGGCCTTCCGCCGCGTCGCCAATCGTTCGCACCCGAACCTGCTCGCGCTCGAGCGGCCCTGGGATGACGACAACAAACGCTACAAGACCCAGCTGACCATCGCCGAGATCCGCCGCACCGTCGCGTTCTTCGGTTCCACGGGGGGAGAACCGGGTTGGCGCATCGCCATCGTCGACCCGGCAGACGACATGAATCCGAACGCGGCGAATGCGCTCCTGAAGGTCCTCGAGGAGCCGCCGGCGCGGGCTCTTTTCTTCATCATCTCGCATGCCCCCGGCCGCCTGCTGCCCACGATCCGCTCCCGCTGCCGGCAGCTCGAACTTGCGCCACTACCGCCGGAGACGATCGCGGCGGCCCTGCGGGAAGCTCCCGCGACGCCCGACTCCGACGACATTCGGTTGGCGGCGGCGCTTGCCGAGGGAAGCCTTCGTCGCGCGATCCTGCTCATCGAGGAGGGCGGCATCGTCACCTACCGCGAGTTTGCCCGCCTGACGGCCCGACTGCCACAAATCGACGTTGCGGCCATGCACGCCTTCGCCGAGTCCGTCAGCAAACGCGGGGCCGACGACGCTTATGGAGGGTTTCTCGACCTGATCCGGGACTGGCTTGGCCGGCGGGTGCGCGGCGAGCCGGAGCCCGATGAGCCCCATTCGCCGGCCGAAGGTCTGCGGGCTGTTCCGCTTGCCAGGTGGGCGGAGGTATGGGAAAAAGTCGCGCAATCCTCGGGCGACGCCGAGGAGCTCAATCTCGATCGTAAACAGGTGGTCCTTTCGATCCTCATGACGCTCGCCCGCGCCACCCGAATGTGATGCTCACTGCCGAAGATTCGGCCCTGCATTCCTCGAGGCGCTATCCGCAAAAGGCGAGACGGCAATGAACCCGCCGAAATACTACATCACCACGGCCATCTCCTACCCGAACGGGCCGCCGCACGTCGGCCATGCCTATGAGGTGCTCGCGGCGGACGCGATCGCGCGGTTCCAGCGGCTGGACGGCCGTGACGTCTACTTCCTCACCGGGACCGACGAGCACGGCATCAAGATGAAGCAGACGGCGGCGCGCGAGGGCGTGACCCCGCGCGAACTCGCCGACCGCAACACGCCGCTGTTCCAGAAGATGGTCGCGGCGCTGGGTTGCTCGAACGACGATTTCATCCGGACGACCGAGCCCCGTCACTATCGCTCGTCGGAGGAAATCTGGCGCCGCATGGCCGCGGCCGGCGACCTCTACAAGGATAACTATGCCGGCTGGTACTCGGTTCGCGACGAGGCCTACTACGCCGAGTCCGAAACGGAGGTTCGGCCGGACAAGGTCCGCTACGGTCCTCAGGGCACGCCGGTCGAGTGGGTCGAGGAGGAAAGCTATTTCTTCCGGCTATCCGCGTATCAGGACCGCCTTCTGGCGCATTACGACGCGCATCCCGAATTCATCGGTCCGGAAGAGCGCCGCAACGAGGTGGTGAGCTTCGTGAAGGGTGGCCTACGCGACCTTTCCGTCTCGCGCACGACGTTCGACTGGGGCATCCCCGTTCCCGGCGACCCGAAGCACGTGATGTACGTCTGGGTCGACGCACTTACCAACTACATTACCGGCGTGGGTTTTCCCGACGATAAGGGCGAAAAATTCCAGCGCTACTGGCCGGCGGATCTTCATCTGATCGGCAAGGACATCGTCCGCTTCCACGCGGTCTATTGGCCTGCCTTCCTGATGTCGGCAGGCCTCGCCTTGCCGAAGCGCATCTTCGGCCACGGTTTTCTTTTCAACCGCGGTGAGAAGATGTCGAAGTCGGTCGGCAACGTGGTTGATCCGTTCGCCATGATCGCCGAATACGGCGTCGACGCGGTCCGCTACTTCTTTCTGCGCGAAGTGCCCTTCGGACAGGATGGCAGCTACAGCCACGAGGCCATTGTTCAGCGCATCAACGCCGATCTCGCCAACGACCTCGGCAATCTGGCGCAGCGCTCGCTCACCATGATCGCGCGCAACTGCGAGGGCAGGGTGCCAAAGCCCGTCGGCTTTACGGCCGATGACGAGCGGATGCTGGGCGAGGCCGATGCGCTGCTGGCGCTTTGCCGCGCTGCCGTGGCGGACCAGCAGCTCCATCTTGCGTTGAACGCCGTTTGGGCGGTCGTTGCTGAAACCAACCGGTATTTCGCGGGCGCCGCGCCGTGGGAGCTGCGGAAGAGCGATCCTGCCCGGATGGCCACGGTCCTCTACGTCACTGCCGAGGTCGTGCGCCAGGTGGCAGTCCTCACCCAGCCCGCCATGCCCACCTCGATGACCAGGCTTCTCGACCTGCTGGCGATTGCGCCGGCGGCACGGGATTTCGCGGCCCTCGGTGCGGGCGGGCGGCTGGTCGCCGGGACGCCCCTTCCGCCGCCAACGGCGGTATTCCCGCGCTATGTCGAGAAGGAAGACGCGGCGAAGGCGTAGGCGCTCAGGCCAGGGCGGCGTTGATCCGCTTCACGGTCGCCTCGGTCTCCGTCGCGACGGTGCGGGCCATGGCGAAGGCCTGCCCCGCCGCGGCAATCTCCCGGGCTTCCGCATCGTGGGTCCGGCACCATTCAAGGCGTTTCTTCAGGTCGGTCAGGTCCGAACGAACCGGAACGTAATGCCTCCAGGGCACGAGATCACTGTAGTACCACTGGCGGTAGCCCTGCCGAGACGCGACCTTGATGACGCAGCAGCCGAGCAGCAGCCGCGTGTAGAAATTGCTCCACGCATTGCTGAAGCCGTCGATATCGACCGCGAACTTCACGCTGGCCCATTCCGCCGGCGCCATGAAACTCCCGAGGACGCCAAGCCGATCGAGCCGCGCGACATCCGGGTTGGATGCCGACTTCGGACGGGCGATCCTCACATCCGTACCGGCCACGTCCTTCAGCAGGAGACACATGCGAACACGAAGGCGGACTTCGGGATCATTCACCCCGCCGGGGTCCTCGGGAACTGTGCCGATCCCCGAGGCCGCGCCACGCCAGAGCACGAGGTTGCGCCGGCTGGCCCAATTGCCCGAATTGGCTTCCGCAAGACGCCGGAACGGCTCATAGCCGTCCCGCATGAACTGTCGGTCCGGAACCAGGAGCGCGCGACTGCGCGCCGAGCAGAACGACAGGACCGGTTCGTCAGGTCCTTCGTAGGCGTCACTGAAATCGACAACGGCGACCTCCACGGCGCGATCGGTGCGCGCAAAAACGCGCAGCATCGTCGGGCAGCGTTTCCAGAGCACGCTGAAGCGCCGGTGCGACGCCTGAAGCTCCGCGAAGCTGATCCCGACGCGAATACGGCTCCCGTGCTTCGTGAATTTGGCCTGGAAAGGCGCTGCGTCCGGGTTGTCCTCCAGCAACACCGTCGGCGAAAACAAACCCGGCTGCGGCAGGCCGGTCGAAAACCGGACACGCAGCGCGACGCGTTTCACCGAACCGGGGATCGACCGATAGTAGAGGGCAGACATGAGGAGGCCGACGGATTGGCGGGAAGCCGCTCCCTATACCATGCCTCCAGGCCGATTCTCGCCCGTTCCGGAGCCTGATTCCAAAGAGTCCGAACAAGGCATGCAGTCGACAGCGCCGCTCCGTACGGTCTAGGAAGGGCGCCCCACCATCAGGCCCACCGCAGAGCACCCATGCTCGTCGACAGCCATTGCCACCTCGATTTCCCCGATTTCGACGAGGACCGCGACGCCGTCGTGGCGCGGGCCACGGATGCCGGCGTGGGCACTCTCGTCACGATCTCCACCCGGGTGAAACGCTTCGCGGCCCTGAAGGCGCTCACGGAGCGTTATCCGCGGGTCTTTTGCTCGATCGGCACCCATCCCCATAACGCCGGTGAAGAGCCGGATGTAACGACTGAAGACCTCGTGCGCATCGCCGGCGAGGACAAGGTCGTCGCCATCGGCGAGGCCGGCCTCGACTATCACTACGACCATGCCCCGCGCGATGCGCAGCATCGCTCCTTTCGCAGGCACATAGCCGCCGCACGCATCGCTCAGCTCCCGCTGGTTATTCACGCTCGCGACGCGGACGACGACATCGCGGCGACCTTGACGGAGGAGACGGGGCAGGGGGCCTTCCCCGCAATCCTGCACTGCTTTGCCTCCGGCCCCGCCCTCGCCCGTCGCGGCGTGGAACTCGGCGCCTTCGTCTCCTTTTCAGGCATCCTGACTTTCAAGCGGTCCGACGAATTGCGGGCGATCGCGGTCGAGGTCCCCCTCCACCGCCTCCTGGTGGAGACCGACGCGCCATACCTTGCGCCCATGCCGCATCGCGGCCGGCGCAATGAGCCGGCCTTCGTCGTGGAAACCGCGCGCATCCTCGCGGAGGTGAAGGACATATCCTTCGAGGATCTGGCCGCCGCAACAACCGATAACTTCTTCGGATTGTTCAAGAAAGTGCCGAGGCTGGCACCCAGATGACGAAGCTGGTCGCGACCATCCTCGGCTGCGGCTCATCGCCGGGCGTGCCACGCATCGGCAACGACTGGGGGGCATGCGATCCGAAGGAGCCGAAAAATCGCCGCCTGCGCTGCTCGCTGCTGATCGAGCAAACCAGTGACCATGGGCGCAAGACCGTCGTCCTGATCGACACGGGACCGGACGTTCGGGCCCAACTCCTTGGCGCGAATGTGAACCAGCTCGATGCGGTGCTGTACACCCACGCCCACGCCGACCACTCCCATGGCATCGACGATCTGAGGGTCTTCTGGCAGAACACCAAACGACGCGTCGACGTCTTCGCCGACGCCGCCACGTTGGCAAGGTTCAACGAGGCCTTTGCCTATTGCTTCAAGACGCCAGCCGGCAGCGATTACCCACCAATCCTCGAAGCCCACGAAGTCACCCCCGGAATCCCGTTCGCGATCGACGGCCCCGGCGGTTCGATCGACTTCCTGCCTTACCGACAGGTCCACGGCGATATCCACACCCTCGGCTACCGTGTCGGAAACCTCGCGTATTCCTGCGACGTCAGCGCCTTGCCCGACGAGACGCTGACGCACCTCTCCGGTCTCGACACCTGGATCGTCGATGCACTTCGCTACCGGCCGCACCCGAGCCACTTCAGCGTGCGCGACACGCTGGCCTGGATCGACCGCCTGAAACCGCGCCGCGCCGTCCTGACCCACATGCACATCGACCTCGACTACCAGCGGCTCAGACGCGAACTGCCGGCGAACGTCGAGCCGGGCTATGACGGGATGATCATCGAGATCGGAGCGCGCGGCTGATCGCGCCAAGCGGATGGCCTGATGGAATGCGGTTAATACAAATGTTCCATAATATATCTTATG
The DNA here is from genome assembly GCA_038323025.1 of Hyphomicrobiales bacterium. Taxonomy (GTDB): domain Bacteria; phylum Pseudomonadota; class Alphaproteobacteria; order Rhizobiales; family Kaistiaceae; genus JAFKKF01. The sequence continues at coordinate 9,333 of JBBQGL010000010.1, forward strand.
CGACTATCATGTCAGCGGCGAAGGTCTCACCGGTCCACGGCCCTGCGGGAGCCCGTCGCCATCCCACCGCGGATCGCGCGAGGCAAGCGCGGTAACATCGGCCATCACGATTCTTCACGCCCGGAGCCGCGCATGGAACCTTCCCGCGATATCGGTCGCCTCATTGAGATCATGGCAGCGCTGCGGGACCCGGTGAGCGGATGCCCGTGGGACATCGAGCAGACGTTCGCGACGATCGCGCCCTATACGATCGAGGAGGCCTTCGAGGTAGCGGAGGCGATCGCCGAGGGCGACCTCCATGACCTGCGCGACGAACTCGGCGACCTGCTTCTTCAGGTCGTCTACCACGCAAGGCTGGCGGAAGAGACCGGGTCGTTTGCGTTTCCCGACGTCGTCGAAGCGATCACGCGGAAACTGATCCGCCGGCATCCGCACGTGTTTGGCGATGCAGATGCGCGCGCGGCGGGAGCGGCCAAGGGCATCTGGGAGAAGATCAAGGCGCAAGAGAAACGGGAGCGGGCGGGCCGAGACGGGCCACCCGACGGCCCTTTGACACCCGCTCCCGGACTGCTTCAGGGCGTTCCGGTCGCCCTGCCCGCCCTCATGCGTGCCGTGAAGCTGCAGGAGAAAGCGTCGACAGTCGGTTTTGACTGGAACGATCCCCGGGCCGTGCTGGCGAAACTGAAGGAGGAGATCGCGGAGATCGAAGCCGAACTGGCGGTGGCGGCGCCCGACCCCGACAGGGTCGAGGACGAGGTTGGCGACCTGCTCTTCGCCGTCGCCAACCTGGCACGGCATCTGAAGGTCGACGCGGAGCAGGCCCTGCGACGGACGAGCGCCAAGTTCGTGCGCCGCTTCGCCAGCATCGAGAAGGCGCTTGCCGACGAGGGCCGGTCGCCGAAGGAGGCGAGCCTCGCCGAGATGGAGCTGCTCTGGCAGAAGGCGAAGGCCGAGTGAGCCAGCGCTAGCGGACCGGTTCGGCGTCGGGGAATGCCTTGCGGAAGCGACCCGCGGCTTCCGGCGCGACGCGAACGCGGGCAAGGGTGGCGCCATCGTCGGCGTCGGTTCGCGCGAGCACCTCGCCAAACTCGTAAAGGCGATGAAGCAATCCCAAGGCCTCGCCGGCCAGCCGGACGCTGTAGACGCCGCGATCGCCGGTCAGGCGCTTCTCGACGGCCGCGAGAAGTGCGGGAAGCCCCTCGCCCGTCAAGGCCGAAATGGCCACCGGTCCAATCTCGCCGCCGGCGCCGCCGGCGGCGTCCGCGCCGAGCCGGGTGGGCCGCTGATCCGGCGGGATCAGGTCGATCTTGTTCCAGACCTCGAGAATGCGGCCCGGCTTCTCTTCCTTGATGCCAAGGTCGGCAAGAACCGCGGCGACGTCGCGCGCCTGCGTCTCGGTGTCCGGGTGCGCAATGTCGCGGACGTGCAGGATGAGATCGGCCTCCGCCACCTCTTCCAGAGTCGCGCGAAAGGCGGCCACCAGTGTCGTGGGCAGATCGGCGACGAATCCTACGGTGTCGGAAAGGATGGCTTCCGTGCCCTCGGGCAGCGTGATGCGGCGAAGCGTCGGATCGAGGGTGGCAAAGAGCTTGTCGTCGGCAAACACGTTCGACTTCGTCAACGTATTGAAAAGCGTGGATTTTCCCGTATTGGTGTAGCCGACAAGGGCAACCACCGGCTGGGCCGCCTTGCGGCGGTTGTCGCGCTGCAGGCGGCGGCGCGTGACGACCGTCTTCAGCTCCCGCTTGATGCGGTCGATCCGCTCTTCAATCGCCCGTCGATCGGCCTCGATCTGGGTTTCGCCCGGCCCGCCGAGAAAGCCGAAACCGCCGCGCTGGCGCTCGAGGTGGGTCCAGCTCCGCACCAGCCGGCTCTTTTGATATTCGAGATGCGCCAGCTCGACCTGCAAGCTGCCTTCGCGCGTATGCGCCCTCTCCCCGAAGATCTCGAGGATGAGCCCGGTGCGGTCGATGACCTTTGTCTTCCAGGCCTTTTCCAGATTGCGCTGCTGGATGGGCGACAGCGCATGGTCGACAATGACGAGGCCGACCTTTTCGGCCTCCACCCGGCCGGAGATTTCCTCGACCTTGCCCTTGCCGAAGAGCGTTGCGGGCCGGGTCGCTGCCAGCGGCACAATCGGCGCATCAATCACGTCGAGATCGATTGCACCTGCAAGGCCGACGGCTTCCTCTGCCCTCGCCTCGGGCGTGCGCTCCTTCGCCCGCGCGCTTGCCTTGCTGCGCATGAACGGCACCAGGACAAGCGCACGCTCATGCGAACCGCCGGAGCCGGCGCCGTCCGCGTGCTTCCTGTCCGAAATGCTGTCGATCAATCGGAATCCCGGGCCGGTGCCCCTTCTTCGGCTGGCTCGAAGAGCTGAAGCGGCGCGCCGGGCATGATGGTCGAGATGGCGTGCTTGTATACCAGTTGGGAATGGCCGTCGCGGCGCAACAGGACGCAGAAATTGTCGAACCAGGTCACGATGCCCTGGAGCTTCACCCCATTGACGAGAAAGATCGTAAGCGGCGTCTTGTTCTTGCGTACGTAGTTGAGAAACGTGTCCTGGAGGTTCTGCGTGCGCTCCGCCATTTTGTCGCTCTTTGGTTCTTTTGTCCGTGGCCTGACCCTAGTCTGCCGGGTGTTGATCGTCGCGTCACCTACCAAATTGAAGTGGTCTCATTTGTCTGACTTTGGCGCGTGACCGGTTGACCATTGGGGGGCGACCTCCGCCATGCCGTGGAACAGGCCGCGCAGCGCAAGAGCAAACGTCCCGGGACGGCCCGAGCCCACGGCCCTGCCGTCAATCCTTACCACCGGCATTATCAGGGTGGTTGCGGCGGTGATGAACGCTTCCCGCGCCTCGTAGGCCTCGCTCAGGCTGAATGGCCGTTCTTCGACCGCCGCGCCTTCGCGCTCCGCGAGCGCAAAGAGGACCGTTCGGGTAACCCCGCGGAGAATCCCTTCCTCCGCCGGCCGGGTCACAAGGGCGCCGCTTCCATTGACGATCCAGGCATTCGAGGATGCCCCTTCCGTCACATAGCCATCGCGATCCACAAACCAGGCCTCGAACGCCCCCGCTGCCTTCGCCTTCTGCTTGGCGAGCACGTTGGGAAGAAGCCCGGTCGTCTTGATGTCGACGCGCGCCCACCGGTTCTCCGGAACCGTGATGACCGAAACGCCCTCCTCCGCGCGTCGGTTGCCCGCGTCACGACTGGTCGATCTGGCGGTCACCACGAGGCTCGCCGGCACCGCCGGGCTCGGAAACGCAAAGTTTCGCGGAGCGACGCCGCGGGTAACCTGGAGATAGACCATCCCGTCGTGCACGCGGTTCCGCCGGATCACTTCGCGGATGACGGTTCCGAGTGCAGCGGTGCCAATCGGCCGCGCGATGTCGAGAGCCTTCAGCGAGCGGTCGAGCCGCTGCATGTGGCGGCGCTCGTCGATGAGGCGCCCGTCCCGCACTTCGCAGACTTCATAGACGCCGTCGCCGAACTGGAAGCCCCGGTCCTCCACGTGCACGCCGGCCTGCCCGTGGGCCAGGTACCGGCCGTTGACGTAGGCGATGCGCGACATGCCGGCTCGCTCTCATCCGACGCCCAGGGATTTCAGCTTGCGATGCAGGGCGGAGCGCTCCATGCCGACAAACTCCGCCGTCCGCGAAATGTTGCCGCCAAAGCGATTGACCTGTGCCGCCAGATACTCGCGTTCGAAGATCTCGCGGGCGTCGCGTAGCGGCAGAGACATCAGATGCTCGCCCCCTGCCCTCCCCGGCGTCGTCGGCAGCATTTCACCGATCTCCGCCGGCAGCATCGCGGCCGTGATCGTCTCCGCCGCGTCCCCTCTCGCCAGAATCATCAGCCGCTCGACGTTGTTGCGCAGCTGGCGGAGGTTGCCCGGCCAGTCGTGGGATTGGAGAACCGCCATGGCATCGGCGCCGATGCTGCGCGTCGGCAACCCGGTGGCGCGCGATATCTGCTCGACGAAATAGCGCACGAGATCGGGAATATCCTCGCGCCGTTCGGCAAGCGCCGGGACGCGCATCGGCACGACCGCCAGCCGATGAAACAGGTCTTCGCGGAAGCGTCCCTCGCTGATATCCAGTTCAAGATCGCGGGCGGTGGAAGAAATGATGCGGACGTCGACGCTGACCCGCGTCGCGCCTCCCACCCTCTGGAAGGTCTGGTCGACGAGCACGCGCAGGATCTTGTTCTGGGTCTCGCGCGGCATGTCGGCGATCTCGTCGAGATAGAGCGTCCCGCCGTGGGCCTCCTCGAGCGCGCCGACCGTGCGCGCGGCACCATTGCCGGGCTCCGTGCCGAAGAGCTCCTGCTCCATGCGTTCCGGCGTGATGGCGGCCGCGTTGAGGACGACGAACGGCCCGGCCGCGCGGCCGGAGGCTTCATGCAGCGCCCGCGCGACCAGTTCCTTGCCGGCGCCGGAGGGACCGGAAATCATCACGCGGCTGTTGGTCGGCGCCACGCGCTCGATCATCTGGCGAAGCTGGTTCATCGCCGGGGAATCGCCGACGAGTTCGGTCGTACCGCCTGCTCGCTCGCGCAGCGCCCGCACCTCGCGCCGCAGCTTCGATGCCTCCAGCGCCCGCTCCGCGATCAGGAGCAGCCGGTCGGATTTCAGCGGCTTCTCGATGTAGTCGTACGCGCCCCGCTTGATCGCCGAGACCGCGGTTTCGATGTTGCCGTGGCCGGAAATCATCACCACCGGCAAATCCGTGTGGTCGCGCTTCACGACGTCGAGAAGCGCCAGCCCGTCGAGGCGGCTGCCTTGCAACCAGATGTCGAGAAACACGAGTGCGGGGCGCCGGCGCGCGATTTCGGTGAGCGCCGCATCTGCGTCCGCGGCCGTGCGCGTACCGTGCCCCTCATCGGAAAGGATACCGGCGACCAGATCGCGGATGTCGGCTTCGTCGTCAACGATAAGGATGTCAGACATCATGATGCGATTCACACTGCCGCATGGGTTTCAGGCGCGGCCGCCGGTGGGACAGCGGGAGGATCGAGCGCCGGAAGCGTGATCCGGATAAGCGCACCGTGCCCGCCCTTCGCCACCTCGGGCGCGTCGAGGAGGTCGATGCGTCCGCCGTGGTCCTCGACAATCTTTGCGACGATAGCAAGGCCGAGTCCTGTCCCCTTCTCACGCGTCGTCATGTAGGGCTCCAGAAGGCGATGGCGCCCTTCGCTCGGGAGTCCGATGCCATCGTCGACGACTTCCACGACGATCCCGGCCGGCGTCCTCGCACCGGAAACCGTGATATGGCCGCCGGTCCGCTGCTCCGGCGGCAACGCCGCAATCGCCTCGGTGGCATTCTTGACGATGTTGGTCAGAACCTGACCCATGAGGCGTGCGTCGAAATTGCCCAACAGCGGTTCGGTCGGAAGTTCGACCCGGAACACGATGTCGGGATGGGCCACCTCGATCAGGAAGACGGCCTCGCGGATCGACTCCGAGAGATTGCGGACTTCGAAGGCGGGCTTTGGCATGCGGGCGAAGGAGGAGAACTCGTCGACCATCCGGCCGATGTCCCCGACCTGCCGGATGATCGTGTCGGTGCATTGGTCGAAAATCTCCCGGCCCTCGCCGATGTTCTTGCTGAAACGCCGGCGCAGCCGCTCGGCGGAGAGCTGGATCGGCGTCAGCGGATTCTTGATTTCATGCGCAATCCGGCGCGCGACATCCGCCCAGGCGGAACTGCGCTGGGCCATCACCAGGTCGGTGATGTCGTCGAGCGTGATGACGTAGCCCTGAGCCTCGCCTTCCGCCGCTTCCGACGTCACGCGAACATTGAGGTTGCGCTGGCGGCCGCCGCGATTGACCGTGATCTGGTCGCGATGCTCGGGCCGCTTGTCACGACGGGACGCCGAAACCACCGGCTCCAGCTCCGGCATGATCTCGGTGATCAGCCGGTCATTCGGGACCTCTTTGCCGCCGAGCAGGCGCAGTGCCGTGCGATTGACAATGGTGACCCGGCCCTCGCGGTCGATGCCGACCACGCCGGCGGTCACGCCGGACAGCACGGCTTCCGAAAACCGCCGCCGACTGTCGATGACCTGGTTCGCCGACAGGAGTTCCGCACGCTGGCTGCGTAGCTGCGCGGTCATGGTGTTGAAGGTATCGCCAAGCGCCCCGAGATCGCCGTCGGCGGACCGGGTGGGCACCCTCACTTCCAGGTTTCCTTCGGAGACCTGTGTCGTAGCGTCGATCAACCGCCGGATCGGCGCAACCAGGCGATTGGCGAGACTGATTCCGAGCCAGATCGCGGAAACCAGCAGGACCAGCGAAATGCCGAAGAAGAGCAGGCCGAACGCCACCTGGATATTGAAACGGGTGGCTTCCAGCGCCCGGTATTCGTTCAGGCTGTCGTTGGTCATCTGGATATAGCGCAGGACGCGCGGCTCCACCGGACGAACCACGTAAAGATAAAGGTCGTCGTACCCCTGCAATTTCAGGATGTCGCCAATGAGATTTGCGCTCCCGGGCGGGATGAGCGCCGGCTTGCTCGGGTCAGCCTTCGCCCTTTCCAGGGCGCTCACGGGAGGCGGCGGAAAGCGGGTCGCCGATCCGAGCTCCCCCTCGACCACCACGGTGCGGTCGCTGTTGACGAGAAACAGACCAGGCAGGTTCCGGGCTCGCGAAAGCGAGGTAATGAACGCCTGAAAGCGATCGGCGTCCTGCAGAAGCAAAGGCCGCGCGCGCTCGATCTCGTCCTTCATGGACAGAAGCACGCCATGCAGGGTCTGGACCTGCTCGTCGATGAACGCCTGGGCGATCTGCGCCGAGTTTTCGACGATGGCGCGGGTTCGCGTCGAGAACCAGTTGTCGAGGCCGCGATCGAGCGTGACGCTCGCGATCACCGCCAGAAGGATCGACGGCGTGATTGCGACAACGCTGAAGAGGGCGACAATCCGGATGTGCAGCCGGGCTGCCGCCCTGCCCCTACGCCGGGCGAGGACGAGCGACGCTATTTCCCAACCGACCACGAAGATGAGCGAGGCGACCAGCAGGCTGTTGACGATCACCGCCCAGCGCACGACGTCCTGCGTCGGCAGGATGGGCGTGAGGCCCATCAGGATCAGAAACGTTGCGCCGGCCGAGCTCAGCGCCAGCACGATGGTGACATAGCCGGCTGCCCGGATGATGCGCGAGGCCTCCATCCCGCGCCGGCTGGGCAGGCCGCGAGCCGCGGCTGCCGCGGGGAGTGGTGGAGCGTCTACTGTCATCTACGTCGCAACGATCCTTGCTGCCCGACCATCCGTGCGGCCGACTAAAGCAGCGTCAAACCGAAATGCAACAATATTGTGATCGAAAAGCCACAATCCGGGCTGGACGTCAGGATTCCGCAGGCAAGGCGGTTAACGGGCGCTGCGGATCACCTGGATATCCAGATCCCGGATCTTCTTGCGTAGCGTATTGCGATTGACCCCGAGCAGTTCCGCCGCCTTGATCTGATTGCCTCGGGTCGACGCAAGAGCGGCGGAAATGAGCGGATTTTCCACTTCGCGGAGGATCCGATGGTAAAGGCCCGGCGGCGGAAGCGCAGAGCCGAAGCTCTCGAAATAGGTATTGAGGTGGCGTTCCACCGAGCCTGACAGCGTCTCCTCGCTGTCCGGCTGGCCGGTCGCCTGCGCGATGGCCGGCTGGTCAAGCTCCGCTTCGATGATGTTCTCGGTGATCGTTTCCTGGGGATAGAGCGCCGCCAGGCGACGGACGAGGTTTTCTAGCTCGCGGACATTGCCCGGCCAGCGGTAGCGCTTGAGGCGCTCCACCGCCGGCCCTTCAATATGCTTGTTGGGCAGCCCCTCCTTCTCCACGATCGAGAAGAAGTGGCGGACGAGGTCGGGGATGTCTTCGCTCCGCTCACGCAGGGCTGGCAGCCGGATCGGCACCACGTTGAGCCGGAAGAACAGATCCTCGCGGAACAGTCCCTGGTTGATCAGGATACGCAGGTCCTTGTTGGTAGCGGCGATGATGCGCACGTCCGTCTTGATCGCCGTGCGCCCGCCGACGGTCGTGTATTCGCCCTGCTGAAGAACGCGGAGCAGCCGCGTCTGCGCTTCTATCGGCATGTCGCCGATCTCGTCGAGGAACAGCGTTCCGCCCTCAGCCTGCTCGAAGCGTCCGGCACTGCGCGCCTGGGCGCCGGTGAAGGCACCCTTCTCGTGGCCGAACAGCTCCGATTCAATCAGGTCGCGCGGGATTGCCGCCATATTCACCGCGACGAACGGCCCGCTGCGGCGCTTGCCGTAGTCGTGCAGCGCCCTTGCCACGAGTTCCTTGCCGGTGCCGGACTCCCCGGCGATCATGACGGTCAGGTCGGTCTGCATCAGGCGGGCAAGGACCCGGTAGATGTCCTGCATGGCCGGCGAACGCCCGACCAGCGGGATGTTCTCGGCCGCGTCTTCCGGTGTCGCGTGCGGCCGGCGCGCCTTCGGCTCGGCCAGCGCGCGGCCGACGATGGCAATCAGCTCCTTCAGGTCAAAGGGCTTGGGCAGGTATTCGTAAGCCCCGCGCTCGGACGCACGGATGGCGGTCATGAATGTGTTCTGCGCGCTCATGACCAGCACCGGCAGGTCCGGCCGCGCCTTCTTGATGCGCGGCAGCAGGTCGAACGCGGTTTCATCGGGCATCACGACGTCGGTAATGACCAGGTCGCCCTCGCCGTCGCTGATCCAGCGCCAGAGCGTGGCCGCATTGGACGTCAGGCGGACGGCATAACCGGCCCGCGAAAGCGCCTGGTTCAAAACCGTGCGGATGGCGGCGTCGTCGTCCGCAACGAGGATATTGCCAAGCGGCATTCTCAATCTTCCTTGTCTTTGGCGTTGGCGCCCGGAAACGCTGGCATAAGCACGCGGAACACGGTGCGCCGCGGCTGCGACTCGCATTCGATGACGCCGCCGTGGTCGCCGATGATCTTGGCCACCAATGCAAGACCGAGACCGGTTCCGTTTGCCTTGGTGGTGACGAACGGATCGAAGAGATGCGGGATCATGTCGGCGGGTACGCCATGGCCGTTGTCGCGGACGCAAAACTCGAGCGGCAGCGTCACCTTGGCCGGGCTTCCCTGAACCGACAGACGGAAGCCTGGCTTGTAGGCGGTGGTCAGAACGATCTCGCCGTCCGGCGCGTTGCCGATGGCCTCGGCCGCGTTCTTCACCAGGTTGAGGAAGACCTGCACCAACTGGTCGCGGTTGGCGAAGACCGGCGGCAGGGATGGGTCGTATTCGTCGGCGATCCGGATCGAGCGGGCGAAACCCGATTGCGCCAGCCGGCGGACGTGATCGAGCACAATGTGGATGTTCACCGGCTCGCGTTCGATCGGGCGCTCGTCCGAGAAGACCTCCATCCGGTCGACCAGCTTCACGATGCGGTCCGCCTCGTCACAGATGAGGCGGGTAAGCGCCCGATCCTCGCCGTCGACCGAGGTTTCGAGGAGCTGGGCGGCGCCGCGAATGCCGGAGAGCGGGTTCTTGATCTCGTGCGCCAGCATCGATGCCAGGCCCGTCACCGTGCGTGCCGCACCGCGGTGGTTGAGCTGACGATCGATCTTGTCCGCCATGGTCCGCTCCTGCAGGACGAGGACGACCCTCCCCTGCCCGACCTGATCCGTCCCGGTGATCGGCGACGCATAAATGTCGACCATGCGCTCGCCGCCATTCCGCGGCGTGCCGATATCGACGCGGTATTCGCTGACGGCGGCGACGCGCTCGCGCACCTGCTCGACCAGCGAAAGCAGCGGGCTGCCGAACGGGATGAAATAGGCGAGCGGATGACGCCTGAGCACGTTCTTGGAAGCCTGGAAGAAGTTCTCGGCCGCGGTGTTCGCCTCGATGATCTGGCCTGATCCGTCGACCAGAAGCACCGGATGGGGAAGCGCATCGATGAGCGCGCTGGCCATTCCGGGCGTCGAGTCGAACGGCCTGAACGACGGCTCGATGGTCAAACCGCCTGGCGCTGCCGTCATGCGGCCCTCCGGATTTCCCGGTCGCCAAGAAGCGACGCGACCAGTCGCGTGACGATCGTCGGCCGGTTCTCGGTAAGAATAGCCATCCGGGCGGGCACGTCTTCGACGCCCCCCGCGGTCATGTACCAGCCGAGGTGCTTGCGCGCGCAACGGACGCCGAGGGGCGTGCCGTAGTGCGCGAGGATGGCGTCGTAGTGCTCCAGGACCAGGTCGGCGAGGGCCCGGCCGACCGGAGGCGAAGGAACCTGACGCGTCGCGGCGAACGCGGCCACATGGCCCGGAAGCCAGGGCCGGCCATAAGCGGCACGGCCGATCATGATCCCGTCCGCACCGGACATCGTAAGCATCCGCCCTATGTCTCCGACCGAGGCATAATCGCCGTTGGCGATCACCGGAATCGTGACGGCGTCTTTCACCGCCCGGATTGCCTCCCAATCCGCCCGCCCCGTGTAGAACTGGCAGCGTGTCCGCCCGTGAACCGTGATGAGGCGAATACCGGCCTGCTCAGCCCGGCGTGCGAGCTCCGGCGCATTGATTGACGAGTGGTCCCAGCCGAGCCGCATCTTGAGCGTCACCGGCAGGGAGGTCGCTCCCACGGTCGCTTCGATCAGCGTCATGGCGTAATCGAGGTCGCGCATGAGGGCGGAGCCGGCGTATCCGTTGGTCACCTTCTTCGCGGGACAGCCCATGTTGATGTCGATGACATCGGCTCCCGCCTCGGTGGCGGCGCGAGCCCCCTCCGCCATCCAGCGCGCCTCGCGGCCCGCGAGCTGAATCACATGCGGGCCGAGGCCGGTCCGCTCCGCCCGCATGACCGTCTCCGGGTGGCCTTCGATAAGCTGGTCGCTCGCGACCATTTCCGACACGACCAGGCCCGCGCCGAAACGGGAGGCGATTTCCCGGAACGGCCGATCGGAAACTCCCGACATCGGTGCAAGGAATACGCGATTGGAGATTTCGACCGGACCGATAGCGAGCGGTGCGGCAAGGACGGAAGGTGATTGCATAATCATTGGGCAGTTCTCATTGTGCTCATATCTTAGCCATCTGCGAGCCAAGGGCAAGCATCACGCTTCGCATGGCTGCCAATCCACAGGCGGCCAGCCGGCTTTCGTGCTAAGTCGGCAGGCATGAGGACTGCCGCTCTCGTCGTCGCTGCAGGTTCGGGCACGCGCGCAGGCACCGGCGACGTGCCCAAACAATACCGCATGCTCCAGGGAAAGACCGTACTTCGCCATTCCCTCGATGTTCTCCTGGCTCATCCCGCCATCGACAATGTCCTCGTCGTGATCGCTCGAGGCGACGGCCGGCTATACAATGCTACCGCACCGCAGCATAGCCGTTTGCTGCCGAGCATCGTCGGCGGGGACACGCGCCAGGCATCGGTCCGCAACGGCCTCGCAGCACTGGCCAGAGCCAAGGCCGACCGCGTCCTGATCCACGATGCGGCGCGCCCGTTCCTGTCGGCGGAGCTCGTCTCGACCGTGCTGGCGGCGCTCGATGAAAATGAAGCGGTGGTGCCGGCCCTGCCGGTGGCCAATACGCTGAAGTCGGTCGATGCCGACGGAATCGTGGCGGCGACGGTCTCACGGGAGGGGCTGTTCGCAGCCGAGACGCCCCAGGGATTCCGGTTTGGCGCCATCCGGGCGGCGCACGAACAGGCGGCGGCCGCCGGCCTCACCTTTACCGACGATGCCGCGATCGCCGAATGGGCGGGGATTCCGGTGCGCGTGGTTCCGGGCGAACCGGCGAACATCAAGCTGACGACCGCCGCGGACATCGTCGAGGCGGACCGCCGCATGGCCGCCGGGACGGCTCTGGCCCGCGGTGATACGCGGGTTGGAACAGGCTTTGACGTGCACGCTTTCGGCCCGGGCACCCATGTGACGCTGGCGGGCGTGTCCGTCTCACATACCCACGGTCTGGTTGGACATTCGGATGCCGACGTCGCCCTGCACGCCCTTACCGATGCCATCCTCGGGGCGCTGGCCGAGGAGGATATCGGCTTCCACTTCCCTCCCTCCGATCCGCAATGGCGGGGCGCCTCGTCGGACCGTTTCCTCGCCTTCGCCGTGCAGCGGGTGGTCGCCCGCGGCGGCACCATCGCCCACCTCGACCTGATGATCGCCGCCGAAGCGCCGAAGATCGCGCCGCATCGCAGGGCAATGCGCGAGCGCATCGCCGCGATCTGCGGCATCGGCATCGACCGTGTCGCGGTTAAGGCGACGACGACCGAGGGCCTCGGCTTCATCGGCCGCAAGGAAGGCATCGCCGCCACGGCCACGGCCACCATCCGCCTGCCCTTCGGACCGCCGTCATGACCGATCTCGCCACCGTCATTCCCCTCGCCGCGGAAATCGTCGCCGCCTGCCGGGACCGGGGGCTCAAGATCGCGACCGCCGAATCCTGCACCGGCGGGCTGGTGGCCGGCGCGTTGACGGAAATCGCCGGGTCGTCGGCCGTGGTCGACCGCGGCTTCGTCACCTACTCCAACGCCGCCAAGGCCGAACTCCTCGGCGTCTCGCCGGGGTTGATCGAGGCCCGCGGCGCGGTAAGCGAGGAAGTCGCCCGCGCCATGGCCGAAGGAGCGCTGGCGCGCTCGGCCGCCGACCTGGTTGTGTCCATCACCGGCATCGCCGGCCCGTCCGGGGGCACCGCGGCAAAGCCGGTCGGGCTGGTGCACTTCGCCACCGCCCGGCGCGGCGAACCGGTGCTGCATGAACAGAAGGTATTTCCGGACAATGGCCGGTCAGGAATCCGGCTGGCGTCCGTGCGCCACGCCCTGTCCATGCTGAAGGGGCGGATCGACGGCGCCTAGCGCGCGGCCGCTTCCGCCCGGGCGGTGGCGCCGTAGACCACGTCGGCGCGCGCCTCGAAGGCTTCGGCGAATTTGTGGAAGGCGCGGTCGAACACCCCGCCCATCAGCTTCGACAGCATCCACGAGCGGAACTCGTAGTCGATCGAGAAATGCACGCGCGAGTGGCCGGCCTCGCCCGGCTCGAAGCGCCAGACATTCTCGAGGTAGCGGAACGGGCCGTCGAGATATTCGGCGAGGATGCGGAGCGCCGGCCGGTCGAGCGTGACCTTGGTCGTGAACGACTCGCGGATGATGCGGTAGGCGATGGTCATGGTGGCGACGAGGATTTCCCTGCCGCCTTCGCTCCGCCGCGAACGCACCGTCAGGCTCTCGCAGAGCGGCAGGAATTTCGGATATTTTTCCACGTCGGCGACGAGATCGAACATCTCGGCCGCCGAATGGCGAACGTCGCGCGTCGTCGAGAACTGCGGCATCGACCGCGTCAGGTCCCCTGCCGGGCGAGGCGCGCCGCCCGCAACCGGGCGAAGTCTTCCCCGGCATGGTGCGAGGAGCGCGTCAGCGGGCTCGCCGAGACCATGAGGAAGCCCTTGGCATAGGCGATGGTCTCGTAGGCCTTGAACTCTTCGGGCGGAACGAAGCGCATCACCGGATGATGCTTCCGGGTCGGCTGCAGGTACTGGCCGATGGTGAGGAAATCGACGTCGGCGGCGCGCAGGTCATCCATCAGCTGGAGCACTTCGTTCCGCTCCTCGCCGAGCCCGACCATGATGCCCGACTTGGTGAACATCGTCGGGTCGAGTTCCTTGACCTGCTGGAGCAGGCGGAGCGAGGCGAAGTAGCGCGCGCCCGGGCGCACCGTCAGGTATTTCGACGGCACGGTCTCGAGGTTGTGGTTGAACACGTCGGGCTTCGCCGCCACGACCTTTTCCACCGCGCCGTCCTTGCGCAGGAAATCCGGGGTCAGAACCTCGATGGTGGTGCGGCTGCGATCCCGGATCGCCCGGATGGTGCGGGCGAAATGATCGGCGCCGCCGTCGTCAAGATCGTCGCGATCGACCGAGGTGATGACGACGTGGGTGAGACCGAGCTTGGCGGTAGCATCCGCCACCCGCTCGGGCTCGCCGCCATCGAGGGCGAGCGGCAGTCCCGTGCGCACGTTGCAGAACGCGCAGGCGCGCGTGCACGTGTCGCCCATGATCATGAAGGTGGCGTGGTGCTTCGACCAGCACTCGCCGATATTCGGGCAGCCGGCTTCCTCGCAGACGGTGACCAGACCGTGCTCGCGCACGATGCCCGCGGTCTCACGGTAGACAGGGGAGCCGGGCGCCTTGACCCGGATCCAGTCGGGCTTGCGCAGCACCGGCGTGTCGGGCCGGTGCGCCTTTTCGGGATGGCGCGGCCGCCCCTCCCTGCCCTCAACATTATCGAGCACTACGACCATGAAAACCCGTCAGATTCGGGCCGCGGCGCGGCTTCGGCAGAGGATATAGGCGTTCCGGCGACAAACCACCATTGCGGGGGCCGCAAGGCTGGGGCCCTCGCATCGCCTTTCGCCCGTTCCTCCAGGGCTTAGAAAAGCAGCGGTGCGATGATGAGGACGATGATCGCACCGATGATCGCGATCACGATCCGGTCGAGAAACGGGTTGCCGCTGTTGAGCTTCAGGTTGAGCGCCTGCGCCAGGAATCCGCCGACGACCGAGCCGATCAACCCGACCACGATATAGAAGAGCAGCGTGTGGCCCTGGCCGACGATGACGCTGGCAATCAGGCCGGCGATAAGCCCGATGATGATCCACGAAACGACCGACTGCACTTGCTGGTTCATGATCTCCTCCCCCACCGGTCGCCACATTCATCGGGCGATCCGGGCAAAGGATACATCCACTGCTAACGGCCCGCCAATCAACGCCGCTAGGGCTGGGTTTCGACGAACCGCTCGGCGACCGGCGCGTAAATATCCAGTTGGAGTTCGATGCCCCGGTCGGCGAGGGCGGAAAGGGTTCGAACGGAGAGGCTCAACCCATCGTTCGTCGCACCCATGACCAGGCCGCAGTAAAAATCGAGGCTAAAGGTGCTCGCCAATCTCCGCCACATCGGAAGATCGTCGGGTAGCTTGGCAAGAACCTGGAGAATCTGGGCATCGATATCACCGGGTTTGGCGTCTGGGGCTTCAAGGCACCACATCCCGGACTTCCTGGTAACGATATGTCCGCCGCCCGTAGTTTTGGTGTCGCCCTTCGAGTGCGAAAATGTCGGCTGACACCCCAGCAACGCCGTGATCTCGCTCGGAACGAGCGTATCCCCCCATACACGGAAGGCTGCAGCAGACGAGGCGAGTTCAGACATCGGCGTCAAACTCCCCATCCGGGTGACCACCCTCAGACGTGGATCACCCTGCCGTAAGCCGCGAGCACGCTTTCGTGCATGGTCTCGGAGAGCGTCGGGTGCGGGAAGACGGTCGCGATCAGCTCTTCCTCGGTGGTTTCGAGGTTCATGGCGATGACGAAACCCTGGATCAGCTCGGTTACCTCGGCGCCCACCAGATGGGCACCGAGAAGCTGGCCGGTCTTCTTGTCGAAGATGGTTTTCACCAGCCCCTCCGGCTCGCCGAGTGCAATCGCCTTGCCGTTGCCGATGAACGGGAACTTGCCGACGCGGATTTCATGGCCGGCCGCCTTGGCCTTGGCTTCGGTCAGGCCGACCGATGCGATCTGCGGGTTGCAGTAGGTGCAGCCGGGGATCTTCAGCTTGTCCATCGGATGCGGCTTCTGCCCGGCGATCGCCTCGACGCAGATGACGCCTTCGTGCTCGGCCTTGTGGGCGAGCATCGGGGCGCCGGCGACGTCGCCGATCGCATAGATGCCGGGGACGTTGGTGCGTCCATACGGGTCGCTGACGACGGTGCCGCGCTCGGTCTTCACGCCGAGCTTCTCCAGCCCGAGGTTCTCGATATTCCCGACCACGCCGACCGCCGAGATCATGCGCTCGGCGGTGACATCAAAGCTCTTGCCGTCCTTGGTCTCGACCGTCGCGGTGACGCTGTCCTTGCCCTTGACCAGCTTGGCGACCTTGGCCTCAGTGAAGATCTTGATGCCCGCCTTCTCGAAGCGCTTGCGCGCGTGCGCGGCGATTTCCTCGTCCTCGACGGGGAGAATCTGCGGCAGGATCTCGACCACCGTCACCTCGATGCCGAAGGCCCGGTAGAACGAGGCGAACTCCATGCCGATGGCTCCGGAGCCCACGACCAGCAGCGATTTCGGGAGCTTCTCGGGCGCCATTGCCTCGAAATAGGTCCAGATCAGCTTGCCGTCGGGCTCGATGCCGGGAAGCGCCCGCGGCCGCGCGCCGGTGGCGACGATGATGTGCTTGGCCTCGTAGTCGCCGCCGCCGAGCGCGCCCTTCGGCGGATTGTCCGACGCCTTGACGCTGAGCTTGCCGGGCGCGGTCAGGGTCGCCGCGCCCCAGATCACGTCGATCTTGTTCTTCTTCATGAGGAACGCGACGCCGTTGGAAAGCTGGGCCGCCACCGCCCGCGAGCGCTTGACGATCGCCGCGCCGTCAAAGCCGACCTCCTTGGCGGAAAGGCCGTAGTCCTTGGCGTGCTCCATGTAGTGGTAGATCTCGGCGGAGCGGAGGAGCGCCTTGGTCGGGATGCAGCCCCAGTTGAGGCAGATGCCGCCGAGGTAGCTCTTCTCGACGATCGCCGTCTTCAGGCCCAACTGCGCCGCCCGGATGGCGGCGACGTAACCGCCGGGGCCGGAGCCGATGATGATCAGGTCGTAGGAATTGGCCATGGTCTCCCGTCCGCTACTTGCAGGTCGCTTCGCCGAACTCGAGGGTGAATTGCCGCCCGCCGACGATTTTCGGGGTCGGCGAAACGTCGACAACCTTCACGTCCACCCTGCAGCTTGGCGAGGTGAATTCGAACACGTCTTGCGATTTCACCGTGATCGAGATGATCGGCAGCTGGTCGCGGAAGACCGCCGCCAGTCGCGGATCATCGAGGATGGTCTTGATCTCGCGGATGCTCTCATAGAGCGGCGAGAGCGCGGCAGACGCGGGCGCGGCAGCGACGATCAGCGCGGCGACGGCCAGGAGGACTCCCGGCCAGTTCCGATGAATTGCCATCGAGCGATCCTTCACGAGGCCAAACCGCCGCTCTCTAGGCGAGCATCCCCGCCGGCTTCTCGATCAGCGTCCGGAAGGCATTGATAAGCTGCGCGCCGAGCACGCCGTCGACGGCACGGTGGTCGGTGGAGAGGGTCGCGGTCATGATCGTGCGGATCACGACCTTGCCGTCGCGGACCACCGGCGTCTCGATGCCGGCGCCGACCGCCAGGATCGTGGCGTGCGGCGGGTTGATCACCGCCGCGAAGTCCTTGATCCCGTACATGCCGAGGTTGGATACCGCCGAGGTGCCGCCCTGATACTCCTGCGGCGCGAGTTTCTTGACGCGCGCGCGGGCGGCGAGGTCCTTCATCTCGTTGGAGATTTCGGAAAGGCGCTTCTCGTCGGCGTGGCGGACGATCGGCGTGATCAGCCCGCCCGGGATCGAAACCGCGACGCCGACATCGGCGTGCTTGTGGCGGAGCATGCCGGATTCGGTCCACGTCACGTTGGCATCGGGCACACGCTTCAGGGCGAGAGCCAGCGCCTTGATGATCATGTCGTTGACCGACACCTTCCACGCCGGATTACCGTCCTTGTCCTTCGGCGCGGCGCTGTTGATGTCGCCGCGCAACTGCAGCAGCGCGTCGATCTCGGTGTCGACCGTCAGGTAGAAATGCGGAATCGTCTGCTTGGCCTCGACCAGTCGCCTGGCGATAATCTTGCGGATGTTGTCGTGCGGGACGACGTCGTAGCTGCCCGGCTCGAAGAGCTTCATCACCTGGGCGTCGGACATGCTGGGCGCGATCGCCGGAGCCGGGGCGGCCGGCCCCTTCGCCACCGGCGCCGGCGCGCTCGCCTTCGCCGAGGCGATGTCGGCCTCGACGATGCGGCCGTGCGGGCCGCTGCCGGTTATTGCCGCGAGATCGATGCCGCGCTCCTTTGCCAGCCGCCGGGCGAGCGGCGAGGCGAAGACGCGCGTGGCGGTGCCGTTGGTCAGGGCCGGAGCCCCCTCACCCTGACCCTCTCCCCGCCGGGGAGAGGGGACGCCGGGACCAGCGGCAGCGGGAACCGTCGCCGATTTGACTTCCGCCATGGGGGCCGCGGGCGCCGATTTCGCACCGGCGGCCGACGCGGAGGCGGCTCCCTCTCCCCGGAGGGGAGAGGGTTGGGGTGAGGGGGTACCGCTCGCAGCCGGCTTTTGCGCCGCTGCCGGCGCCGCTGCCGGTGCGGGCGCCGCGCTCATCGCGCTCTTGTCCTCGCCTTCGCCAAGCAGGATGGCGATGGGCGCATTGACCAGGATGTCCTGCGCGCCCTCAGGGACGAGAATCTTGCCAAGCGTGCCTTCGTCGACCGCCTCGACCTCCATCGTCGCCTTGTCGGTCTCGATCTCGGCGAGGACGTCGCCGGCCTTGACCTTGTCGCCCTCCTTCTTCAGCCACTTGGCGAGATTGCCCTTCTCCATGGTGGGCGAGAGGGCGGGCATGAGGATGTTGATGGGCATTGCTCAGTGACCCTGCTTTCCGCGTTCAAACGTAGTGCCGAGGTCGGTTGGCATGGCCAGTTCGGCCTCGATCATGGCGTAGATGCTCTGCAGCGCCTCCGCCTCGCTGCACACGTTCTCCTTGGCGAAGACGCGCGCGGCATGGCGGGCGATATCGACGAGCACCATTCCCCACATGGACGGGTCGTCGAAGGCGCGCGTGAAAGAAATGGAGAGTCCGCCATCGGCGACGAAGGCGCGCAAGACCTCCACCGCCTCCGGATTGGCGAGGATGTCGGGCGGTATCGGCTGTTCTCTCGGGCCACCGGCCATCGGCTTCACCAATCTCCCTGCCGCCGCTGACGGCGGACGCCTCAAGCCTTCCTGGCAGTCTTTCCCGCGGGGCGACGCTTCTTCGACCCGGCCTTGGCGGCAGTCCGCTTGGCGCCACCCCTGGCCGGCGCGGCCTTCGCCTTCTTCGAATCCTTGCCGACCATCCCCACCAGCCGTTCGAGGTCTCGCGTCAGCTTGGCGATGCCCTTCTTCAGGTTCGAGATGTGCGAGGCGGTGGAGGTCGCGGCCTTGCGCGCCGGCTTCTTCTTCGCCGGCCCCATACCGGGGATCATCGCCATCGCCTTGTCGAGCATGGTCTCTTCAGCCATTCGAATCTCCTACCGGTAGGTGACGGATTTCACCGCGTCGATAACCTCGGCCACCGAGGGCAGCGCGAGCTTCTCGAGATTCGCAGCATACGGCATCGGCACGTCCTTGCCGGAAATCTTCAGCACGGGCGCATCGAGCCAGTCGAAAGCCCGCATCATGATTTCCGAGGCGATGTGGCCCCCCACCGAATTGGTCGGCCAGCCCTCTTCGACGGTGACGCAGCGGTGCGTCTTCTTCACCGACTCGATGACGGTATCGAGGTCGAGCGGGCGGAGCGTGCGCAGGTCGATGACCTCGGCGTCGATGCCCATGCCGGCGAGTTCGGCCGCGGCCTTGGTGGCATAGTTCATGCCGATCCCGAAGGAGACGATCGTCACGTCCTTGCCGACGCGGGCGATGCGCGCCTTGCCGATGGGCAGCACGTAGTCGTCGAGCTTCGGCACGTCGAAGGAATGTCCGTAGAGGATCTCGTTCTCGAGGAAGATGACCGGGTTGGGGTCGCGGATCGCCGCCTTGAGGAGGCCCTTGGCGTCGGCCGCCGAATAGGGCGCAATGACTTTCAGGCCCGGCACCTGCGAGTACCAGGAGGAATAGTCCTGGCTGTGCTGGGCGGCGACGCGGGCGGCGGCGCCGTTCGGTCCGCGGAAGACGATCGGACAGCCCATCTGGCCGCCGGACATGTAGAGCGTCTTCGCCGCCGAGTTGATGATCTGGTCCATCGCCTGCATGGCGAAGTTGAACGTCATGAATTCGACGATCGGCCTGAGACCGGCGAGCGCCGCGCCGACGCCAAGACCGGTGAAGCCGTGCTCGGTGATCGGCGTGTCGATGACGCGGGCATCGCCGAACTCCTGCAGCAGCCCCTGCGTGATCTTGTAGGCGCCCTGGTACTCGGCAACCTCCTCGCCCATGACGAAGACGTCCTTGTCGCGGCGCATTTCCTCCGCCATGGCGTCGCGGAGCGCCTCGCGCACGGTCATCGATACCATCTCGGTGCCGGCGGGCAGATCGGGATCGGGCGCGCTCTCGCCGCGCGGGGCGGCCGGCACGGTCGGCGCAGGCGCGGCGGGCGTCGGGGCTGAAGCGGCGGCGGGCGCCGGGGCCACGGCGGCCGGCGCCGGGGCAACCGCGGTCGGAGCGGGGCCTGCAGCTCCGTTGGTCTTCGCGGCGGGCACGGGCTTCGCCGACGTGGCGGAGGCATCCTCGCCCTCGGTGGCGAGGACCGCGATCGGCGTGTTGACCTTGACGTTCTCGGTGCCTTCGGGGACGAGGATCTTCGCCATTGTGCCCTCGTCGACGGCCTCCACCTCCATGGTCGCCTTATCGGTCTCGATCTCGGCGATGACATCGCCGGCCTTGACCTTCTCGCCCTCCTTCTTCAGCCACTTGGCGAGTTTGCCCTCTTCCATCGTGGGGGAGAGAGCCGGCATGAGGATGTCGATCGGCATAGTGCGGTCGTTCCTGTTGGGCGTTCTGGCCTATTTGGCGTTGGGGTCGGCCTGGAAGATGCCGAAGATGTTGCTGTCCGGATCCTTGTAGTATGCGAGCCAGGCCATGCCGGGGATCGCCATCTTGGCCGCGGCGAGCGTGCCGCCGGCTGCGACGATGACGGCTGCGGTCTTGTCGAGGTTGGCGACGTCCACGGTGCACACGAACGCAATCACCGGGGTCGGCTCGCCGGCACCCGGCGTCGCGCCTCTGCGGCGGACGAGACCGCCATTGATGCCCGGCTGGTCGGCGGCGCCGGTGGTGATGGTCCAGTAGTCCACGCCACCCGGGAACTTCTCGAACGTCCAGCCGAAGACCTTGCCGTAAAAATCGATCAGGCGCGGCGGATCGCCGGCGTGAATCTCGAAATGCACGACGCGTTGCATCGGCCGGTTCCCTGCCCCGTCTCTAGTGGTAGATGTCGGTCCAGAGCTCTTTCGGATCGGGTTCGGCGCCGGCCTGGGCGAACTCGGCCGCCTCGGTCACGCGATCCCGGACAGCCTTCTCGATGGCCTTCAGGTCGTCCTCGCTTGCCCAGCCGTTCTCGACCAGGCGCTTGTGGACCATCTCGATCGGATCGCTCTGCTCGCGGACCTTGTTGACCTCTTCGCGCGTCCTGTACTTGGCCGGGTCGGACATCGAGTGGCCGCGGTAGCGGTAGGTGAGCATCTCGAGGATGTACGGCCCCTTCCCCGCCCGGCACCACTCGACCGCCTTGTCGCCCGCCGCCTTCACGGCGCGGACATCCATGCCGTCCACCTGCTCGCCGGGAATGTTGAAGGAGAGGCCACGGCGCGAGAAATCCGTCTGCGCCGAGGAGCGAGTTACCGATGTGCCCATGGCGTAGCGGTTGTTCTCGATGATGTAGATCACCGGGAGCTTCCACAGCTCGGCCATGTTGAAGCTCTCGTAAACCTGGCCCTGATTGGCCGCGCCGTCGCCCAAATAGGTCAGGCAGACCCGGCCATTCTTGCGGTAGCGGTTGGCAAAGGCGATGCCGGTGCCGAGCGACACCTGCGCGGCGACGATACCGTGACCGCCGAAGAACTCGCTCTCGCGCGAAAACATGTGCATCGAGCCACCCTTGCCGTGGGAGTAACCCGTGCTGCGCCCGGTGAGCTCGGCCATGACGCCCTTCGGATCCATCCCTGCGGCGAGCATGTGGCCATGATCGCGGTAGCCGGTGATGACCTGATCGCCCTTCTCGATGGCCATCTGCATTCCGGTGACGACCGCTTCCTGGCCGATGTAGAGATGACAAAAGCCGCCGATGAGCCCCATGCCGTACATCTGGCCGGCGCGCTCCTCGAAGCGGCGGATGAGCAGCATCCGTGAAAAAGCGTCCCGTTCCTGTTCGGGCGTCAATGCCTGCGGCGAGCTTCGCGCGGCCGCCAGGGCCGGCCTCGCCGGCGGCGGCTGCACTACGACTTTCTCGGCCTGCTGTTGCGCCTTGGGCATGCGTCTCTCCCCTGAAGGGTTATTCACCCTGATTTGGGGCGAACGTAGCTGATGGCGAGAGTCAATCCAAGGACTGCCGGCCGCAGTTGCCGCACAACTAATATGCGCGATTTACATAGGGCTTCGCAGTGCAGCAGAAGAACCGGCTTTACTGGCCGACTTGTTGCGATGCACCAAACGTGATCACCACTTCGTCTGGCCGAAGCAGATTCAGTTCTGTCCGCGCTTTCGTATCGACCAGGTCGGCGTCGAGGCTTTCGGGCCGCAGCAGCGCGACCCGACTCTCGAGCGAAGCATGCTCGGCTTTCAGCTTTTCGAGTTCCCCACCGAGCGTCACCGCCTCGTTCTTCAAGCGGTCCATCGCCCACTTCCCGTAGGAACCGGTGAAGGCGTGATAGCCGAAATAGCCGAGGAAGCCGGCGGTAAGCAGCGGCATCCACAAGCGGCGAAGCGGAGACTGGCGGTGCTGGCGCGTGATCATGATGGCGACCCGGGGACAGCCGCCACCATGCCTCGAATAGCCTTAACGGAGAGTTTGCGACCGCCCCGATTCCAGTCCGATCAGCGCCGCAGAATCGATTTGCCCGCATACTCGGCCGACGTGCCAAGTTCCTGTTCGATGCGGATGAGCTGGTTGTACTTGGCCATGCGGTCCGAGCGCGACAGCGAGCCGGTCTTGATCTGTCCGCAGTTGGTGGCGACCGCGAGGTCGGCGATGGTCGAGTCCTCGGTCTCGCCGGAGCGATGCGACATGACCGCCGTATAGGCGGCCGAATGGGCCATGGCGACGGCGTCGAGCGTTTCGGTAAGCGAGCCGATCTGGTTGACCTTGACCAGGATTGAGTTGGCGATGCCGCGGTCGATGCCTTCGCGCAGCCGCTTCGTATTGGTGACGAACAGGTCGTCGCCGACCAGCTGGATCTTGTCGCCGGCCTTCTCGGTCAGCGCCAGCCAACCGTCCCAGTCGTCCTCGGACATGCCGTCTTCGATGGATATGATCGGGTACTTCTTCGCAAGATCGGCGAGGTAGGCCACTTGCTGCGCGACGGTGCGCGTCTTGCCCTCGCCTTCGTAGGCGTACTTGCCCTTCTTGAAAAATTCGGTCGCGGCGCAATCGAGGGCGAGGAAGATGTCCGAACCCGGCTTGTATCCGGCCTGTTCGATCGCCTTCATGACGAAGTCGAGCGCCGCGGTCGCCGACGAAAGGTTCGGCGCAAAACCGCCTTCGTCGCCGACGTTGGTGTTGAAGCCCGCATCCTTGAGGCCCTTGCGGAGCGTGTGGAAAACCTCGGACCCCATGCGCACGGCTTCGGCGATGGTCGGGGCGCCCACCGGGGCGATCATGAATTCCTGGAAGTCGATCGGATTGTCGGCGTGAACGCCGCCGTTGACGATGTTCATCAGCGGCACCGGCAGGATGTGGGCGTTGGCGCCGCCGACGTAGCGGTAGAGCGGCATGCCGACAGAGATCGCCGCGGCCTTGGCGACGGCCAGCGACACGCCGAGGATGGCGTTGGCGCCGAGGCGGCCCTTGTTTTCGGTGCCATCGAGGGCGATCAGGGTCTTGTCGATGTGGATCTGGTTCTCGGCCTCCATGCCGCCGATGGCCTCGAAAATCTCGCCATTCACCGCGTCGACGGCTTTCAGCACGCCCTTGCCCTGGTAGCGCTTCTTGTCGCCGTCGCGGAGTTCGACCGCTTCGTGAGCGCCGGTCGACGCGCCCGAAGGGACCGCCGCGCGGCCGACGGAGCCGTCATCGAGGATCACGTCCACTTCGACCGTGGGATTGCCGCGGCTGTCGAGGATTTCCCGGCCAATGATGTCGATGATTGCGGTCATGTCGCGCCCTCGTCTTCTGGTCGCGCCGCTTCTACCTGACGGTCTGGCGGGGCGAAAGGGGTGACCGGCGCGAGCGGCCGTGGAAAACTGCCGCGCATGTCACGCGTTCCGAAGTCATGACCGACCTGATCCTCACCAACGGCGATACCGCCGCCGACCTGCTCGCGGCAGCGGGAAAGACCGGCACGATCGAGCCGTGGCGCGACGTGCTCCACGAGGGCCCGGTGGTCGCGGACCTTGCTGCCTCGAGCAACCTGCGGATCGACTATCTCGCCCGGCGCTTCCGGTTAAACGTGGCGGAGGTGGCCGCGAGCTTCGCCGAGCGCGACGCCCTCGTCCGCAATCACGCGGCCTTCGACCGGATCGAACTGTGGTTCGAACACGACCTCTTCGATCAGCTCCAGCTCTTGCAGATTCTGGCTTTCTTCGCCGAAACGGGGCGAACCGAGGGCCTCACCCTCGTCCAGGCGGACCAGTTCCTCGGCATGCAAACTGCGGCGACGATCCTCCGCTTCGCCGCAAAGGCGCGGGCCATCGACTGGCATGACCTCGGGCTTGCCCGCGACGTCTGGGCCGACGTAACGGCGCCAGAGCCGAAACGCGTCGCGGTCCGTCTCGGCGCTCTCGACGGGCGACTGCCCTTTCTGAAACCGGCCCTGCGGCGCTTCCTCGAGGAACTCCCGGCACCTAAGCTCGGCCTCGGGCGAACCGAGGCCGCTGCGCTCCTCGGCATCGCCGACGGCATCGACAATCCGCGCGAACTCTTCCGCGGAGTGCTGGCTGCCGAGGAAGCCGCCTTCATGGGCGATCTGAGCTTCTTCCGTCTCCTCGACGATCTTGCCTTCTGCGAAGTTCCGTTGATCGCCGGCCTCGACCCGCCCGGCGACCGTGAAGACGCGGACCTGTACGGCAATGCCGTCCTGGAGCTGACCATGGCGGGCGAGGATGTCGCAAACGGCGAGGAGGATCACGTTCAGCTGAGCGGTCTAGACCGCTGGTGGGGCGGCACCCACCTTGCCGGCCACGCGGTCTGGCGCTGGGACGCCGCAGGCATGACCCTTGTTCCGCCGGCCGCTCCCGGCGCATAGAACCCGCCAGACAAAAGGGGTTCCCCATGACGAAGGCAAATCTTCAGCTCGGCCGCCCGGTGGCGATACCGGCCAATCCCGACGAGGCCGTCCTCGACCGGGTGCCCAATCCGCAGTCGGGGACGCGCTATCTGGCGCGCTTCACCTTCCCCGAATTCACCTCGCTCTGCCCGGTGACGGGGCAGCCGGATTTTGGGCTGATGATGATCGACTACGTGCCCAACCGGTGGCTGATCGAGTCGAAATCGCTGAAGCTGTTCCTGCAGTCATTCCGCAACCACGGCGCATTCCACGAGGATGTCACGGTCTCCATCGGCCGGCGCCTCGCCGACATCCTCAAGCCGCACTGGCTGCGCATCGGCGGGTACTTCAATCCGCGGGGCGGCATGCCCATCGATGTGTTCTGGCAGACCGGCGCGCCGCTGGACGAGATCTGGCTACCGGACCAGGGGGTACCGCCCTACCGCGGGCGCGGCTGACTTTACCGTTTCTTCAGCCCGGTCCCGAATGATGGCCGGCCGGTTCGGCCCGGCCGATTTCAGCCAGGCGGACCGTCTCCCATGACCGATATTATCGCCAGCCTCGCGCGCAGCGTCGAACTGGTCCAGGCGAGCGCCAGGGTGCTGCGCACCGATCCCGAGCTGCTTATCCTGCCGCTTCTCTCCGGGGTGGCATCGCTGACCGTCGGCGGGTTCATGATCTGGCAGGTGGTGGGAACCGGCATCGTCCCGATGGTGAAGGATGGCCAGCCGGTGGAGCAGCTCAGCGCCGCATTCTACCTCTGGCTCTTCGCGTTCTATTTCGTCGAGTATTTCATCATCATCTTCTTCAACACGGCCCTGGTCGGCGCCGCGATCGCCAAGCTCGACGGGAGCGACCCGACGATCGGCTCGTCCATCGCCCTCGCCTGGAACCGCATGATTCCCATTATCGGCTATGCGCTCATCTCGGCGACGCTCGGCGTATTGCTGCGCTGGCTGGCCGAGCGGCTTGGCCTCCTCGGGCGGATCATCGAGTTCGGCGCCGGCCTTGCCTGGACGGTGGCGACGTTCCTGGTCGTCCCGGTGCTCGCGACCGAAGGCGTCGGGCCCTTCAAGGCGATCGCGCGAAGCGGCGAATTGCTGAGCGAAACCTGGGGCGAGAACCTGATCGGGCGGAGCGGCATATCGGTGGTTACCTCCTTGCTCGGCTCCGTCGTCGCCGTGATCGGCATCGGCACCGGCGTCAAGCTGGTCAGCGATGGCTTCGGGCCCTTCGGCTTCTCGGTGCTCGTCCTCACCGCGATGGTCTTCATCGCCATCCTCGTCGTCAGCACCGCCCTGTCGGGCATCTACTCCGCCGCCGTCTACTATTTCGCCTTCACCGGCGCCGCCCCGGAAGGCTTCAACAACGGCCTGATCCGCGGTGCGTTCGGCCCAAAGGAATCCGGAGACTAGGTAGCCGTCCCGGCAATCGCGCCCAGCGAACGAACGCGATAGGCTGCTCGCCGGAACGGACATTCTATCCGGAGGGCGGATGCACAAGGGGCGGCTGGAAGCGTTCAGCGACGGCGTAATCGCCGTCATCATCATCATCCTGGTTCTCGAACTGAAAGTGCCGGAGGGCAGCGACTGGTCGGCGCTGACCCCGCTGATCCCGGTCTTCATCAGCTACGTGCTGAGCTTCATCTACCTCGGCATCTACTGGAACAATCATCATCACCTGCTGCAGGCCGCGACCCACGTGAACGGCGCGGCGCTGTGGGCGAACCTGCATCTCCTGTTCTGGCTGTCGATC
Organism: Hyphomicrobiales bacterium; assembly: GCA_038323025.1. GTDB lineage: Bacteria > Pseudomonadota > Alphaproteobacteria > Rhizobiales > Kaistiaceae > JAFKKF01. The sequence goes on from JBBQGL010000010.1 coordinate 36,031, forward strand.
GTGCCCTTCCTGACCAGTTGGATGGGCGAGAACCATTTCGCGGCGATTCCGGTGGCGCTCTACGGCACAGTTCTGCTCATGGCGGCGCTCGGCTACTACGTGCTGGAGCGGGTCCTGATCGCCGAGCAGGGCACGGAGTCGCCGTTGAAGATGGCGGTCGGCGCCGAGATCAAGGGCTGGGTGTCGGTGGGCATCTATGTGGCCGGCATTCTCTCGGCGGTGTTCTGGACCCCGGATGTCTCGCTTGCCCTGTACGGATTGGTCGCGCTGATGTGGCTCGTCCCTGACCGGCGCATCGAACGGGCGCTCGGACGGCGGTGAGCCCGAACGAAACGCTTGTGCCGCTAGCCGAGAAGGCGGCGCTCGCCGCAATGATGCAGGACTACATCGCTGAGATGGCGCAATTGATTCCGGGAGTAAGGGCCGGCCAGGCCTATCCGGACTTCGATCTCTATTGGTCCGAACCAGACAACCGCTGGCCATTCTGGCTCTGCGTCGATGACACAAGAGCGGGCTTCGCACTCGTCGACCGCGATGCAGGGACCATGCACATGGCGGAGTTCTTCGTCGCCCGCCCCTACCGGCGAAGCGGCGTCGGCCGCGACGCCGCGCGACGGCTGATCGCACGTTTTCCGGGCGCTTGGCGCATCACGCAGCGGGCAACGAACGCGCCCGCAATCGCGTTCTGGCATCGCGTCCTCGACGGCTTCGTCCGCTACGAGGAAGAGACGACCGCTACCGATGCGGTCCGGGTCGAGCAGCGCTTCACGAAGGCCTAGCGCCGCGCCTTGGCGATCCGGTCGATGGCGATGAGGTCCTCGAGCAGCGCCGGCAGATCGCCGATGGGCAGCATCGCCGGACCGTCCGACGGAGCATTGTCCGGGTCCTGGTGCGTCTCGATGAAGACACCGGCGACGCCGACCGCCACCGCCGCCCGCGCCAGCGCCGACACATACCGCCGGTCGCCGCCCGAGGCGGTCCCCTGCCCGCCCGGCTGCTGCACCGAGTGGGTGGCGTCGAAGATCACCGGCGCACCGGTCTCCGCCATGATCGGCAGCGCGCGCATGTCCGAGACGAGTGTGTTGTAGCCGAAGCTGGCGCCGCGCTCGGTGAGGAGGACATTGCGGTTGCGGCTGCCTACGATCTTGTCGACGACGTTCTTCATGTCCCACGGCGCGAGGAACTGGCCCTTCTTGACGTTGACGACCTTGCCGGTCTCGGCGGCGGCGACGAGCAGGTCGGTTTGCCGGCTAAGGAACGCCGGAATCTGGAGGATGTCGACGGCCGCGGCAACGATCGCGCACTGCTCGCGCTCGTGCACGTCGGTGAGGATGGTCACGCCGAGTTCGCGACGGAGATCGGCGAAGATCGCCAGCGCCTTGTCGAGCCCGAGGCCGCGCTTGCCCTTCAGACTCGTCCGATTGGCCTTGTCGAACGAGGTCTTGTAGACGAATCCGATACCGAGGATCGCCGCCATTTCCTTCAACCGGCCCGCCATGTCGAAGGCGTGCTGGCGGCTCTCCAGCTGGCAGGGACCAGCGATCAGGGCGAGCGGCAGATCGCCGCCGAAGACGGCGGCGCCGACCGTGACGTGGGCATTCGGTTTCATGGCGGCGATCCTAGCCGAGGAACCTGCGGCGAAAAGGCAATGGTGACGCCGCTCGCCTCCTCCGGCGGAACGACCAGACCCTCCGGCCGCTCGGCAAAGGCCACGCGGTTCGCCTCGAGGAACGACCGCGTGGCCGCAATGTCGGCCACGCCGACGCGGCAGGCAAGGAAGCGGCGCGGATCGGGCCCGCTGTCGCCGCCGAACAGACCGTGGAATCCCGGTGGCGAAAGCACTTCGACATGGCTGCCGTCGCCGAGGTCGAAGTCGATGCCGAGGCTCGTCGACTTCATGTCGTGAACACCGGTGAAGTAGGTGAGGAATTCGTGGAAGTCCGCCGGGTCGCTGCTCACCAGAACGGCCGAGGCGATGGTCCGCGCGCCGTTCGCGTGGCGCTGGTATTCGGCGCGCCAGAAATTCTCCGGAAAATGGTGCTGGCAGGTGAAGAAGCCGGCGTCGCGCAGCCGCGGTTCGCTGGTGAAGGCAAGCGTAAAGGCGACCTTCCGCTCCGTCCCGTCCGGTGCCCGCGCCGTTCGCTCGAACCGGAACGGGGCGTAAGTAGGGAGGCGGTGGCCGGCGAACGCGGCATGGTCGAGATTCGGGTCCGCGCTTTTCAGTACCAGCATGGACAGGCCCTCCTGCCGCTCCAGGAAGTCCCGGTTGAACGCAGGGAAGGAAAAGAAGCCTTCCGTTGCCGGCGGAATGGTCGCCGCGTCGTTGATCGCCAGCAGCTCCAGGAACGACCCGTCGAGCTGGACCAGCGAATTCTTAGTGCCGAACGGGTGGACCGCCTTGGGGGTCACCGTGAAGCCAAGACGCCGGTAGGCGGTCCGCGCCTTTTCCAGGTCGCGGACGGCGATGACTAGATGATCGATGCCACGTGGTCGCACCCGCCTGTCCTGCCACAATCCCGCCATACGCCAAGCGGGGCTTATGGCATGGACCACTGAGAAAAGTCATGGGGGGCTGGCATGCGGCGGTTCTTACGGAGTTTGAGCGCTCTTGCGGCTCTCGTTTGGCTGGCCGGGAGCGTTTCAGCGGCGGACCACACCGGGGTACTTCTGCTCCATGGGAAGAGCGGTATGCCAGGCCAGATGGCAAAGCTCGCGGCGGCCCTTGACACCGCCGGCTATATCACCGGCAGGCCGGAAATGTGCTGGTCGAAGAAGCGGATCTACGACAAGCCGTTCGACGCCTGCTTGGCCGAAATTGACGCCGCGATTGGGCGGTTGAAGGCCATGGGCGCGACGAAGGTCGTCCTCGGCGGTACGAGTCTGGGCGCGGTTGCCGCGTTAGCCTACGCTGCAAATCATCCGGACCTTACCGGCGTGATTGCTATCGTGCCGGCGGCGGATCCGGTCGATCCGTCACCCTATCCCGAGTTTGCAGCCAGCCTGAGGCACGCCAGGGCGCTGGTGAAGGCCGACAAGGGCGGTGAGCAGGCATCGTTCAGTGACATTGTCACCGGCGGGGTCAACGTCACAGTGAACGTATCGCCCAAATTGTTCATGAGCTTTCACGGACCGGATAGCCCCGCCTCAACGGTCAAGAATGGCCTGTCGGTACTTTCGCTGCCGAGGATCGCAGTGCCGACGCTTTGGGTCGTAGCGACCCAGGATCCGAGCCAGGCCATCGCGCCGCAGATGTTTGCGAAGATCCCGAAGAACCCTTTGAGCGAACTCGACAAGGTCGACGCCGATCACGCAGGAGCGCCGGATGCCTCGCCGGCGATAATACTTGCCTGGCTGAAGAAGGTTGTTGGGCCTTAGGCGGGAAAACTCCCGCCGGCCGAAGCCGGCGGGAGCGCTCGGGGGAACAGCTTATTCGTTGACCGACTTCGCGGTTTCGGCGGCGCGGACGAGCTGGACGAACTCGGCGCGAATGCCGAAGGGGTCCTCGCCGCGGGCGCCCTGGGCGAGGTTCATGATCGAGTCCCAATCGAAGCTGTCGGCCATGTAGGGATCGCCGCGGAGCCGCTGCCCGTAGGCGGCAACCGCGAGGGCGAAGCGGGTCGACTCCGGCGCTTCGGCGAGCGTCGCCGGGCGGTCGGCATCGGTGATCGGCCGCTGGATCAGCTTCGAGTTCGCCTGACCGGGCAGCTTATAGCGGATCTTCAGGAAGGCGATCTCGTTGCCCTTGCCTTCCGGTGTCTTCTCCGTCTGATAGCGAAGCGGATCGCTCGCCGTCGGCCCGCCAACCGGGGTGATCTCGTAGAGGGCGGTAACCGCCGCGCCGGCGCCGACTTCGCCCGCATCGACCTGGTCGTTGTTGAAGTCCTCGCGGTTGAGGAGCCGGGTCTCGTAGCCGATCAGGCGGTATTCGGAGACGCGGGCCGGGTTGAACTCGACCTGGATTTTCACGTCGTCCGCGATCGGGAATAGCGAGCCCCCGAAATCGGTACGGAACAGCTTCCGGGCTTCCTGCAGGGTGTCGACGTAGGCGGCGGTGCCGTTTCCGTTCTGCGACAGGTCCTGCATCATCACGTCGTTGTAGTTACCGCGGCCGTAGCCGTAGACCGAGAGATAGATGCCGCTCTTGCGCTTCTCGGAGACGAAGTCCTTCAGCTTTTCCGGGTCGGACACGCCGACGTTGAAGTCGCCATCGGTCATCAGGATGACGCGGTTGACCGCGGACTTCTCGAAGTTCTGCCTGGCGAGATTGTAGGCGAGCGCCAGCCCTTCCCCACCGACGGTCGAACCGCCTGCGTGGAGCGCATCGACGGCACAGCGGATCTTCAGCTTCTGGCTTCCCGAGGTGGGCGGAAGGACCGCGCCGGCGGAGCCGGCATAGACCGCCAGCGACACATGATCTTCCGGGCGGAGCTGGTCGATGAGGACGTTCAGGGCCTTTTGGGCCAGGGGCAGACGGTCGGGCTCATCCATCGATCCGACACGTCGACGAGGAAGACGAGATTGAGCGGCGGCTCCTCGGCGCGCGGGATGTCGTATCCCTGCAGGCCGATATGGACGATCTGCTTCGTCGGCGCCCACGGCGAGGCGGTCACCGCGACGGTGGCGGAGAACGGTTCGTCGGCCGTGGCGGGCCGTGTGTAGCCGTAGTCGAAATAGTTGATCAGTTCCTCGACGCGGACCGCGTCGCGCGGCGGCAGGCTGCCGTCGTTCAGGAACCGGCGTACGTTCGCATAAGAGGCGGTGTCGACATCGATCGAGAAGGTCGAGACCGGCGCCTCCGCGACGCTCTTGATCGGATTGAGCGCGGCGTGCGGATATTTTTCCGTGTCGTCGAGGTACTGCCCCTGCTTGTAGGCCAGTCCCCCCGATAGCACGCCCGATTGGGCCCGCTGGGCTACCATCGGTGTGGTCGAGAGGTCGGCAGCGCTCTCCTCGACGAGGGGTGAAGGCGGCGGCGTAACCCCGGTCGGTCCGGGCACGGTCGAGGGAGCGGTCGGCATCGCCGTCAGCTTCGCCGGATTGTTGCGGTAGCCGCCGTCGGTGTCGTTCTCTTCCTGGATATTGAAGCCGAGGGCCCGGCAGGCGGCGAGGCTGGGCACGCCGTCGACGACATCCCGGCCCTTGGCGTATCCCGGCGGCACGGCCAGGGCCGTCGCCGCGAGGAAGACCGTGAACATGTAGGTGGATTTCAGATGCGCTGAGCAACGACCATGCATGGCCGATCCCTCCGCTGATGACGCCCCCGCGCCGGCAGATGACATGCCTGTAATCTTGGGCTGCATTTGGCGCGGATCGCGGCGGGGTTGTGTCGCCGCGGTGATCTGGTGATGGCGGAAAGCTA
>JBBQGL010000011.1:0-37329 GCA_038323025.1 Hyphomicrobiales bacterium
GACCGACAAGGCGGCGATGGAAGTCGAGTCCCCGATCGACGGCACGCTCGACCTGGTCATCGCCGGCGAGGGCTCCGAGCTGCCGATCGGCGGGTTGCTCGCGCGCCTGAAGGCGAGCGGAGATTCTGCCCCCGCCATCGCGGCCAGGCCTCAGGCCGCGAAAGCCGCGGTGGCGACGCCGGCGGCTGGAGCAACGGCGGCGGTCACAGCTCCAATCGTTTCGCCAGTGCGACCGGCATCGTCGACCCCGGCCATAGGGACGGCGCGTGTGCTCGCCTCGCCGCTGGCAAGGCGTCTGGCCAGGGAACACGGCCTCGACCTCAGCGGGCTTTCCGGCACCGGCCCGCAAGGGCGCATCCGCAAGCGCGACGTGGCCGCGGCGGCGGAAGGGCGCGGCATGCACCCGATGGCGTCACGTACAGCCACGCCACCCGCCGGCGGTGTCGAGCCGCTTTCGCCGATGCGTGGCCAGATCGCCCAGGCGGTTGCCCTCAGCCGCCGAACCATCCCTTCCTTCGTCCTCGACCGCTGGGTGGAGACGACGGCGCTCGAACGTGCCCGGGTACGGCTTGGCCCGGAGATCGAGCGGGCGGCGGGCATCAAGCCGACCCTCACCGACTTCCTTCTGCAGGCGCTGGCCGATTCCTTCGGCGCGCATCTCGCGCTCCTCGACCGCTGGCATGAGGACGGCGGCGGCGCCGGGCGCATCCGCGCCACCACCGTCGACATCGGCCTCGTCGTCGCCGTGCCCGACGGTGTCATGATCCCGGCGCTCCGCGACCTGCGCGGCAAGACGCTCGCCGCGATCGCCGAGTTGCGGCAGGCCGCCGTCCAGCGCGCCCGCGCCGGACGGCTGGTGCAGTCCGATTCCGCGCCGATGGCCTTCTCCCTTTCCAATATCGGCAAGGGCGGCGCCGATCGCTTCGAGGCCATCATCAATCCCGGCCAGTCCTGCATCCTCGCGGTTGGGCGCCTCCGCGACACGGTGATTGCGCGCGGCGGGGAAGTCGCGGTTGCGCAAGGCGTCAACCTGACGCTCTCGGTCGATCACCGCCTGATCGACGGGCTCGCCGGAGCGGAGTTCCTGGAGACGCTGGCGCGGCGGATCGAACGCGGTCCGTGGGGACTTGACTGATCGACTTGTCCGGGAGGCGCTGGCAGGAAGGGATGTCCCGGATCGAGCCCGGCTGGCGGTTCAGGCCGCCGCGCCCAAATGGCCGTCCCGGCTGTGCCGTTCCAGGCGGGTAATGTGGGTGGCGAGCTTCTCGATGTGGTCGTAGTCGCGGATAGCGATTGCCGGCGAAAGCGTCCCGTCGGTCACCACATGGGCGCGATCGGCGGCCTCGTAGACTTCCAGCACCTCGGTACAGAACATAATGACAACGTTGCCTTCGGCGACGTAGTCGTGGAGGAGCCGGTAAATCTCGCGCTTGCTGCGGATATCGACGCCGCGGGTGGGCTCTTCAAGAAGAAGCAGGCGCGGCGCGCAATGCAGGGCCTGGGCGATGGCCACCTTCTGCTGGTTGCCGCCGGAGAGCGAGCGGATACCCTGGGTGACGGTCCGCGTCTTGACCAGGAAGCGGGTCACCGCCTCGGCCGCCAGTTCGCGCATCCGGCGCTTCTTCAGAGCCATCCCGGCGCCGGCGATGTCCGGCCGGCCGAGACGGACGAGGAGATTCTCGCCGACTGAAAAGTTGCTGTAGAGACTGAACAGGCGGGTCGCCGGCACATAGGCGCTGAAGCGTTCCGCCGCCTCGCCCTTCTCGCCGGCGATCTCGATCGTCCCGGTGCAGCGCTCAAGGCCGCCGAGAGAACGCAAGAGCTCGCGCGCTCCGGAACCCTCGACGCCGATGAGCGCGATGATCTCACCGGGGCGCGCGGTGAAGGAAATGTCGCGGAAGGCCGTGCCATGGCCCCAGCGGCTCACCTCGACCACCGGCTTGCTGCCGTGATAGGCCTCGCGGCCCTCAGACTTCGCGCTGATATCGGCGCCGCTGTCGACCACCATTTGCTCGGCCAGACCATCCTCGGTGAGCGCCGCGCCTTCGACGACGGCGCGCACACGGCCGTCGCGGATCACAGCCACCCGGGCGGTGTGCTCGACCAGGTCGCTGAGCCGATGGGTTACGAGCAGGACAACCCGGCCCTCGGCGGCGAGCTTCTTCATCTCGCGAAAGAGTTCGTCGGACTCCTCGTCGGTGAGGGCGGAATTGGGCTCGTCGAAGAGAAAGACACGGGCATCGCGCGCAACGGCGCGGGCGATCTCGGTGCGCTGCTGGGTGGCGAGCGTGCAGTCGCCGAGAAGCGTGGCGGCGAACTGGCTGATGCCGAGCGCGTCCATCACCTTCATGTCGGCGGCGGGAACGCGCGGCCTGCGGTTGCCGTCGGCCTCGCGGCCGACGAGGACGTTCTCCGCGACCGTTAGGTTCGGGAAGAGCTGCGGCTCCTGATGAACAACGGCGACCGCGTGCCAGTCCACGGTCGGCGACCAGGGCTTGCCATCGAACGTCAGCGTGCCGCTGTCCTGGCTTTCCTCGCCGGCGATGATGCGCACCAGCGTGCTCTTGCCGGCGCCGTTCGGTCCGGCGATGCCGAGCACTTCGCCCGGACGGATGTCGAGATCGATGCCGGCGAGCGCGATCGTGCTGCCGTAGCGCTTCTCGAGGCCGCGGATGCTGATGCCTTGGCCGGCGTTCATGCCGCCCTGCGCTTGCGGATGTTGGTAAGCAGCAGGTCGAGGGCGACGGCACCGATGGTGACGAAGCCGAGGAAGAGCTGCTGGACGTGCGGTCCGGGGCTGAGCAGCGCCAGGCCCTGCTGAAGCTCGGCGAGGAGCAGCGCGCCGCCGATCGTGCCGACGATCGTCCCCTTGCCGCCGGTCAGGCTGGCGCCGCCGATGATGACCGCGGCGAACACCGGGAAAGTAAAGGACAGGCCGCTGTTCGGCTGCACCGTCTGGATGAACGAGAAGTCAAGGATGCCGGCGACGGTGGCGAGCACGCCGCAAATGACGAAGGCGAGGACCTTGTACTTCGCCACCGGCAGGCGGGCGAGCCTCGCCGCCACCGGATTGCCGCCGATTGCCATCAGGCGGAACCCGAAAAGCGACCGGTGCAGCAGCCAGCCGACGACCAGCGCCAGCGCCACCATCCAGAGCACTTCGAGGGAAATCGGGTGCGACCCGAAGCTCGAGGTGAGGCCGGTGAAGAAATTCAGCTGCGCCTCGGGGACTTCGGCGCCGGGCGGAGGGTAAGCCGGGTTGAAGGTCGAGGTGTGCGTAATCCAGAGCGAAATGCCGTAGAGCAGGTTGTAGCTGCCGAGAGTCACGATGAAGGAAGGTATCTTCAGGCGGGTGACCAGGAGCCCGTTGAAGAGGCCGAGTATGGCGCCGGTGGCGATAGCCAGGATCAGCGCGAGATAGACCGGGACGCCGTAGACGATCCAGGCCACGGCGAGCACGTTGGCGCCGAGGCCATACATGGCGCCGAACGACAGGTCGATCTCGCCGACGACGATGACCAGCGTCAGGCCGAGCGACATGATCGCCACGGAGCTCATCGCGCGGAGTACCGAGATGCCGACGTCGACGTTGAACGAGTTGGGCTTGGCGATGAAGATGACGATCGCGACGGCGACGATGGCAACGAACAGGCCCCCCATGCGGAGGGCGATGTCGAAGGTCGCCTGACCGGCGCCCGAGAAGCTCGGGCGGGACGTCTCGGCCGGGGCGGTCTCGCGGGAATCGGCGCTGGTCATTGGAACTTCCGTCTGGCGTCGCGGAAAGAAACGGGGCCGGGTTGTCCCGGCCCCGCGGTCTTGAGCCTACTTCTGGCCGAGGATGCGGTCGAGTTCGGTACGCGCCGCCGCGACGTCGGCCTTCATCACCGGCTTGAGGGTCTGGGTGTTGGGCAGAATCACGCCGTTCTTCAGGAACTGGGCGCAGGCAGGGCCGCCGAAGGCGGCCTGATCCGACCAGCGCTGGTCGAGAGCGGCAACCTGGATGCCCTTCTCGATGCCGTCGAGCTGACCCTTCGAGACGTTCCAGCCGATCGTGTAGACCTGTCCCGTCTTGTTCAGGCTCTCGATGGCGCGGTTGGCGTGCTCGGCGCCGATGTCCACGTTCTCGATGAACTGCACGTCGGGATTGGCCGACAGGAACGTGCGGTACGAGTCGTAGGTCTGGCCGGGGTCGTAACTGACGTTCAGCCCGTTTTCCTCGGTGGTGACGAACTTGGCGTCGGGGATGGCCTTCATGATCGTGTCATGGAAGCCCTTCATGCGGCCCTGCGCCCAGAACTGGGTGGGGTCGCCGCCGGAGACGGCGAATACCTTCAGGTCTTTCTTCTCGGCCTTCATCCAGTCGAGCACGATCTGGGCGGCGGTCTGGCCCTCCAGCGGCGGCAACTGGGTGAAGTTGGTGAACTCATGTCCGCGCGAGGTCACGCCGGCCGTGAACACCGGGATACCCTGATCCATCAGCTTGTTGACGATCGCGGTGGTCGAGTCGGAACTGACCGGCTCGATGCCGATGCAATCGATCTCGCCGGCGGCGAGCTTGGCCTCGATCTGCGAGACCTGCTGGTTGGCGTCGGTCTGGACCGGCGCGATCGAGGCACACGTCATGCCCGGCAGGATCGCCTGACCCAACTTGCAGCCGGTGTCGAAGCCGGCGGCGTATTGCGGCGAGAAAAGCGGAATGCCGGAGGCCTGGTAGGAAAAGACGTAGTTGATCGGCTGGCCGGCCTTGAGCTTGGCGGCGATGCGGTCAGCGAGCTTGAAGGTGCCCCAGTCGCGCTTCACGGTCAGGGGCGCACCCTCGACCTTTTCACCCGAAGTCGGGATTTGCGACTGGCTGTCCGCGGCCACGGCCGCGGTCACTCCCAGCGCGCCGATCATGGCGATCGCCGCTGCGCTCAATTTCCAATGCTTCTTCATCTATTCTCTCCCAGGAAACGGCTTCTTGTGCCGGTTGATGTTGCTTCTGAAATCCCCCTGTCAGCGCGACAGGACCTTCTCGCTGCGATAGCCGTCCACCACCTCTTCGATGACCTCGATGCCGAGGCCGGGGCCGGTCGGCGGATAGACCCAGCCGTTGACGTGGTCGAACGGCTTGGTCACCAGATCGTGCTGCATCGGATTGCGCAGCGGCTTGAACTCGAACAGCTTGCAGGCCGGCGAGTTGAACGAGATCGCGAGGCTCGCCGCGGTGACGATCGCCGACGACCAGGCATGGGCATTGGCCTGGCGGCGGTAAAACTCGCAGCGCTCGGTGATCTTCTTGAAGCCGGTGATGCCCTCGGCGCGGCCGGGGTCGACGCCGAGCACGTCGACCGTGCCGGTCGCCAGAATCCGTTCGAACTGCTCCAGCGTCCACTCGCGCTCGCCATAGGCGATGCGGGTCGTCGTCTTGGCGCGAAGGTTGGCGTAACCCTCGGGATCCCAGGCGCCCAGAGGCTCCTCGATCCAGGCGAGGTTGTATTCCTCCATCGCCCTGGCGCGGCGCACCGCGTCGGTGACGTCCCACTTGATGGCGATGCCGTTGTCGATCATCAGCATCTTGTCGCCGAGCACCTCGCGCATCGCCTTGACGTACGCGACGTCGCGGTCGTGCTCATAACCGAGGCGGGCATTGCCGCGCTTGCCGAAGCCGGTCTTCAGGCCCTGCAAGCCGGTCGAGACCCACTCGGCGGTCTCTTCGGCCATCTCGGGGATCGACTCGTAATGGGCATGGCAGGAGGCGATAGCGGGCAGCTTCTCGTGCACCGGGCCGCCGAGCAGATCGAGGACGCTCTTGCCGAGCGCCTTGCCCTTCAGGTCCCAGAGCGCGATGTCGATGGCGGCGGTCGCGTAGGACGCGATGCCGCCGTGGTAGCCATACCACCAGGCCTGCTGCTTGTTCTGCCGCCACAGCGTCTCGGTCTGTACCGGGTCCTTGCCGATCAGATTCGGCGCCATGCCCTCGATGATCGCCTTGGCGGCGAAATTGGCCTCGGGGAACTGGGTGATCGACTCGCCCCATCCCACCTGACCGTCGTCCGCCGTGATCTTGGCAAGGCAGAGGTGGCGGAGCGCATTGAAGTCGTTCGGCTCCGGATAGCTGACCGGAATGGCCTCGACCTTGGCGATTTTCATTCTTGTTTCCTAGCCGATTGCGCCGCGGAAGAGCGGCATTCCCTCTACGCCGACGTCGACCCGGATAAGCCGGCCGGTCATGGCCGAGCCGCTGACGTCGAAAGGCCCCATGTCGCAGCAGAAGAGCTTGCCGCCCTTGCCGAAGACGCAGTTGAGGATCGTACCGCCGGTCTCGACGAAGTCCATGTGCTTGCCGTCCCGGTCGAAGACATCGACGCCGCCGCCGGCGACCGCGGTGATCCAGAGATTGCCCTTCGCGTCGATCTTCAAGCCATCCGGAATGTGGCCCGGGGGCATCTGGCAGATGACTTTCTTGCTGCCGTCCGGCTTCCGCCGGACAACGTTGAGGGTGTACGACTCGACCCAGACGATGGAGCCGTCCGCCTCGGCGACGATGCCGTTCGGATAGACGTGGTCGAGTTCCTCGACGATCTTCGCCTTGCCGTTCTTCTCGATCACCACGATGCGGCCAGGATGAGGCTTGGTATCGGGCGCCCAGTCGCCGGAATCGGTGAACCACAGGCGGCCGTCGGGCGCGAAGGTGAGGTCGTTTGGCCCGTCGAACTTCACGCCGTCGGCCTCGGTGACCAGGATTTCGACCTTGCCGTTCGGCAGCGTCTTCTGGATCGACGGCGGGCGCTGCACCGGGGCTTTCCATCCGCCGATCGTGGCGTACTGGGTCGAATAGACCGCCCCGTCGCTGCCCAGCATGCAGGCATTCGGCCCGCCACCGACATCGGCATAGACGCCGGCCTTGTTGGTCTTGGGGTCCCACACGCCGATCGCGCTCGCGTAGGAGTTCGCGTAGATGACGCGGCCGTCATCAAGCTCATAGGGCCCTTCCGGGTGCCCGAGGCCGGTCGTGCAGACCGTGATCGGCTTCTTCATTCTGTCCTCCCGTTGCTCGTCACCAGGTCACGAGGCCGCCGGTGAAATTGATCGCCTGCCCGGTCATGTACGCCGACTCCGGGGATAGAAGAAACCAGATGAGCGCGGCGCATTCGTCGGGCGACGAGCCGCGTCCGAGCGGCACCGACCGGTTCCGGGCAGCCCGCCACTCGTCCGCGGTCGATCCACGCATCGGCGCGACCTTCTCGAGAACCGCTTCCTGCATGGGCGTGTCGACGATGCCCGGCAGGATGGCATTGACCCGCACCGGGCGCGAAGCCAGGGCATAAGCGAAGGAGCGGGTGATCGACAGGATCGTCGTCTTCGATGCGGCGTAGGTCGCGACCTCGATGGTGGTGGCCAGCTTGGCCGAGCTCGAGGACAGGTTGACGATCGATGCGCCGGGCCTCATGCGCGGCCCGACCTTCTGGCAGAGGAAGAAGATCGTCTCGGCGTTGACCGTCTGCACCTTACGCCATTCCTCGACGGTGACGTCGAAGATCGGCTTGATCAGGATGATGCCCGCCGAATTGACCAGATAGTCGGCGCCGTCGGCCCATGCGGCCACCTCGTCGCGTGCCACGGGGTCGGTTAGGTCCGCCGCCAGGGTCTCGCAGTGCGGGCCCTTCAGGTCGGCGAGGCTGCCGGCGTTCACGTCCACGGCCAGCACGCCCGCGCCTTCGCGAAGCAGCCGGCGGACGACTGCCCTGCCGATGCCGCTCCCCGCTCCGGTGACGACCCCCCGCCGCCGATCCGCTGGCGCACCCATCCGCGAAACGTCCCTCCCGTCGCGCCCTTCGGCGTCTTTGGGATGGACTATATTGAAACGTTATTGAAGGGCGCAAGCCCATATCGGCAACACCGGGCCGCGCCGGCGGAACGACTCCCCGAAGCGCGTCTATTCCCGGAGCAAATCCCTTTGGTAGCGCGGGTAATCGGCCCTCCGCGCAGCAGGCCAGCCCGCTGCATTCCACGCGGGAATGCGCACCGGAGCCGTGCTTGCGTCACTCGGTCGCCTCGGCTATGGATTGAAACGATATTTTTCGGCGGCGACTGTGCTTCGCACAGACCATTGCCGGATGCTCCGGCCGCAGATTCCGGTTGGGCATTTCGACCGGGGATGCAACGATAACCTCTCCCGCAGAGAGCACGGACCGTGGCTGAAATTCCCTTCGTCGACACGCACTTCCATCTGCACGACCTGAAGCACCCGCAGCTGCGCTATGCCTGGCTGGAGCGCGATGCCGTGCACGGGTTCCTGCCGGACACCGATCCCCTGAAGTCGCAGCACTATTTCATCAAGGACTACATCGCCGAGATCCGCTTCGCCAACGTGCCGAAGGCGGTGCACGTGCAGGCGGCGGTGAACACGCCCGACCCGGTGGTGGAAACGGCGTGGTTGCAGGCCTTCGCCGACCAGACCGGCTATCCCCAGGGCATCATCGCCGAATGCCATCTGGCGTGGCCGGACGCGGCGGCAGTGCTCGACAGGCACCTCCAGTACAAGAACGTCCGGGGCATCCGCAATTTCGGCGACGGCCGCTACCTGATCGACCCGGCCTGGCGTCGCGGCTTCGCCGAGCTCGGCCCGCGCAATCTCGTCTCCTGCATCGACACCCGCGTCGAGCTCGCCGACGACATCCTCAGCCTCGCCCGCGCCTTCCCGGAGACGCAGATCTGCATCGACCATTGCGCCATCCCGATGGAGCGGACGGCGGCGTATTTCCGCAAGTGGCGCGACGCGATGACGGTGATGGCGAAATCGCCGAACGTCACCATGAAGATCTCGGGTCTTGGCATGTGCGACCCGCTGTGGACCGTCGAGTCGATCAGGCCCTACGTCCTCGGCAGCATCGAGGCGTTCGGCACGAATCGCGTCGTTTTCGGCACCAACTGGCCGGTCGATCGCATGTTCAGCTCCTACCCCGATGTGGTCAACGCCTATGCGGCGATCATCTCCGGCTTCAGCAAGGCAGAGCAGACCGCGATGTTCGCGGGGAATGCCGAGCGGCTTTTCAGAATCTGAGCATAGAGCGAGGCGGCATGGCCGACGCAGCAAGCATATCCGGGCACGGCGCCACCGCTTCAGCGGTGCACCACATCGGCATGAGCGTGGCGAACATCGATACCGCGCTCGCGTTCTGGGAGGCCTTTCTCGGGATCCCGGCGCGCTGGCGGAAGACGCTCGACCGGCCCTACCTCGGCACCATCGTCGGCATCCCCGGCGTCGCGATCAAGGCGGCGTTCATCGACCTGCCCGGCGGAACTATACTCGAGCTGCTCGACTATCAGGTGGCGGACAAGCGTCCGAACCCCGATCCAACGCAGAACCCGGGCAACATTCATCTTTGCCTGGCGGTCGAGGATGCGCAAACGGCGTGGAAACATGCCGTCGCCTGCGGCGCCAGGCCGGTCTTCCCGGGCGGTCCGGTGGCGATCGACGGCGGTCCCAACCTCGGCGCCAAAGGCTCGTATCTCCGCATCCACGACGGCATAACGATCGAACTCTTCCAGAAGCCTAAGCCCGCGGAGGGGACCGCATGATCCGGCGCGTCAGCTTCATCCGCCGCCGGGAGCGCATGACCCGCGACGAGTTCTTCGCGCACTGGACCGGCGAACATGCGCGCATCGTCAGCCAGGTTCCCGGGCTGCGCGGATTGCGCTTCAGCATGGCCGATCGTGTCGTGCCGGAGAACGCTGGATGGGACGGTGTCGGCGAGACCTGGTTCGACACCATAGCCGACGCCGATCGCGCCTTCACCACCGAGCCCTACGCCGGCATGCTGGCCCTCGACCGCCCGAAATTCATCGGGTCGGCGCATTCCTGCTACATCGAGGAACTGCCGGTCATTCCCCCGGCCGGGGGCAAAAAGACGGAGTAGGCGCGTGGGTTGGAACATTGCATCGGGGCTTGAGGGCAAGCGCATCCTCGTTACCGGGGGCGCCGGCGGGATTGGCCGTGAGGTCGCGCTTGCGTTCGGGACCGCCGGCTCGCGGGTGGCGGTGGTCGATCTTGCCGAGGACAAGGTGCGCGCCGTCGTCGCCGAGATGGAGGGGGGACCGCATGTCGCCCTTGCCGCCGACCTTCGCCCGGTCGCCGGTCATGCCCGGCTGATAGCGTCGGTCACGGATGCGCTCGGCGGCATCGACGTGCTCGTGCAGACGGCGGCGGTGCTCCGCCGCCGCCCGAGCATGTTCGACGTGAGCGAAGACGACTGGGATTTCCAGCACGACGTGAACCTCAAGGCGGCGTTCTTCCTGGCGCAGGCGGCGGCGCGCGTCATGCGCGACCAGGGCACCGGCGGGCGGATCATCAACTTCACCTCGCAGGGCTGGCAGAGCGGCGGCTTCGGCGGCTCGGTCGCCTATGCGGCGACCAAGGGCGGCGTCGTGTCGATGACCCGCGGCATGGCGCGCACGCTCGCGAAGGAGAAGATCACGGTCAACGCGGTTTCGCCGGGCGCCGCCGACACCGCCATGATGCGGAGCGGCATGGACGATGCCGCTCTCGCCGCGACCGTCGCGCAGATACCGCTCGGCTACATGGCGGCGCCCTCGGAACTGGCGGGGACGGTGCTGTTCCTCGCATCCGACCATGCCGGCTACATCACCGGCGCGACAATAAATGTCAGCGGCGGCTGGCTGATGTACTGACGGGCTTCGCCCGGCAAGCATCGCCTCGGGGAGGAGGAACCACCATGGCGCCATCACTTTCCGGACGCGTCGCCGCGGTTACCGGCGCGGCGCGCGGCATCGGCGACGCCATTGCTGCGCGCTTCATCGAGGAGGGCGCGAAGGTCTTCTCGCTCGATCTGGGCGCGCCGGAAGAGGCGCGCCCGGGCGTGACCTACCTGACGGCCAATGTGAGCGACCCGGCGAGCGTCGCCGAGGCTTTCGCCGCCATCGACCGGGAGGCCGGCCAGATCGACATCCTTGTCAACAATGCCGGCGTGCAGCGCGTAACGCTGGCCGAGAACATGCGGCCGGAGGACTGGCACCTCGTCATCGATACCCACCTCACCGGCATGCATCTCTGCTGCGCCGAGGCCATCCGGCGCATGCGCGCCCGCGGCAAGGGCGGCGCCATCGTCAGCATCGCCTCGGCTGCCGGCATTGTCGGCATTCCTGGACGCGGGCCCTACAGCGCGGCCAAGGCGGGCATCGAGAGCCTGACCCGCGTCTACGCCACCGAGACGGCCGCCGCCAACATACGCGTCAACGCCGTCGCCCCGGGGTCTACCCGCACCAAGCTGATCGAGCAGGGCCTCAAGGACGGCTCCATCCGCGGCGAGTGGCAGGTCGAGCGCATCCCGATGGGGCGGCTCGCCGAACCAAGCGAGATCGCCGATCCGGTCGTCTATCTGGCCAGCGACCGGGCGAGCTACATCACCGGCCAGACGCTGGTCGTCGACGGCGGCTGGACGGTGCAGGGAATGGTGCACATCGCCGACTGGCTGAAGCCGGCTTCCGCGGGCGGATGAGCATCCGGCCGGGCGGAAGCGCCGCAATTCCACCGCGCCTCAATCTCGCGCGGCACTGTCTCGCCCGATCGGCCGATGCCAACCCCGGCAAGGTGGCGCTGATCGTGGTCGGCGACGTTACCGCCGGGATCGAGCGGGCCCAGCGGTGGACCTATGCCGAGCTCGACCGCGCTGTCCGCCGGATCGCCGGCGGGTTGCTCTCCGCCGGCTTCGTATCTGGCGACCGGCTGCTCCTCCACCTCCCCAACGGCAGCGACTACGCCCTTCTTTTCCTCGGCGCGATCTCGGCCGGGCTGGTGCCGATCCCCGTCTCGGCGCAACTTACCGACGGCGAGGCGGCTTTCCTTCTGGAAGATTCCGGCGCCGCGGCGATTGCGCACACCGGCATCGGCCCGCCCGGCCATGCTGGAGACAAGGCGTGCGTTGTTCTCAACGAAACTGCCATCACCCGGCTGAAAGACTCGCCGCCGCTCGCCGACCATGCCGACACGGCGGCGGAAGCACCGGCCTATATGATCTACACCTCCGGCACGAGCAGCCGGCCGAAAGGCGTTGTGCACGCCCAGCGCTCGGTGCTTGGCCGCATCCCCATGCACCGGGACTGGCAAGGCCTCGGCCCCGGCGACGTGATGCTCCACGCCGGCGCCTTCAACTGGAGCTACACGCTCGGCGTCGGGCTGCTCGACCCCCTGGCGGTTGGCGCGACGGCGGTGCTTTACAATGGCCCGAAGGACGTCCGCGTCTGGCCGAAGCTGATCGGCATGTCCGGCGCCACGCTCTTTGCGGCCGTGCCCTCGGTCTACCGGCAGATCCTCAAATACTGCGCTCCGGCGCCCGGCGATTTCCCCACCGTCCGGCACTTCCTGGCCGCGGGGGAGGCGCTCGGTCCGGCCCTGCTCGCGCAATGGCGCTCGGCAACCAGCAAGGAGCTATATGAGGCCTTCGGCATGAGCGAGTGCTCCACCTTCGTCTCCAACCGCCCCGGCATGGCGATCAAGCCGGGCAGCCCCGGAAAGCCGCAGACCGGACGACCCATTTCGGTCATTCCGCTGTCGGGACCGGCGGAGCCGCTGCCCGCCGGCGAGGTCGGCCTCCTCGCCATTCATCGCAGCGATCCGGGGCTGATGCTCGGCTACTGGCGCCGGCCCGACGAGGAGGCGAGCGCCTTCCGCGGCGACTGGTTTGCCGGCGGCGATCTCGCCGCCTTCGACGGCGACGGCTACCTCTGGCACCACGGCCGCGCCGATGACATCATGAACGCGGGCGGCTATCGCGTTTCGCCGCTGGAAGTCGAGGCGGCGCTGATGGATTGCCCGGGCATCGCAGAGGTCGCCGTCGGCGAATACCGGCCGCGCGACGACGTATCGATCATCGCCGCCTGGGTCGTCCGGCGCGACGGCGGTTTCCTCGACGCCGACGCGGTCCTCGCCCATGCCCGGTCGCGCCTTGCCGCGTACAAGCAGCCCAGGCAAATCTTCTTCGTCGACGCCCTGCCGCGCGGCAGCAACGGCAAGCTGCTCCGCCGGGGACTGACCGCCCTCGCCGTCCAGCGCCCCGATGCCTGAAATGCTGGCCGGACTACGCGTGGTCGAGGCGGCTTCGTTCATCGCCGCGCCATCCTGCGGGCTGCATTTGGCGCAGCTCGGCGCCGAGGTCATCCGCATCGACCCCATCGGCGGCGGTCCCGACTATCACCGCTGGCCGCTGACGCCGGAGGGCGCCAGCCTCTACTGGGAAGGGCTGAACAAGGGCAAGAAATCGGTCGCCATCGACCTCGCCCGACCGGAGGGCCGGGCGCTGGTGCAACGGCTGGCGACCGCGCCGGGCGACTATGCCGGCCTGTTCGTCACCAACTTTCCGGTCGAGGGTTTCCTGGCGCACGACACCCTTGCCAAGCTCCGGCCGGACCTCATCACACTGCGCGTCATGGGCTGGAGCGACGGCGCGCAGGCCGTCGACTACACCGTCAACGCCGCCATGGGCATTCCCCTGATGACCGGCACACCGTCGCTCGGCGACGCGCCGGTCAACAGCGTGCTGCCCGCCTGGGATCTGCTCGCCGGCGCCTATGCCGCCTTCAGCCTGCTCGCCGCAGAACGATCGCGGCGGTCCACCGGCAAGGGCACGGAAATCCGGCTGGCGCTTGGCGACCTCGCCGCCGCAACCCTCGCCAACCTCGGTCAGCTCGCCGAGGTGCTGATATCCGGCGCGGACCGGCCGCGCGCCGGCAACGACCTATTCGGGGCTTTCGGCCGCGATTTCACCACGCGAGACAACCGCCGGGTAATGGTGGTTGCGATCACGCCGCGCCAATGGAGCGAGCTCGTCGCGGCCCTGGGCCTGGCGGCGGAAGTGGCCAAGATCGAGGCGGAACTGGGCGTTTCCTTCGCGAAGGACGAAGGCCTCCGCTACCGCCACCGCGAGCGCCTGTGGCCGATCTTCGAGGCCGCCTTCGCCCGGCGGACGATCGAAGATCTGGCCGCACAGTTCGATGCCGGCGGAGTCACCTGGGCGCCCTATCGCACGGTTGCCGAAGCCGCCGCGAGCGGCGACCGTTTCGGCTTTGGCGCCGCTGCGATGGAAACCATCGCCCACCCGAGCGGCCACCGTTATCCGGCTCCGGGAAGTCCGGCTCGTTTCATGTCCGCAGACCGGTCGCCGGTAATACCGGCTCCGAGGCTTGGCCAGCACACCGACGAGGTCCTCGCCGCGCTCCTAGCGATGCCCGACGACGAAATCGCCAGCCTGCACGACCGCAAGCTGATCGCGTCCTAGAAAGCGCGGCTAGGTCCTGTCGGCCAGGTATTTGGCCTGCAGGCTCTTCACCATCCAGACCATCGAGTCGTTCAGCGGCGTCTCGATGCCCAACCGGTCCCCCGCCGCGACGATCGCGCCATTGATCACGTCGATCTCGGTCTGGCGCCCTGCCTCGACATCCTGGAGCATCGAGGCGCGACCTCCGACGGCACGATCGAGGACGCCGCCGATGGCCTGCCAGCGCTCCTCCTCGTCGATGAAGATGCCCTGAGGCCTGGCGACCGCGACCAGCTCGGCGAGCAGCCCACGCATCAGCGCTCGCGTACCGTCATGCTTGTTCAATTCATCCGCGGTGAAGCGGAGCAGCGCTGCCGTCGGCAGCGAACATACGTTCAGCGCGAGCTTCTTCCACACTTCCTCAATGATGGTCGCCGACGGGGTCACGTCGATGCCGGCCTTGCGGAACGCAGCGGTCGCGGTTCCGAGCCGCGCCGACATCTCGCCGTTGAGTTCGCCAGCGTGGGTCGGGCCGATGCCGGTGTGCTTCACGCGGCCGGGGCCGAGGAGCGTCGCGGAGTGGTAGGTAAGCCCGACCATGACGCGCGACTCGCCCACGATCGCGGCGATGCGGCCGGCGTTGCCCCAGCCGTTCTGCAGCGAAAGGACGGCGGTGTCGGCGCCAAGCATCGGCCTCGCCGCGTTGATCGCCGCTTCCGTGTGGTAGCACTTCACGAAATTCACGATCAGGTCGACCGGCCCGACCTTGCCCGGGTCGCTCGACGCACTGACCTTGATGACCGGCGTCGACCCATCCTTCTCCTCGATGGAAACTCCGTCGCGGTTGATGGCGTCGACCGCAGCCTGCGACACATCGACCAAGGTGACGTCCTCGCCGGAACGCGCGAGGTATCCGCCGAAGAGACCGCCCATGGCCCCGCCGCCGCCAAGGACCGCGATCCTCATGAGAGCCTCCGAATCGCAGGGATGCCGGGCCTGATCAGGGACAGGGACAACCGGTCGCCCGCGCAGGCGCGGGCGCAGCAAACTTCGGAAAGCAAAGGACAAATCCCCCCAGACTCAGCGGACAACGCCTAAACTTAGTGCACGTACATGCCTCAGGGCAACGATGGGCGAGTGGTAATCCACGCGGGGTTCGCTATAGTATTTGGAAACGATTCCGGCGGATGGGCCTCGACGCCCGTCACGACCGAAGTGGGAGGCGCATCGGGTTGAGCTTGACGGCAGGAGTCGGGGAGTCGCGTACGCTCGCTGCCGTGCCGCCGATCCTCGAAATGCGGGATATCGCGAAACGCTTCGGCGCCACCCAGGCGCTCGAGGCTGTCTCGCTGACGCTTCGTCCCGGCGAAGTCCACGCCCTTCTCGGGGAGAACGGCGCCGGCAAGTCGACGCTGATCAAGATCATGACTGGCGTGTACCAGCCGGATCGCGGCGAGATTCTGCTGGCCGGCAAGCCGATCACGATCGGCAGCGCGGCCGAGGCGCAGCGGCACGGGATCGCTGCCATCTACCAGGAGCCGCTGCTCTTTCCCGACCTCAACGTGGCCGAGAACATATTCATCAGCCACCAGGGGCGCGGCGCCGTCACCAATTGGCGCAGGATGTTCCGCGAGGCGGAGGAGATTCTCGCGGCGCTCGGCGTCTCGCTCGACGTGCGCAGCCCGGCGCGCGGCCTGACGCTTGCCGCCCAGCAGTCGGTCGAGATCGCCAAGGCAATTTCGCTGAATGTGCGCGTGCTCATCATGGACGAGCCGACGGCGTCGCTTTCCGCCCATGAGGTCGCGCAGCTGTTCAAGCTGGTGCGCGATCTGCGCGACAAGGGTGTTGCCATCCTTTTCGTCAGCCACCGCATGGAAGAGGTCTTCGAGATAGCCGATACGGTGACCGTGTTCCGCGACGGCCGCCTGATTTCGACGCGGCCGCGCGCCGAGGTGACCCCGCAGATCGCCATCGCGGACATGGTCGGCCGCGAGGTCGGCCTCCTGAAGCCGCGGCCTCCGGTGGCCGCCGGCGACCTTCTCCTCTCCGTCCGCGATCTCTGCCGGGAACGCGTTTTCCAGAACGTCAGCTTCGATCTCCGTCGCGGCGAAGTGCTTGGTTTTGCGGGCCTTATTGGCGCCGGCCGTACCGACATCGGGCTGGCGCTGTTCGGCATCGAACCGGCGACGTCGGGGACGATCGTCCTCAACGGCCAGAACCTCGCCATTCACTCGCCGCGACAGGCAATGGCGAACGGTATCGCCTACCTTTCCGAGGACCGGCGCCAGCTCGGCCTGTCCCTGCCGATGTCGGTGGCGGCGAACATTTCCCTGCCCGTGCTGTCGCGCTTCCTCAATCGCCTCGGCCTCATCCGTACGTCGCAGGAGAACGAGACCGCCGAGGGCTATCGCCGCCGGCTGGCGATCCGCACGCCATCCGTCGACCTGCCGGTCGCCAAATTGTCCGGCGGCAACCAGCAGAAGGTGATGCTGAGCAAGTGGCTGAACACCCACCCGTCGCTCCTCATTCTCGATGAACCGACGCGCGGCATCGACGTCGGCGCCAAGGCCGAAGTGCATGCCATGATCGGCGAGCTTGCCGCCGAGGGCATCGGCATCATGATGATCTCGTCGGACATGCCCGAGGTCCTGGCGATGAGCGATCGCATCCTGGTTATGCGCGAAGGCCGGCAGATGGCGATCTTCAGCCGCGAGGAGGTCACGCAGGAGAAGATCATGACCGCCGCCATGGGGCAGGCGCTCGTTCACGAAGGAGTGCCGGCGTGAACTGGCTCCAGCGCCGCGTCCGCCCGGAACAGATCCGGGAACTGAGCCTGCTCCTGCTCATCGTCGTCGCGGTCATCATCTTCGGATCGCTGATCGACGGGTATTACACGTCGCGGACCTTCAACCGCATCGCCTCCAGCGTCGCGATCATCACGGTTGTGGCCGCCGGCCAGACCCTCGTGGTGCTCACCCGCAACATCGACCTGTCGGTAGGCTCGATCGTCGGCTGCACGGCCTATTTCACCGGGTCGCTGATCGCGGCCAACAACGGCCTGCCGCCGATCCTCGCCGCGCTCGTCGCAATCGCGCTCGGCACCCTGATGGGCTCGATCAACGGCGTCCTCGTGGCCTGGGGCCGCGTACCCTCGATCATCGTCACCCTCGGGTCGCTCGCGATCTATCGCGGCATTCTGATCGAGTATTCCGGGGCCAAGACGGTGACCACCGACAGCCTGCCGGCCTGGCTGGTCGACCTGCCGCAGAACGCCCTCTTCACGATCGGCGGGCTGGAATTCAGAACGATGGTGGTCCTGGCCATCGTAGTCGTTATCATTTTCCAGCTGGCGACCAGCCTGCTCAGCTTCTTCCGGCGCTTCTACGCCATCGGGTCCAACCCGGAGGCCGCGTCGCTGATCGGACTGCCGGCGCAGCGAATGATCTTCACCAGCTTTGTCCTCTCCGGCGCCCTGTCCGGGCTCGCCGGTTTCCTGTTCCTGGCGCGCTTCGGCAACATCACGGTGGAGGCGGGACGCGGGCTTGAACTGCAGGTCGTCGCCGCGGTGGTCGTCGGCGGGGTCAACATCTTCGGCGGCTCCGGCACAATCTTCGGAGCCATGCTCGGCGGCGTCATGATCGGCACCCTCGAACAGAGCCTCTTCCGCCTTGGCATCAGCGAATTCTGGCGGGACGCGATCCTCGGGCTGCTGATCCTCCTCGCTGTCGCCAGCGACGCCGTCATCCTCAACCGGTTGCGGGCCCTGTGGGCGCGCAGCGACCTGAAGCTCATCGACAAGACAGCAGCGCTGCCCGGCGCCGCCAGCGGAACCTCGTCCCGATGACCGCCCTTAGCCGCCTGAAAAGCTGGGAGGGGCTGCTGCTCGCGCTGCTCCTCGTGATCCTTTTCTTCAACGTCACCGACTCGCCCTTCTTCCTCGGCGTCGGCAACATCGTCAACCTGTTCCAGCTGTCGATCGAGAAGATCATCGTCGCCCTGATCATGACGCTGATCATCATCAGCGGCGAGATCGACCTGTCCGTCGCTTCGGTCATGGGCCTTGCCGCCTGCGTCATGGCGTGGCTGTTCCAGATGGGCACCCCGTTCCCCCTCGCCCTGCTTGCGGCGGTGGCATCGGGAGCGGTCGCCGGCCTCTTCAACGGCTTCTGGATCGCCTATGTCGGCCTGCCCTCGCTGGCGGTTACGCTCGCCGGACTGATCGGCTATCGCGGCATCGCCCGGATACTGGTCGAGGACCGGGCAATCGGCGGCTACCCCGAATGGTTCAATACGCTCGGCCAGCAGCCGACGTTCGGGCCCCTGACGCTCTCGATCGTCATCTTCTTCGTGCTGCTGATCCTCGTAGTGGTGGTCCTGCACCGCTCGGCGCTCGGGCGGCTCATCTATGTCATCGGCAACAGCCCGAACGCGGCGCGCTACTCCGGCGTGCGGGTGAAGCGCGTGAAAATGGCCCTGTTCGTAGCCTCGGGCATCATCTCGGCGATCGCCGGCGTCCTCTACGCCGCGCGCCTCGGCTCGGTGCGCGGAGACATGGCGCAGGGTTTCGAGCTGGATATAATCACCATCGTGCTCCTCGGCGGAGTGAGCATCTTCGGGGGCTCAGGCAATCTGGTGGGGGTTGGACTGTCCATTCTGGTCATTCTAAACCTTCGCAACGGAATGGGTCTTGCCAACATCACCGGCAACACTCAAACGAGCGTGATCGGCGCATTGCTGATCGTGTCCGTACTACTGCCAAACATGGCGCAGCTGATACGAAACAAGTGGAGAGGGAGTGAAACATGAAGAAGTATTTGATGGCCGCAGCGGCGGTTGCCCTGATGGCGGGCTTCTCGCACGGAGCCTCGGCCGGCGAAGTAACCAAGGGCAAAGCCCTGAACATGGTTCTGCTGCCGAAGTTCCTCGGCATCCTGCCCTTCGACCAGGCCCACCAGGGCGCCCTCGAAGCGGAGAAGGAACTGGGCAACACCAAGCCGCTGCAGTTCCTCGGCCCGACGCCTGAGAACAGCGTCGCCGGCCAGATCGAAATCGTGACCAACGCCGCTACCCAGGGCGTCAACGCGATCATGATTTCCAACAACTCCGGCGACCAGATCGTCCCGTCCGCCAAGGCCGCCCACGACAAGGGCATCAAGGTCGTGACGTGGGATTCGCCGATTCCGTCGGCGGAAGGCGAGGACGTGTTCGTCGCCCAGGTGGACTTCAACCAGACCGGCCAGGTGATGGCCGACATGGCAATGAAAATCCTGCCCAACGGCGGCAAGTTCGCCATCCTGTCGGCCTCGCCCGATGCCGCCAACCAGAATGCCTGGATCAAGGCCTTCGAGGCGGTGATCAAGGATCCGAAGTACGCCAAGCTCCAGCAGGTCGATCTCGTTTACGGCAACGACCAGTCGGAGCTCAGCTACAATCAGGCTCTCGCGCTCGTCGACAAGCATCCCGACCTGCAGCTGATCATGGCGCCGACCTCGGTCGGCATCGTGGCCGCCGCCAAGGCGATGCAGGACGAGAAGCTGTGTGACAAGGTCAAGGTCAGCGGCCTCGGTGTTCCCGCCGAGATGCTCTCCTACACGATGAACGGCTGCGCGCCGAACTTCGCGCTGTGGAGCTTCGTCGACCTCGGCTACCTCGCCTACTACACCGCCTACGCACTGGCGACCGACGCGGTGAAGGCCGAGGACGGCGCCAAGTTCACCGCCGGCCGTCTCGGCGAATACACCATCACCAAGGATCCGACCCGCGAAAAGGGTCTCCGCATCCTGATGGGGCCGTTCTCGATCTACGACAAGACCAACGTCGAAGCGGCGTCCAAGTAGCCTCCGCCTGAAACAAATCCGGCCGGCGCGCCTCCCGGCGTGCCGGCCGGTCTGTCTCTGGCCCGGACCAGCGAGATGGCGATGCAGCTCTTTCCGGTGCGCTCCGACCGGACTTCCCTCTCGGTCACCGATGTCGGCGGCCAGCTCTCCGACGTAACCTTCACGCTTGCCGACGGGCGCCAGGTCCGCCCTATGCATGTCGCTCCCTGGGCCAATGAGCCCCTCGCCGAAGAATTGCCGCCGATCTTGCGCGTGCTCCGCGGCGACTTCTTTTGCGCTCCGTTCGGATCGAGCGACGTCATCCCGGGTGAGACGCGCGTGCACGGCCTGCCCGCCAGCGGCAACTGGCGAGTGACAAACTCAAGCGCGAACAAACTCGACGCGCTCCTCGACGGCAAGGTTCTCGGAGCCACGGTTGCCAAGCATGTTGAGGTCCGGCCCGGCGAGACTGTCGTCTATCAGCGCCACACGCTGACCGGCGGCAGCGGCCGCGTACCCTACGGCCACCATGCCATGCTGCATGCCGACGGCCCGCTGGCGCTGGCATTTTCAAAGCGGATCGTTGCGCTGACGCCGCCGGAGCCGGTGGAGACGCCGCCGGATGGCTACCCGCTCCTCACCGAGAACCAGGTCATCGAGGATCTGCACAGGGCCGCGCGACCCGGAGGCGGGACGGTCGACCTGACCACGTTCCCGAGCCCGGACGGTTTTGAGGCGCTATGGATGGTGCTGTCGGACCAGGGCTCCTCGTTCGCGTGGACGGCGGCAACCGCGCTGAACGAAGGCTGGGTCTGGTTCGGGCTGAAGAACCCGCGCCTGCTGCCGCAGACGCTGGTCTGGTTCAGCAATGGCGGCCGGCTCTATTCGCCCTGGAACGGGCGGCACCGGCATTGCGTCGGCCTTGAGGAGATCTGCGGCTACTTTCATATCGGCCATGCCACCTCGGTCGCCGATAATCCGGTCGCCGCGCGCGGCAGCCGGACGGCAGTAGACCTAGACCCCGACAAACCCTTCACCGTCTCCTACATTTTCGGCATGGCCGCGGCGCCCGCCGGCTTCGGCGCGGTCGCGGACATTCAGCCGGCATCCGGCGGGATTAAGCTCATCGATGGGCAAGGCCGCGAAGCCTTCGCGGCCTGCGACCCGGCATACCTCGCCGGCTGACCGCGCCGGCCCTCAGGCGACCTGCGCCTGCTGGCCGAGCGCCGCCGACACGAACCCCGCCGCCTTCTCGCCCACCACCACCGCGGTCAGGTTGGTGTTGTGCATGACGTTGTCGGGATAGATGCCGGTGTCGGCGACGCGGAGATTGTCAAAGCCGTGGACGCGCAAATCGGCGCCGACCACCGCCTCGCGATCGCTGGCCGGCCCCATCCTGGTGGTGCCGGCCTGATGGTGGGCGGCGCCCACGCCCCCCGCCAGCGCCTCGGCGATCGGCCGATCGATCCTGTCGATGAATTCGGCGCCGAGACGGCGGAAGGCGTTCGTCGCCAGCATTTCGGCGAAGAACGTGCGCGCGGCGGCAAAATTCTTCCGGTCGCGCTCGACCGTGTTGTAGCGGTGGTCGATGAGCGGCGCGTGGCGAGGATCGCGGCTCCGGATGATCACCTCGCCGCGCGCATCCTGCCGCGTCAGGTACGTCCAGAAGCCGGCGATCCCCTCCTCCTCGTCCACCGGGAACGGGTGGGTCTGCCAGACCGGCTCGCCGGCCGCATCGGCCGGACTGCGAACGTCGGCGACGAACGAGCGACCAGTGGTCACGCCGACCCCCCTGCCCTTGAACAGCATCCCGAAGCCGGGATGATCGAGGAGGTTGCGACCGACCGCGAGATCCGCCGCGACCTTGATGCCGAGCGGCTCCAGCCACGCCGCCGGCCCGATGCCCGAGCGCTGCAGGATCGCCGGGCTGTTGTAGACCCCAGC
Source organism: Hyphomicrobiales bacterium (assembly GCA_038323025.1). Lineage (GTDB taxonomy): Bacteria > Pseudomonadota > Alphaproteobacteria > Rhizobiales > Kaistiaceae > JAFKKF01. The sequence continues at coordinate 22,016 of JBBQGL010000011.1, forward strand.
GCTGAGCACGATCTGGTCGGCCGCAGCCGTCTTCTCGATGCCGGCGGCGTCGAGATAGACGACGCTTTCCGCCTTTCCCTTCGAAAGGATGACCCGGTCGACAACCGAGTTGGCCCGGATTGTGAGGTTCGGCCGGCGGCGCGCTTCGCGGATATAGGTAACCAGCGTGCCGAGACGCACTTCCTTGTAGCGGTTGTGCGGCATCGCGCCGACGACGCCGGCGTGGGCATCGAGCGCGTTGAGGTCGGGAGCCTCGCGGATGCCGAGCTCGACACAGGCCTCGTACATCATTCGATTGACCGGGGCCCAGCTCTCCGGCTTGTAACGCTGGATGACCAGCGGCCCCTTGTTGCCGTGGATCGGCTGGTCGCCGAAGTCTACGTCGGTCTCGATCTTGACGAAGAGCGGCAGCAGATCCTTCCAGGCCCAGCCGGGATTGCCCATCGCCGCCCAGCGGTCGTAGTCGAACGGCGCGCCGCGAGCGGCGATGGTGGCGTTGACCATCGACGTGCCGCCCATCAGGCGCCCGCGCGGCAGCCGGACGGTGCGCCCGCCGAGCGTGCCCGAGCGGTCGGTGTTGACAAGATCCCAGTCGAATTCGGGGAGGCCCGCGGTCTTCCAGCTATGCTCGCCGCTGACGGTGAAGAGCGGCGGCACCGCCTCCTCGTTCGGAAAATCGGGACCGGCCTCGAGCAGGAGAACCCTGCAATCGGGGTTCTCGGTCAGGCGCGCCGCGATTACCCCGCCGCTCGAGCCCGCACCCACAACAATGACGTCAAACCGTTCCATTCCAAGCCCCCCCTGAAACCGCCTTGCCGCCCGGCTTTGACGAGCGCTGGCGCTTGTTCTTTTTGCCTTTGCCTTCAGCGACCGCCGGTAACGTCAAGGATCGCGCCGGTGACGTAGGACGACTCGTCGGCGAGCATCCACACGATCGCCTCGGCGACTTCATGGGGCTCGCCCGGCCGCCCGAGGGGCGTGGTCGCGCCGATCTTGAACGGGCGGTCCGGCTCGCCGCCGCTGGCATGGATGTCGGTGAGGATCACGCCCGGGCGGACCGCGACCACGCGGATGCCTTCCGGTCCGACCTCCTTCGACAGGCCGAGTGTCATCGTCTCGACGCCGCCCTTGGCGGAGGCATAATCGACATAGATGTTCGGGGCGCCGGCCTTGACCGCCGCCGACGAAATGTTGACGAGCACGCCGCCGCGCCCGCCGCGGCTCTTCGCCATGCGCCGGACGCTTTCGCGGGCGACGAGAAGGGCGCCGGTGAGGTTGATGTCGACGATCCGGCGAATGCGCGCGCTGTCCATGTCGGCAAGTGCCGCCGTCGAGCCGATGATACCGGCATTGTTCACGACGCCGTCGATCGGCCCGAAGGCAGCGATAGCCTTGTCGAAAAGGGCGACGATGTCGCCCTCGACGGCGTAATCGCACTTCACCGCGATCGCCTTGCCGCCCGCCGCCTTGACCGCGGCCACGGTTTCGCCCGCGGCCTTTTCATTGCCGATGTAGCTCAGCGCAACCGACCAGCCGCGCTTGCCTGCGAGCCTGGCTGCCGCCGCTCCGATGCCCCGGCTGCCGCCGGTAATCACGATGGTTTTGGTCATGAGATCCGCTTGAAAGGGAGGAAGAGTCCGATGCCCGTCACCTTTCGGCGATAACAGGCCGCGCCAAGTGTGCACCGATTATCGCTTTTTTTGCCAGAGGCCGACGCAACGGACAATTCAACCATGCGTTGACTGGTCCACCCCCTAAAACGGGTCTATCAAGGGTGTGGGACTGGGAACTTTGTGCGATTGAGTAACGTTGAGGGTGGTTATAGCGCGCTGCCGGGCGAGCCGGCGACCTCAGAAAGGAAACTTGCATGAAGACCATCTTGAAGACCATCGTGGCCGCGGTCACCGTCGCCGGTCTGGCCGCCACTCCGGCTCTCGCAGCCTCGAAGTCGTATTGCCAGACCTATGCCAAGCAGGCAGCCAACAAGCAGGTGCTGGGCAAGACGGTTGTCGGCGCGGGTCTCGGCTGCATCGTCGGCCAGATTTTCGCGAAGAAGTGCGGTGCCGGCGCGCTGATCGGCGGCGGCGGGGGCTTCCTCTTCTCGAACGCGAAGTGGAGCCAAGTCTATCACGCCAACTACAAGTATTGCCGCAACAACCTCTAGACTTCACGATTTCACAAAAAAACATCCCGGCCAATTGGCCGGGATGTTTTTTTGACAGAGCAGGCAGGTCCTAGCTAGTCCATGTGATGGCGGTGATGGCGATCCCCGCCCCCGCCAAACCCGAACGAGAAGCCGAAGGTCGGCGACGCGTCGTAAGGTCCGTAGTCGCGATAGGCGTAAGGACCGTAGTTCCGCTTCGAGTAATGCTTGCAGGTCCACACCCAGCTGTCGGCTCGGTTGCTCCAATGCCAGCAAGCGCGCGGTCCCGAGGGCGGCGCAGACGGGCCGACGTAAACGCCAAAGTGAGCCGCAGCGTCCGCCGGGGTGGTGAGCGCAACCGTGCCGGCCGCCATTGCGCAGGCGGCCACTGCCGCCACGAGGGTTTTCTTCAGCATGAAGATCACTCCGGTTTGTAACCCACCTCTGCAGGGCTAACCCCCGGGGCGGGCTGAGGTTCCTCGCGACGAATGTCGCCAGCCTGCGCCCTTGCCGGCGTGGAAGGACACTGTCCTGGGCCATCAACCTATCGCCGCCGGCAGAGGATTTTACGGCCCGCTTTCGGAGCGGCGGCGCCGCGGATCGCATTCCACGAATGGCAACCGCAAGAGACGGACCTGCCTTTCGTCGCAGATTTCGACAGCCGCAAACGGCACTGTCTGCCCATCCCGAACAGTCATGGCAATCGTCTCGCGAATGCCCTCCTGGGCCTGCGCGCTGGCGGCATCCAGACTCGGCAGATCAATGCCGACGCTATCGCGAACCATCGGTCCGCGGGTGAAGTGAACGTTGAAGTAGAATCTTGGCATGGACCGACGAACGCGGTCGCCCGCAGGCTGGTTCCACCGCAGCGAGCGTCCGATAGCTGGCACTCGCGACAGATCAGGTGCTAGCGAACGGTATCAACGGCGAGACGGTTTTCCACGGCCAGGCGGACCAGATGCTCGCTGATGTTTCGCAGTGAGAGTCCGCAGTCCGGATACTTCGCGGAGCAGACGCTCGGCCTCCCGGCCAGCCATGACAGTCTCGCCGTTTCGTGAAGCCTTGGCGATAACGACCATGCTTTCGCTGAATACCTTCTGTCGGGATGGCGACAATCTGGAGCGGTCCATGACGGCCTCATGCAGACACGCAAAATTATCACGCGGCGTCGACCGGCGGATGATCGGTTCAGTTTCGTACGGAACTTCGCCGAAGATGACCCGTGCCTACCCGAAGAGCCGCTTCATCTCGCGCTCGGGAGTGCCGTAGGTTTGGCCGGCGAGGCGCTCGAGACCTGCCCGATCCCGAACGACAATCTCCCGACGCAGCGCCTTGATGAGGGAGCGGCCCTCGAGAAGCTGGATCGCGATGGTCACGCCGGCGCGCCGCACGCCGAGCATCATGGCGATCAATTCGTGGGTGAGCGGCAGGCTGAAACCATCGACGCGATCGTGGGCCATGAGCAGCCAGCGCGCCAGTCGTTCTTCCAGCTTGCCCTGCCCGTTGGCGGAGGCGGTGGCCATGGTCTGGCTGAGAAAGACCTGCACATAGCGCAGCAGGGAGACGCGCAGAGTCGGGCTTTCGCCGAACGCCCGGTTTAGCGTTGCCGCCGGCATGGCATGGCCGTTGCCCGCGATCTGAACATAGACGTGATTGCTGGTCCGATCGTCGCCGAGGACAATGGCGACGCCGGTCATCCCTTCCCGTCCGATCAGCCCTACTTCGACGCTCTTCCGCTTCGCCGCTTCCGCGACCACCGACACGATGCCGCTTTCCGGAAAGTAGACGTGCTCGATCGCCGTGTCGGGCTCCTCCATCGACATACGGAGCTTGAACTCCATGGAGACGAGATGAGGCCGCAGAAGCTCGAAATCGTCAGCCGAAAGGCTGACCAGCACACGATTGCGGAAGCCGCGTTCGGCAGCGACTGAGCGGGCCACGGGAGCTCCTGGAACAATGGGCAAGAGCGCATATACGTCGTGGCATCTCAGTCGTCCGTGCCCCCCAAGCCACTAACGGACGATGCGCTTGAATACTCCATAGCCGGCTTGGCGAATTGTTCCGTACGCTAGTGTACGTTCCAGCACCCTCCGCGCTGTTCTTCCGCGAGGGGGGCTCTACGTGAAGGTCAGGTTGGAGAGTCGCCTTGCAGCTTGCCGTCAAGCCACCTGTCCTTCCGATGCTTGCCAAGCGGGTGAGCGAACTGCCGGCCGAGGGCGGCTGGATATTCGAACCGAAGTGGGACGGATTTCGCGCGCTGATTTTCCGGGACGGCGAGGACGTCTTCATCCAGAGCCGCGATGCCAAGCCGCTCGGCCGCTACTATCCCGAGCTGATCGAACCCCTGAGGGCGCAGTTGCCGGAGCGCTGCGTCCTCGACGGGGAGATCGTCATCGTCCAGCCGGGCGGCCTCGATTTCGACGCGCTGCAGTTGCGCCTGCACCCGGCGGAATCGCGCGTGCGGACGCTGTCGGCCCAGATCCCGGCTTCCGTGGTGTTCTTCGATATCCTTTGCCTCGGTGACCGCGACCTCCGCGAAACCCCGTTCGACGAACGCCGCGCGCTCTTGGAATCGATGCTCGGCAATGCCAGCCCGCCGCTGCATCTGACGCCTTCGACGACGGACCACGTCACCGCGATGGACTGGTTCACGCGCTTCGAAGGCGCGGGCCTCGACGGCGTCATGGCCAAGCAGGCCTCCGGAACATACCAGCCCGACAAGCGCGTCATGCTGAAGGTGAAGCACGAACGCGATTGCGACTGCGTCGTCGCCGGATTTCGCTGGCACAAGAACGGGGCCAACGTCGCCGTCGGCTCGCTGCTTCTCGGCCTCTACGACCGGCGCGATCATCTCGACCACGTCGGGGTCTGCGCCAGCTTCACCGACGCCAAACGCCGGGAGCTTGTCGACTTCCTCGCGCCGTACCGGATGGACGATCCGGGCAGCCATCCGTGGGCCGAATGGGCGAGCGCCGGTCCCGAGGCGGCGACGCGAATGCCCGGCTCGCAAAGCCGGTGGAGCCAGGGCAAGTCGCTGGCGTGGGTCGCGCTGCGGCCGGAGCTCGTGGTCGAGGTCGCTTACGACCACATGCAGGGAACGCGCTTCCGCCACACCGCACAGTTCCGCCGGTGGCGCTCGGACAAGAACCCGCGCGACTGCACTTTCGACCAGCTCGAAATCGTCCCGCCGCACGAACTGAAATCGATCTTCGCCGCCGGCCGCTAGCTGCGGCGCACAGCTACGCAGGCTTGGTCCTGCGCGATTTCTCGCGCCATTCGCGGGTCGGATCGTCGTCGGGGTCGGGTGTTTCCGGCGGCGGCCGCTCGGCTTCCGGGACGTTGCGGAGGTTCACCCGGATGCGCGTCCACGTGGACGAGCGCCCGCGCATGGCATCGACCAGAACGTCGTCGGCCGCGAGGCGCGCGGCGACTTCAGGATGCCTCGCCTTCCATCGTTCGAGACCAGTGAGGGCGGCTTCCCTGTCGGGCGAGTTGGCAACCACGACAAGCGGCATTCGCTTGCGCACGGTCTTCGCCGGCTTCCTCGCCCGCGACGGCGCCACCCTCGCCGGCTCGCCCTCGCTCTTGCGGAAATGCGGCGGCCACGGCGCGTCGCCGATGCCGGCGGCCTCGTCGCGGGCCGCGCGGTCCAGCAGCTTCTCCAGCGAGCCGGCCGCGGTCTCCATCCCCGCATGCGGATCCCCGCTCGCCGCGAACCGCCCGGGCATGGTGAAGACGGTGAAGTCGCCCGGCTCGCAGTCCGGCACCTCTTCCCACCGCAGCGGCGCCGACACGCGCGCATCCGGCACCGGGCGGACCGAATAGGCGGAGCAGGTAGTGCGGTCCTTGGCGTTCTGGTTGTAGTCGAGGAATACGCCGCGGCGTTCCTCCTTCCACCACTTCGAGGTCGCGAGCGTCGGCATGCGGCGTTCGATCTCGCGCGAGAAGGCGAGCGCCGCCCGGCGCACTTCGGTGAATGTCCAGCGCTGCTCGATACGGACATTGACGTGGATGCCGCGGGAGCCGCTGGTCTTCGGCCAGCCCCGGAGCCCCAGCTCCTCCAGCACCGCCTTCACCTCCATGGCCACCCTGCGAATGTCCGCCCACGGAACGCCGGGAGTCGGGTCGAGATCGATGCGCAGTTCATCGGGGTGATCGAGATCGCCGCTGCGCACCGGATGCGGATGAAGCTCGATGCAGCCGAGGTTGACCACCCAGACGAGGCCGGCGGCATCGTCAACCACCACCTCCTCGGCCGTCCGTCCGGAAGGAAAGGAGAGCGTGACCGTGCGCAGCCAATCAGGCCGGTTCTCGGGCGCCCGCTTCTGGTAGAAGGGCGCACCTTCGGCGCCGTCGACGAAGCGCTTCAGCACCAGGGGGCGATCGCGTATACCGGCCAGCGCCCCCGGTGCGACCGAAAGAAAATAGTTGATCAGGTCGAGCTTCGTCAGTGTCACCTGTCGGGAAAAATACGGCTTTTCCGGGTGCGTCACGCGCACCTCGCGTCCCTCGACAAGAACCGTCGCTGCTTCCGATTTGGTGTTCACGGGCAAAAAGGCCATCCCCGACATCCGGCTGCCTGTTCAGGCGGCGAATACCCTGCCTCGCGTGTTCCGGGCCGGCAAGGTAGGATCACAGGCGATGCCAATCCCACCCGGAACCGATCCAGCGGCGAGACCCCGGTGGAACCGCGTGATCGCGCCAAGCCATGGATAGCGGCGGCCTCGGACTGAAAGGCCGCAGCAACCGGATCGTGCTGGCCGCCGCGGTGGTCATCGGGATCGTGCTTTGCATCCTGCTGACGATCCCGTTCCTCGGCGCGCTGGCATGGGCGCTGTCGCTGGCAATCCTGTTCGGACCGCTCCATGCCCGCGTTGAAGCATGGCTGAAGCAGCCCAACCTTGCCGCCGGAATTTCCGTCCTGCTAGTGGTCGTGATCGTGGCGGTTCCGGCGACGTTCGTCGTCCAGAACCTCGTCACCGAGGCCGCGACCAGCGCCGCCTCCATCCAGGCGAAGATCGAGTCCGGCGCGGTCCAGCGGATACTCGACAACTATCCGAGCCTTGCGCCCATCGGGCGCTGGCTGGAGCGCCAGATCGACCTGTCCGCGATGATGTCCAGCCTCGCCGCCTGGCTCAGCGGCCTCGGCGTGTCGCTGGTCAAAGGCTCGGTGGTCCAGGCGATCGAGGCCGTCCTCACCTTCTATCTGCTCTTCTACTTTCTTCGGGACCGCGAAATCGTGCGGCAGATGTTTCGCGACTTTCTGCCGCTTACCCATGCGGAGACCGACCGCGTCTTCAACCGCGTGGTCGATACCGTTCAGGCGACCGTCTTCGGAACGGTTGCCGTGTCCGCGGTCCAGGGCACGCTCGGCGGACTGATGTTCTGGATTCTCGGTCTGCCGGCGCCGCTGCTGTGGGGCGTCGTCATGGCCCTCCTGTCGATCGTGCCGGTGCTCGGAGCCTTCGTCGTCTGGATACCCGCCGCGATCCTGCTGGCGCTGAACGGCAATACCGGCAAGGCCCTGGTCCTCACCCTCTGGGGTGCGCTGGTGGTGGGCAGCATCGACAACATCCTCCGCCCGATCCTCGTCGGCAACCGCCTGCAGCTGCACACGATCCCGGCGTTCATTTCAATGGTCGGCGGCCTGCTCCTGTTCGGCCCGGCTGGCTTTATCCTCGGTCCGCTGATCGTGACCGTGACCATGCTCCTGTTGAGGTTCTGGAGCGTGCGCGACCGGGCTGACAGGCGACCGACGGGGCCCGAAACGCCCCAGCCACCCTAGGGAGGCGAGGATTCTGCCGTGACCGCCGCGCCGCCCGAAATGGAAGCGTACCGGCTTTCCGCCGACGCGGTCGTCGCTGCGCTCGGCAGCGACTCGCGCCGCGGCCTCGCCGGGACGGAAGCCGCCGCGCGCCTCATCGGCTATGGCCGCAATGAAATGGCGGCGGCGAGGCGCGTGCCGGCATGGCGGAAGTTCCTCGCCCAGTTCCAAAGCGTCCTGGTCATCCTGCTTCTGGTGGCGACCGTTATCTCCGCCGTCCTGTGGTTCTACGAGCGCGAGACTTCCCTCCCCTACGAGGCGATGGCCATCCTCGGCATCGTCCTGCTCAACGCGGTCATGGGTTACGTGCAGGAGGCCCGTGCCGAAAATGCCGTTGCCGCGCTCCGCCGGATGGCCGCGGCCGAGGCGCATGTGATCCGCGATGGCGAGCGCCGGAAGATCCCCGTGGCGGAGCTGGTTCCCGGCGATCTCATTCTGATCGAAGAGGGCGACACGATCCCGGCGGACGGCCGCATCCTTCATTCCGTACTGCTGCAGACCGCCGAAGCCGCCCTCACCGGCGAAAGCCTGCCCTCGGCAAAGGACAGCGCCGAGGTGGACGAAGCCGCAGCCATCGGTGACCGCCGCAATATGGTCTTCAGCGGAACCGCCGCCACCTACGGGCGGGCGACCGCCGTGGTCGTGGGGACCGGCATGCGCACCGAAATGGGCCGCATCGCCGCCATGCTGAGCGAGGCACCGAGCGAGACCACCCCGCTGCAGCGCGAGCTCGACCGGGTCGGGCGAACCCTCGGCATCGTCGTGGTTGCCATTGCCGTCGCCATGATTGCCGTGATCGTGGTCGCTGAAGGGGTTCACGACCTCTCCGCGTTCTTCGACGCGCTGGTGCTCGGCGTAGCGCTCGCGGTGGCGGCGGTGCCGGAGGGATTGCCGACGGCGGTGACCGTCGTCCTCGCCATCGGCGTGCAGCGCATGGCGCGCCGGAACGTGATCGTCCGGCACCTGGCGGCAGTCGAGACCCTCGGCTCAGCCAACGTGATCGCGTCGGACAAGACCGGCACGCTCACACGGAACGAGATGACCGTTCGCACGCTGGTCACGGCGAGTGGCGCGGTGGTCTTCTCCGGCACCGGCTACGCCCCGACGGGCGAGCTCACACGCGAAGCGGGCGGTGCCATCGACGGGGCGCTCCGCCTCGAGGTCGACCGCGCCCTCGCCATTGCGGATCGCGCCAACAACGCCAGTTTGCAGTCGCGCGACGGCCGGTGGACCATCGCCGGCGACCCCACCGAGGCGGCGCTGGTGGTTGCGGCGCGGAAAGCCGGGCTGGCGGGCGCCGATCTGGAGGCGCGTTTCGCCCGCGTCGCCGAGCTGCCGTTCTCCTCAGAACGCAAGCTGATGAGCACTGTCCATCGCGACGAACATTCCGCCGACGGTATCGTCCTGTTCACCAAGGGCGCTCCCGATGTGCTGCTCGCGCGTTGCGTGCGCGAACTCGCCGGCGATGAAACTCGCTTGCTCAGCAAGGCGCGGCGGGCGGAAATCCTTGCCGCCACCGACGCGCTGGCCGGGCGGGCGCTACGCACCCTCGCGGTTGGCTTCCGGGTCTTGCCCCCGGGCGGCTCCGGGAATTTCGGCGAGGAACTGGAGCACGATCTCGTCCTCGCCGGCGTGATCGGCATGATCGATCCGCCGCGCGACGAGGCGCGGGACGCGGTGGCGAGGGCGAAGCGGGCCGGCATCCGGCCGATCATGATCACCGGCGATCATCCCACCACCGCCTCTGTCATCGCGCGCGAACTCGGCATCGCGGGCGCGGGAGAGGCGGTGACCGGCGCAGCGATCGAAGCGATGGATGACGCCACCCTCGACCGTGTGGTCCGGGACGCGACGGTCTATGCCCGCGTCCATCCCGAGCACAAGCTGCGCATCGTCAAGGCACTGCAGCGTGGCGGCGCCGTGGTGGCCATGACCGGCGACGGCGTCAACGACGCGCCGGCGTTGAAGGCCGCCGACATCGGCGTCGCCATGGGGCTCTCCGGCACCGATGTTTCGCGCCAGGCGGCGGACATGATCCTCGCCGACGACAATTTCGCCTCGATCGTCGCGGCCATCGAGGAAGGCCGGACGATCTTCGCCAATATCCGGAAGTTCCTGCGCTACCTGCTCTCGTCGAACATCGGCGAGGTGATGACCATGTTTCTAGGGGTGCTGCTGGCTGAGGTCATCGGGCTGCGCGCCGAAGGCACTGCGATCGTGCTGCCGCTGCTGGCGACCCAGCTCCTATGGATCAACCTGGTCACCGATGGCGCGCCGGCGCTTGCCCTCGGGCTCGACCCGCTTGACGGCAGCCTGATGAGCGCGGCGCCGCGGCCGAAGCGCCAAGGCGTCATCACGCCAGGCATGTGGATCGGCATCTTCCTGATCGGCGCGATCATGGCGGCCGGAACGCTTTTCGTCCTCGACGCGGCCCTGCCGGGCGGGGTGATCGAAGGCGACGGCACCATGCGCCACGCGCAGAGCCTCGCCTTCAACACGCTGGTCCTGTTCCAGCTCTTCAACCTGTTCAACGCCCGTTCGGACCGCGACAGCGCTTTCCGCGACATGTTCCGTAACCGATGGTTGTGGATCGCGGTTGCCCTCTCGCTCTCGCTCCAGGCCGTGGTCCTCTACGTGCCGTTCCTGCAAGCGGCATTCTCGACGACGCCCCTCAGCCTCGGCGAATGGGCGTACTGTCTGGCAATTGCCAGCTCGGTCCTGTGGCTGGCTGAGTTGGGCAAGCTGGTCCTCCGCCGGACCGAACGGAGGCGAAGGAAAGCCCGGGCGCAGCACGGATACGCCTGATGAAGCTGAATTCCGCGCCCCCGCCGGTTTGATCCAGCGCAACCGCCCGACCTCGTTTCCGGGTGAGACTGGTAATCTGCCACTGGTGGGTTGCCATGCTTGAAAATCTCCTTCTCGGCACGGGCGTCATCGCGGTAACCGTGGTGACCCACACCCTCGGCCTGATCCAGATAACCAAGTCGATGGAAGCGCTGATCGGCTGGCTGCGGCTGCACACCCACAATCTCGGCAAGACGGTGGCGATGGTCTCGACCGTGCTCTGCCTGTTCCTCCTCCATACCGTTGAAGTGTGGACCTGGGCCGGCGCCCTGCTCGCGGTCCGCGCGATCAGCGACTTCGAGCAGGCGCTCTATTTCTCGACCGTCACGTTTTCAACGGTTGGCTACGGCGATGTGACCCTGACCACGCCGTGGCGGCTCTTCGGCGCGCTCGAGGGCGTCAATGGCTTCCTGCTGATCGGCTGGTCGACGGCCTATCTCGTGGCGGCATCGACGCGCTTCGGCCCTTTTCGGGTTGGCGAGCATTTCTAAGCCGGCGCCCTACATTCGGGATTAGCTGCCAAAGCGTTGGCAAAACCGCGCTGGTTGGGTTAACGAGCAGCGGCAACTTGTTTCAATTTTCGGTCTGGGGGCCGACCTCGTCAAAGGAAGAGCAAACTTGGCTGCACTTTTTGCCAGCGCCATCTCCCGCTTCTTTGCCATCGCCCTCGCCTTTTCACTCACCCTGGCCACTACCGCGGAAAGCGCCGAAGACGACGATTTCAGCGCCACCGGTGTGATCGCACGGCTGATAGAGGCGGCGCGCAATCCCACGCCCTTCGATCACTTGCGGACGGTTCGCCTCGTGCGCAACAGCTTCGACCTCGAGGCGATCGCCAAGACCATCCTCGGCAAATACTGGGCGAAGGCGAATGCCCGCCAGAGGCGCGACTTCATGGATGCCCTGCTCAACGCCATGCGGGCGGGGGTACTCGATCAGTTGAAGAAGCGTCGCCAGGTGACGGTTACGTTCGGCGCCACGCGGAAAACGATGAACGGCGATACGCTGGTCGGTACCAAGGTCACTACACCCAATGGCCGCGTGCGGAGGGTGGACTGGCGCCTGCACGCCTGCTCCTACGGTTTCTGCATCGTCGACGTGATCGTCGACGGAGGTTCGCTCGCGATCCAGCGGCGCGACGAAGCCGCCGCCATCCTCTCCGCCAACGGCGGCTCGATTGACGTGCTCAGCCGGCGGCTGCGCGCCAATCCTGCCCACCCGTTCAATTGAACCCCGGCATGCCCCACCTGCTGGAGCTGAGACAGGTCCGCCGGGAGTTCGACGGCGGCCGCATCGTTGCCCTCGAGAGCGTCTCGCTCGCCATCGAGGCCGGCGAGACGGTGGCGATCCTCGGTCCCAGCGGAAGCGGCAAGTCCACCCTCCTCAACCTCCTTTCGGGGCTCGACCACCCCACCTCGGGCGACGTGCAGTTCACCGGCAAGACCATCCAGGGCCGGAATGCATGGGCGGACATCCGTGCCACGCGCATGGGCATCGTGTTTCAGAATTTCTGCCTCATCCCGACCCTGTCCGCCGAGGAGAACATCGAGATCGCCATGATGACCCAGCCAGGGGGTGCGGCGCTCCGCCGTCAGCGGGCGTTGGCGCTCCTCGATCGGGTCGGGCTGTCGGCCCGCGCCAATCTGAGGCCTGCGCTCCTCTCCGGGGGCGAGCGCCAGCGTGTCGCCATTGCACGCGCAATGTGCAACCGGCCGGATATCCTTATCGCTGATGAGCCCACGGGCAGCCTCGACCGGAAGAACAGCTTCGCGACCATGGAGATGCTGAGCGACTTGCACCGCGACACCGGCACGACGCTGCTGGTCGTGACCCACGATCCGTCGGTGGCGAGCTATTGCCGCCGTCATGTCGAGATCGTTGACGGGCGCATTGTCCACGACGGCGCGCAGGACGCGGCCGAAGCGCAACGGGCAACCGTTTCGATCGCGGAGCGGGCGGTTTCCCCATGAACCTTGCAACCCTTCCCTTCCGCAATCTCGCCGGGCAGCCCGTGCGCTCGGGGCTCACCATCCTCGGCGTGGCCGTCGCCATCGCCGGGTTCATCGCGCTCACCGGTCTGACGGAAGGGGCGCAGCATTCGTTCGCGAGCGGCATCGACGAGCCGGGCGGCGACCTGGTCGCCACGCAGCGCAACGGGTACAGCCTGCTGAGCGGGTCCCTCCCCGAGGCCCTCGGCAAGAAGCTCGCGGCAGTGGAAGGCGTCGACGCGATTTCGGGGCTGCTCCTCAACATCACAACCGCCGCCGATCAAGCCAATGTCGTCATCTCAGGGTGGCCGCCGGACAGCTTCATGTGGGGCAACCTGCACCTGACCAGCGGCCGCGTGCCCAAGCCGTCGGAAACCTCCGGCGCCGTGCTCGGCGAAACCATCGCAGAGGCGCTTGGCAAGAAGGTCGGCGACACCATCGAGCTGCAATTCCAGCCCTACACGATCGTCGGAATCGCCGCCTTTGAAACGATCCTCAACGAAAACATCGCCATCGTTCCGCTGGCCGGATTGCAGGAGTCACTCGGCCGCGAGGGCACGGTGACGCTCTTCCAGATACGGCTGAAACGGCCGCTCGACCCGGAAGGCGTGGATGTGGTCCGCGACCGGATTGCCGCCATCAGCGACGATTTCTCGGTCTCGACGACCAGCGATTTCGCCGGCAACCTCCGCTTCTTCCGGCTCATGCAGGCGATCGCATCGTCGGTGTCGGCGATTGTGCTGGCCACCGCCGTGCTCGGAATCGCGAACACCATGCTGATGGCCGTCAACGAACGGACATTCGAGCTCGGTATTCTGGCGTCGGTGGGCTGGCGACCGAAGCGGATCGTCGGCCTGATTATGGTCGAGGGCTTCCTGATCAGCGCGATCGGAGGGGTTATCGGCGTGGGCCTCGGAGTTCTCCTTATGTACCTGGCATCGTGGACCCGCCTGTCGGCAGGACTTATCGAGCCGTACCTGACGACCACTCTAGGGATCGAGGCACTGATCGCGGTTCTTCTGGCCGGTCCACTCGGCGCTCTCTACCCGGCCTGGCGGGCAACCCGCCTGCTGCCGGCCGAGGCGCTGAGAAGAACCTGAGGGTTCGGCACACCGCGCTGCTGCCGGGGGTCGGCATGGGCCCAGTTCACGGATGGCTTCCCGGGGCGACTCGCCGCACGGGTGTCGCCGCGCTTGCCGTGGCATTGGCACTGCTCGGCGCTGTGGTCGCCGAACCGGCCGGCGCCGGCACGTTCTCGGGCAGACTGGAGCTCCAGGCCGAGCGCGGAAACCGCTTCATCTATATTCCGGACAAGGACGCGCCCTTTGCGTTCGTAACCAGCAACGGTGAGGTCATAGAACCGCAACGGATGTATACGAACGGTGGCTCGATCCCGCCGGTGCTTTGGCTGGCGCCCGGTCTCTCGCCCTGGAGCTATGGGCCCGCTTTCGTCCTGCATGACTGGCTTTTCCGCCAGCACCACTGCCACTACGCCGGGTATGAAAAGGTTTCCTTCGAGGATTCCGCGCGCATCCTGACGGAAGCGATGGACACGCTCGAGCACCTTGGGCTGGTTCCGCGAAATCCCCGAGCCGTCGCGATCATCGCTCGCGGCGCGCATTCGCGGGTCGCCCGCGTGGTCTGGGATCGCGGTTTCTGCACGGCTCAGAAATTCGGCGCAGGGCCGGCCAAGACCAATCCCATCGTGAAGGTCTACGACTTCACCGCCACCAGGCATTTGCCACCGGCGCGTTAGCCGGCGTCGTCATTCCCGTTTGGCGAAGCGGGAATGGCGCGCTAGTCTCCGGTTGCGGCGTGTCGTCGGTGGTGCGCGAAATGCACCCCGATCCGGGACTGGGGGGAGTCGATGAAGAAAATGGCCTTGGCCGCGTGCGCAACGATTGCGCTTGCCGGCCTGTCTGCCACGCCGCCGGCATCCGCCGGTGGATTCGCGGTTCGCGACAATTCCACCTCGGGCCTGATGACAAGCTTCGCCGGCGTTACCGCGTTCGGATACGACCCGTCCTTCCAGATCTACAATCCGGCGACGCTGGCCGACCTGCCGGGCCGGCAGGTCACCGTGGACCTCAAGGGCTTCTTCCCTTCCGCCAGCATGACTGCAACCAACGCGACCGCCCCGACGTTCGCCGGCGGCGGCAACCTGACCGGGCTTGGCAACAGCGGAGAGATGACCGACCCACAATTTGGCCCGACGGCTTTCGGCTCCTGGCGGCTTTCGGACCGGTTCACGGCAGGCGTGGCGCTTTACTCGCCGTTCGCGGTGGTCATCGACACCAAGCCGGTCTGGGCGGGCGAGTACCAGCTTCTCTCGACAAAGATGATCGCCTACGATCTGCAGCTCGGCGGCGCCTACCAGGTCAACGACTGGCTGGCGCTCGGCGGCGCCATCAACGTCCAGTATTTCGACGCCGACCTGCGGCGGCTCGAGTTCGTCGGATTCACTTCGGCAGAGGGCTACGTCAAGGGCAACGACGTCGGCGTAGGCTACGATGTG